>CAZRLE010000256.1:0-1528 GCA_964600705.1 uncultured Lachnoclostridium sp. | reverse complement strand
GAAGAAGAAATAATTCGTTCCTGAAAGGATATTTCCATGAGAAAAATTGGTATTATGGGTGGAACCTTTAATCCAATTCATAATGGTCATGTAACAATGGCTATGAAAGCTTATGAGCAGTTTGGATTGGATGAAGTGTGGTTTATGCCAACGAAAAATCCGCCTCATAAAGAAAACAGTGAAATTATGTCAGACTATCATAGGGCACAAATGATTATTCAGGCTATCAAAGATATTCCATATTTTTCTTTGTCTACCCTTGAGTATGAACGAGAAGGCAAAACTTATACCAAGGATACTTTAGAGGAAGTAGCAAAGAAGTATCCGGAGGATTATTTTTACTTTATTATCGGTTCTGATTCTTTGGCTTATATAGAAACGTGGATGGAGGCAGAGAAGCTCCTTTCCATGGCACATATTTTGTCGGCACCAAGATATCCAAGCAATCCAAAGGAAGATGCGACGAAAAAGCTTTGGTTGGAGGAAAAGTTTGGAGCAGATATCCAGTTTATCGAGATGGAACCGGTGATTGTTGCATCAAAGGATGTCAGAGCCATGCTTCGGACTGGTGAAGACACGAGTCATCTATTGCCACAGGCCGTTGTTTCTTATATCAGACAGAATCAGTTGTATGGAATAGGAGGCAATGACAGTGAAATATAATATAATAGAATTGCAAAATCAGTTGAAAGATGTATTGACAGAGAAACGATATGCTCATACAATTGGAGTACAGCATACAGCTGCTTGCCTTGCCATGCGTTATGGTGTAGATGTAGAAATGGCTTCTATTGCAGGCTTACTTCATGATTGTGCAAAGTGCCTTTCTGATGAGATTATGCTGGAGGAATGCCATAAATATGGTATTGAAATGACCGAACTGGAACATAGAAATCCATATCTTCTTCATGGTAAGCTGGGAGCGTATTATGCAATGCATAAATATGGAATTATGGAACCTGAGATTAGCGAAGCCATTAAGTACCATACAACCGGCAAGCCTGATATGAGTCTGCTTGAGAAGATTATTTTTATTGCAGATTATGTAGAGCCTTTAAGGAGAGAGATTCCTGGCCTTGCGGCAATTAGAGAAACAGTATTCACAGATATTGATAAAGCTGTTTTTATGGCATTAGAGAATACATTGAATTACTTAAAAAACACATCACATGGTCAGCAAAAAGAGATAGATGAGATGACCGTAAAAGCTTATGAATATTATAAGAAGGAAAGCCCTATGCTTGCGTAGGTATCGCTGTAAGCATAGAACATTTTCTTTCAGAAAACAAGGAGGACTAGACATGAACGAATCAAAGGATATGGCAAAATTAGCTTATGCAGCACTGGAAGACAAAAAAGGTGAAGATATTCGAGTTATCCAGATTGGAGATATTTCTGTTATTGCAGATTATCTTGTAATTGCTAATGGTACTAACTCTTCACAGGTAGCAGCGTTAGCAGACAGCGTAGAAGAAACTTTGGGTAAAAACGGTTATGAACCAAAGAGAATTGAAGGCGCTAGAAATTC
>CAZRLE010000255.1:0-1571 GCA_964600705.1 uncultured Lachnoclostridium sp. | reverse complement strand
CCCCAAATAATTATCTTAGAAAGAAAGGTGATTCTATTTTGATTCAACAATTAGAAAAACAAAGACTAAAATTACTGAAGCAAATTTCAGAACAAAAGAAAAAATTAGACTCTTATCCACCGGAACATCTTGTCATATCTCATTCAGGTCCCTATTCTAAATGGTACAAAAGTGATGGGAAATCCTCCACCTACATTCCCAAAAAAGAAAAATCGTTAGCCGTACAGTTGGCGAACAAAAAATACGAAGCTTATTTACTTGAAGATTTAACTCATGAACTCACACTTATCGAAACATTTCTATCTAAATACCAACCAACATCCAAAAAGACAGAGATATTATTAAATGACGATGCGTTTCTTGAACTTTTTTCCACACCTTCACACATTTCAGATAACTACAGTAATTGGCTTAATGAAGAATACATAAAAAACCCTCAGCATCCGGAACACCTGCAACACAAATGCCTTTCAGGTGAATTGGTACGTTCCAAATCAGAAGTCATTATTGCCAACACTCTTTTTACAAATCACATTCCATATCGATATGAATGTCTCCTTACTCTAGGTGGCACTTCCTTTTATCCTGATTTTACTATTTTACATCCCTTTACTTATCAGACAATCTATTGGGAGCACTTTGGCATGATGGATATACCCTCATATAGCGATAAAACCTTTCAAAAGTTAAAACGTTTCAGTTACTATGGAATCATTCCGGGAATCAACTTAATTACCACTTATGAAACTTCAAAACAACCCATAGATTCTGAAAAAATAATGCAACTGGTTGACTTATATTTAAAGTAAAAACTTATTTAACATTAATTTTTTAGGCAGTCCGGTTGATGACACAACACAACTGCCTAATTTTTATGTTTATTCTCACCTTTTTAGGTTGTGAAAAGGCATTCTTACTTTCAATGCCTAAATTAATATAATTTCTCATTAACTTTAGGCATTAAAGTTAATTAATTAATGCCAATGCCTAATTCACATCGATTTACAACTCATTTTAGGCAAAAGAAAATCTTTACCGACTCTACTGCCCAATTAACGGAACGATTTATTATTATTCTCTAGTCTCCAGCATATCCTCTATAAATATCCCATACCCTCTCGTCGGATCATTCACAAGGACATGCGTCACCGCACCCACAATCTTCCCATTCTGTAATATCGGGCTACCCGACATACCTTGCACAATACCCCCTGTGAGTTCCAGCAATTCTTCGTCCACAATCTCAATAATAATGGCTTTATTCTCATCTGCCGTATATTGGTCTACATTTTTGATCTTAATGTCGTACTCACCTACGGTTCCGTCAACTGTACAGCGAATGGTTGCCGGTCCAAGTTCTACTTCATTTTTCTTGCAGACTTTCATAGGCTCCTGGTCTTTAAACAGCGTGTTAATGTTCTTAATTGTACCGTAAATTCCGTTTTCTGTATTCTCTTCGATAGTGCCAAGTTCATTATAGCGATTGTAAATGATAACGCCTTCTAATCCTCCCGGTTCACCTTTCTTCCCTTTTTGTACCCCGATAATGCTTGTTTCGTACACCGTTCCTT
>CAZRLE010000254.1:0-1597 GCA_964600705.1 uncultured Lachnoclostridium sp. | reverse complement strand
GTATGAAACCAAAACAGGCAGGAAGAAAAAGAGAGAAAGTGTTGTAGGTATTCTGCATGGTAGTAAAAATACCTTGACAGGTATTGTGGATGTTGCGATGGTTGGTTCCATGTATAGCAAAGGGAAGTTCAATGAATTAATTAATTCCTACGGAATGGTAATTATGGACGAATGCCATCATGCGGCATCAAATACATCAATGGAACTGTTGCAGAAAATCAATGCAAAATATGTTTATGGAGTTTCAGCTACACCAAAACGCGGAGACTGCTTAGATAAGATTATTTATATGTTACTTGGCCCGCTACGACATAGATTTACGGCGTTAGAAAGAGCACAGGAGCAGGGAATAGGGCATTATTTTGTTCCAAGGTATACAAGAGTTGTTGATACTGCTGATAGCAAGGATGATATTAATAAAGCATATAGTCTGATTAGTACCAGTAAGGTGCGTAATGAGATGATTGTAAGTGATGTGAAGAAAAGTATTGCACAGAACCAGACTCCGGTTATACTAACCAGATTTAAAGAGCATGCAAAAATTTTGTATGATACGCTGAAAGACGAAGCTGACCATGTATTTCTTTTGTATGGTGACAATTCAGATAAGGAAAATGCAGATATCCGGGTAAAATTAAAGCAGGTGCCTAGAACAGAAAGTCTCATATTGGTTGCAACTGGACAGAAGATAGGAGAAGGTTTTGACCTTCCAAGACTTGATGCATTGATGCTTGCCGCGCCTGTATCATTTGAAGGTCGTTTGGAACAGTATGTGGGAAGACTAAACCGTGATTATGTGGGTAAAGAAGCAGTTTATGTGTATGATTACGTTGATGCGCACATGAGATTTTTTAATAAAATGTATGCTAAAAGATTAAGAACATACAAAAGAACCGGATTTTCTATATGGACAGGGGATATACAGTCTAAGCAGATGATTAATGCAATATATGATTCTGGCAATTATACCGAAAAATTCGAGCAAGACATTGTAGAAGCAGAAAAAACAATTGTGATTTCAAGTCCGGATATAAGACAGAATAAGATTGCCAGATTGTTATTATTAGTCAAAGGTCGCCAGGAAAAAAGTGTTAAGATAACTGTTATTACTACTGACCCAGAGGAAGTTGTGTATGGTAGCGTCGATGTATGCAATGAATTAATTAATGAGATGCAACAAGTGGGAATAAGAGTAGTAACAAAGACCGAAGTAGAAGAACGGTTTGCAGTTATTGATGATGAATTGGTATGGCACGGTGGAATGAACCTACTTGGAAAGGTGGATGCTTGGGATAACTTAATGCGAATCTATAATCATCAGGTGGCAGCAGAATTATTAGAAATTGCACTTGGGACTGAAGAGAAATTTTAGCACTATAACAACATAAATGACTAAGCTATTAGATGGAAAAATATCTAAAATACTATTTGTTAGATTGGAAATATGAGATATAATAAATATTGTGTAGTAAATAGTAGAAAGTAGATGATGCTATGAATATTAAGGATTTGATTGGCGAGGCAACAGAATACGACAAAAAGCTTGCCCTTGAGGAACGGAAACCTAAGAGTTGGTGTAAGAGTGTAAGTGCATTTG
>CAZRLE010000253.1:0-1681 GCA_964600705.1 uncultured Lachnoclostridium sp. | reverse complement strand
GTGCATCATATTGAAGGACATGTTTCTGCAAATTATATTGAGAACAAAGAGCTGGAACCGCCATTTTTGTGTCTGATTGTATCAGGTGGACATACGCATTTGGTGA
This sequence comes from uncultured Lachnoclostridium sp., assembly GCA_964600705.1. GTDB lineage: Bacteria > Bacillota > Clostridia > Lachnospirales > Lachnospiraceae > CAYTGQ01. The sequence continues at coordinate 1,575 of CAZRLE010000253.1, read as the reverse complement.
TTGTAAAAGATTATGGTGAATATGAAATTGTCGGAAGAACCAGAGATGATGCGGCAGGAGAAGCTTTTGATAAGGTTGCGAGAGCCATTGGTTTGGGATATCCGGGAGGTCCAAAGATTGATAAGCTTGCCAAAGAAGGAAATAAACATGCGATATCCTTCCCACGTGCAAAAGTTGCTGAAAATGAATATGATTTCAGTTTCAGTGGTGTAAAATCTGCTGTTCTGAATTACATTAACGGCTGTAACATGAAAGGTGAAGAAATAAATCGTGCTGATGTGGCAGCATCTTTCCAGGAAGCAGTAGTTGATGTATTGGTAACTCATACCGTTGCAGCAGCGAAGGCGTATGGGTTTACCAATGTTGCGATGGCTGGTGGTGTAGCCTCTAATTCGGCATTACGTGAAGGGATGAAGAAGGCTTGCGAAGAAAATGGATTAAACCTTTACTATCCATCTCCGATTTACTGTACGGATAATGGAGCTATGATAGGTGCGGCAGGCTATTATGAATACATCAAGGGAGCAAGAGCCGGACTTGATTTAAATGCGGTACCAAACTTGAGGATAGGACAAAGATAATAAGAATAGAGAAGGAAGTGCTTGATGAATATCAGGCATTTTCTTTTATCTGCATGTGCAAGTGATAAGGAAAGGAAAATGAGACTATGAAGACAGCGGCAATTGTATTGGCAGCAGGCAAAGGAAGTCGTATGCAGGCAGATCGTCCTAAGCAGTATCTTTTACTAAAAGAAAAGCCTGTTTTATATTATTCGTTGAAGGCATTCGAAGAAAGTTGTGTGGATGAGATAATTCTGGTAGTGGGTGAAGGAGAAATAAAATATTGTCAGCAAGAGATTGTAGACAAATATAATTTAAAAAAGGTAACGGCTATTGTAGAAGGTGGAAAGGAACGCTATCATTCTGTCTATGAGGGCTTGAAACTTCTGTCTCGTGCCTGCGAAGGTGTGCAGTCGGAGGAACATAAGGATGAGACTACAGAGTATGTTTTCATCCATGATGGTGCCAGACCATTCGTAACACCGGAACTTATCGGTAAATTATTGGAAGAAGTAGAAGAGTATAAGGCGTGTGTGGCTGGAATGCCAGTAAAGGATACTATTAAAATAGTGGATAACAATCGGTTTGTAACGGCGACTCCAGACAGAAGCTTAGTGTGGCTTGTGCAGACGCCCCAGGTGTTCCAGTATAATCTGGTTTATGATGCTTATAAAAAAATGATGGCAGGAGACCAAACAGGAATTACGGATGATGCTATGGTGGTGGAGAAGATGACCGGACATCCGGTGAAGTTAATAGAAGCTGATTATCGCAATATAAAGATAACTACACCGGAAGATATTGTGATTGGAGAAAGTTTTTTGTAATAACGACTGGAAAAAGAATAGGGAAAACCCTGTAAAACAGGGGGTTAGAAAGAAAAATAAAAAAATGGAAAAAAGTTTTAAAAAAAGTATTGACATTTGCTGCGGGAGGTGTTAGAATAACTAAGCAACGTTCGGAGAGGTATCGAAGAGGTCATAACGAGGCGGTCTTGAAAACCGTTTGTCCGCAA
>CAZRLE010000252.1:0-1769 GCA_964600705.1 uncultured Lachnoclostridium sp. | reverse complement strand
AAGCTGATTCGTGTACAAAGACAGCTCTTACAGGAACTTGGAAGAGAACCAAGCCTTGAGGAAGTAGCTGAAAAAATGAATATGCCACTGGAACGTGTACGTGAGATTCAGAAGATTTCCCAAGAGCCGGTATCGTTGGAAACACCAATTGGTGAGGAAGAAGACAGCCACTTAGGTGATTTTATTCAGGATGATAATGTTCCTGTTCCAGCGGATGCGGCGGCATATACATTACTGAAGGAACAGCTGCTTGAAGTCCTGGATACATTAACAGAGAGAGAGCAGAAGGTACTTCGTCTCCGATTTGGCTTAGATGATGGAAGAGCCAGAACCTTAGAAGAAGTCGGCAAGGAGTTTAACGTTACAAGAGAACGTATTCGTCAGATTGAAGCAAAAGCACTTCGTAAATTAAGACATCCAAGCCGCAGCAGAAAGCTTAGGGATTATTTGGAATAGAAATAGAATAGGAAGGTAAAAATGCAGTTATCACATAGACTTACAACTGTGGCAGAATTTGTAACAAAGGGAAGCAGGGTGGCAGACATTGGCTGTGACCATGCCCATACTTCTATCTATCTGGTAGAGAATGGGATTGCAGTAAGCTCGGTTGCAATGGACGTAAATAAAGGACCGTTAGAACGGGCAAAAGAGAATATTGCGCGCTTTGGATATGAGGACAAGATTACAACAAGATTATCAGATGGTGCGAAGGAATTGAAGGCAGGAGAAGTGGATACTCTTTTGATTAGTGGAATGGGTGGACTTTTAATGAATAAAATTCTTTCTGAAAGTATAGAAGTAGTAAAGGCAGCGAAGGAACTGGTATTACAGCCCCAGTCAGAAATCGCACTGGTCAGAAAGTATATTCATGAGCTTGGTTTTCAGATTGAAAAAGAAGAAATGCTCATCGAAGATGAGAAGTATTACGTTGCTATAAAGGCAAAGAATGTAGGAAAGACAGAATATTATGAGAAAGACATATTTTACCGCTATGGTAAAGTTCTGTTAGATGACAAGAGTCCGGTTTTGAAACAGTTTTTAGAAAATGGAAAAGCTTCTTATGAGAAAATAGTAGCAGATATTTCCGGTAGTGAATCAGAGAAAACAAAAGAAAGATGCAAAGAACTGCAGGAGGAGCTTTCGTTTATAGGAGAAGCTTTGGAACAGTATTTTTAAGAAGGAAGTGGCTATATGAGAAGAATTACAGTTGATGTATTGGGAAAACAGATTAGCTGTGAGGAAGGAACTGCCATTTTGCAGTTAGCAGAAGGAGTGAAAGACCAGTTTGGTAATGATATCATTCTTGCTATGCGCAATGGCAGACTTTGCGAACTTAATAAAAAGGTAGAGGAAGGAGACAGCCTTACCTTTATTACAACCAAGGATGCGTCCGGGTTTAATACATACCGAAGAGGCGTAACTATGATGTTAATGAAGGCCATTTATCAGGTTGCCGGGAAAGCAAATTTGGAACGAGTTTCCATTGATTATTCTCTGGGCTCTGGGTATTTTGGAAGAATCAAAGGAAATGTGGTTATAGACAGTGAATTCTTTGAAAAGGTAACTGAAATAATGCAGGAAATGGTAAAAGCAGATATTCCGTTTGTAAAGTACAGTGTACATACAAGGGATGCTGTCCGCAAGTTTCATGAGTATGGAATGTATGATAAAGAGAAGTTATTCCGTTATCGTCGTACTTCTGCCACTAACATCTATAATTTAGATGGATTTGAGGATTACTTTTTTGGATATATGCCTCCAAGCACGGG
>CAZRLE010000251.1:0-1789 GCA_964600705.1 uncultured Lachnoclostridium sp. | reverse complement strand
AAAAAAGCAGGTTATGAACAGATTGCAGCTCTCTTCTTACAGACAGCAGAAAATGAAAAAGAACACGCAAAGTTATGGTTTAAAGCATTAGGTGAACTTGGAACAACAGAAGAAAATTTACTTCATGCAGCAGAAGGTGAAAATGCAGAATGGACTGATATGTATGAAAGAATGGCGCAGGATGCAGAGGAAGAAGGATTCCCTGAATTAGCAGCCCAGTTTAGAGGGGTTGCAGCTATCGAAAAAATGCATGAAGAAAGATACCGTGCATTACTTCATAATATTGAGGCAATGGAAGTATTTAAAAAGAGCGGCGTAACTATGTGGGAATGCCGTAACTGTGGTCATGTAGTAGTTGGTTTAGAAGCTCCAAAGGTATGTCCGGTATGTAATCATCCACAGGCTTATTTTGAAGTAAGAAAAGAAAATTATTAATATAAAAGAAGAGTATTAAAAGGAAAATAAGATGTCACTAGTTGAAGAAAAATTCGATTTGTGACATCTTTTTGTTGTATTTTACTGAATTTGTGTCTTTTAAGGCAGGATACATTGACAACCTATCTACGATAAATTACACTTGTGCTAAAATAATAATTATAAAAAAAGAGCGAGGTATAAAATGAAAACCAGTAAAAAAATATATTGCAGAGGCTATCAAAAGGTGATGAGAAGTGTTTTGCCAGTGTTACCTTACCGTGAACCAAAGCTTTTAAATGGAATGGAAGAGGTTGTAACTGCATTAAAGAAGGAACGAAAAAACAGTGTAATCCTTGTGACAGATAAAGGAATCAGAGGGCTTGGATTAACAAAGGTATTAGAGGAATTATTAAAAGAATCAGGCATTCGTTGTGTTGTTTTTGATGAAACAACAGCCAATCCAACAGTTGCCAATGTAGAAAAGGCCAGAGAAATCTATCTGGTGAATGAGTGTCAGGCAATTATTGCTTTTGGCGGCGGTTCTCCAATGGATTGTGCGAAAGGTCTGGGTGCTAGAGTTGCACGTCCGAAAAAGACATTAAACCAGATGAAAGGTATTCTTAAAGTTAGAAAAAGAATTCCATTATTAATTGCAATTCCTACAACAGCAGGTACAGGAAGTGAAACAACATTAGCGGCAGTTATTACAGATGAAAAGACACATTATAAATATCCGGTAAATGATTTTTGTTTAATTCCGGATTATGCAGTATTAGCACCTGAAGTTACAGTAGGCTTGCCACCACATTTAACTTCTACAACTGGTATGGATGCGCTAACACATGCAGTTGAAGTATATATTGGAAATGCCATGACAAAAGACACGAAGGCAGCTGCAATCGAAGCAATCACATTAATTTTAAATAATTTGGAAGTGGTTTATGCAGATGGCAGTAATTTGGAAGCAAGAAAAAACATGCTTAGAGCATCTTATTTAGCAGGAACTGCTTTTTCGAAGAGTTATGTGGGATATGTTCATGCAGTGGCACACACTCTTGGCGGCAAATATAGTGTACCTCATGGTCTTGCAAATGCGGTATTATTGCCACATGTACTGCGGGCATTTGGCGATTCTGTTACAGAAAGACTTGCAGAGCTTGCTTATGTGACAAAGCTTGTAGACGGAACTGTATCAAAGAAGGATGCAGCAGAATCATTCCTTTGTAAAATAGAACAGATGAATGCATCTATGAACATTCCTACTAAAATAGAAGGAATTAAGGAAGAAGATATTCCTGCACTTGCTATTTTGGCAGATAAAGAAGCAAATCCACTTTATCCAGTACCAAGATTATGGGATGCAGAAGAATTA
>CAZRLE010000250.1:0-1797 GCA_964600705.1 uncultured Lachnoclostridium sp. | reverse complement strand
AGTAACTTGAAAAATATCTGTAAGACATAATGCTTTGATTTATGCCATATGAGTACCTTTTGAAGGTTTTGCAGGTGCTTTATGAATAGCTTTAAAAATAATAAAAAAGGACATCGGTACCATAAAGAATTTTCGTCGAACTCTTTAAACTATTTGATATTAAAGAGTTTGATGAAAACAAAATTATGAATATCATTCACAATATAGTCGATTTAATCGGCTTATTTTTTTACTTTTTTTACCAAAAGTATATAAAAATAGCCTCAAATCATTGAAAAAAGGAGGTTTTTGTGATATGATACGCATAGTTAAAAGAAAATTAGCAGTAGAAAAAGAATTACTTTCTAAAATTGAATGGGCTTGCACTTTTAGTAATTGTGAACCAAAGATAAAGAATGGTAATTTGAGAATGGTTGAAAAAACTAATATTGCTTATGTAGAACCACATAGTGTATTGATTAAAGAAAAGCTATATCTATTATTTAATCAGCATGAGTATTTCTATATCGGTAATCTAGCAAATAAAATACCACTCTCAAGATTAAGAGATTTTATCAGTGGCAACTAATACTAGAAGTTTTCTTTTTATCAGCAAGTAATACAAGTAAATAATAAGATAAATTTTAAGTGTTAGTTAGCTATAAGCTTTCTAGCACTTTATGTTTTTAAGGAGGTTTCAAATGTCAGAATTATGGAGTCAATCATCAGAAGAAAAGAAAATTGCAGGTATTTATATTAGAGTAAGTACCGAAGATCAAGCACGAGGTGCGCCATGAAAATATCAATGTAGCATAAAAGCTTAATGATATTTGTAATTGTATAGATGATGGTAGTAGGTCTACCGCAATCGCTATACAGGTAGAGGTTGCAAACCACTCTAAGGTGCTGTATTCAAACGATATGGTACTGAGCATTAGAGAAAAGGCAATATTAAATTGTCAGGTGAGTGTTAAGGAGATGAACGAATGTGTGAACCACTTACGAAAGCATCGAAAGGTCTAGTTTTCATCAAAACCAATAGTCTCGTGTGTATTGGGATAAGTTTAGAAGAAACCTGTTTACTGACTAAACGGTGGACGGTGCATAGGTGGCATGAACTTAACATAGGCATTTATATGAAACATGGGAACCTACGGACTAATGCTAAGGGAGAATATCAAGTGGAAGAACCATAAGATTAAGAGTACCAATGTAGTCATAGGGGCAGATTGAACCGTAGTAGTGATGAAGTTTCTGTAATGGAAATGGAGCGAAGGGTTTGAGATTACTAGTTTAAGAAATAAATCAACTTTGAAAGAAGGAGGAGTTTATGGAAGAAACAAAACCATTTAAAATTTCAAAACAAGCAGTGAAGATAGCGTTTGATAGAGTAAAGGCAAATAAAGGAACATATGGAATTGATGAACAAACAATAGCAGATTTTGAAGAAAATTTGAAAGATAATTTATACAAAATCTGGAATAGAATGTCATCAGGAACATACTTTCCAAAACCAGTAAAAGCAGTAGCAATACCAAAGAAAAATGGAGGTACTAGAATTTTAGGAATACCAACTGTTGAAGACAGAGTTGCACAAATGGTGGCAAAGATATACTTTGAACCAAATGTAGAGAAAATATTCCATGAAAAATCGTATGGATACAGACCAAATAAATCAGCAATAGACGCAATAGGAGTATTACGAGAAAGATGTTGGAGAAAAGATTGGGTAGTAGATTTTGACATCAAGGGACTATTTGATAATATAAGGCATGATTACTTAATCGAAATGGTTAAGAGACATACAGAAGAACAATG
>CAZRLE010000249.1:0-1839 GCA_964600705.1 uncultured Lachnoclostridium sp. | reverse complement strand
GATTTTTGGCAATGGTTATAAAACTAAATAGTGGAGGAGTTGGAAAGATTAGATAAAAATATGCATGAATCAGCAGGAAGATTTTGGATAAAACAGATAAATAAAACACAATCTTAAAAAGTAATCTTAGTTGTGATACATGGAAAATGGTAAGAATTAGGAGAAATGGTGTCGCAGGTGGCGCGAAAATAAAAAGTGCCAATCCTGACATTTGAACAAGATTGGCATTTTTTGTTTTTAAATTAGTCTGTACTTTGTATTTTTTCCTTTTCCCTCTTGTGAAACCAATCCTGCTGTTGTTAAATGTTTTAATATTCGGAAAGCAGTAGCGGTTCCTACATTAAGTAATTGTTCTACTTCAGCACGAGTAATGATTCCTTTTGTTTCTAATAATTTAAGCACTTTTTCTTCATTACTGTTATTTGTTAATTGTTGCGGTATTTTGTTCTTAGATTGACAATGGTAATTTAAGTTTGGAAGTACAATTTTAAATGCATTACTCGTAGTTTCAATTTTGGGAGTTTGATTTGTATTCGAATATGCACCTATAATTTTTCGCATTCCCGTACCATAAGCTTCAATCAATTGTAGGCGGTAAAAAATATTAGCAAGCTTTGCATTTCTGCAAACAGAAAGTCCCATCATAATGTCATCCAATTCAATTTCTGGCATTAAACCGCCAATAGAAATCATTTCCATTCTATCTGCATATATACTAATCAGTGCACTTGCACTAGAAGAATAGTCTCGATGAACCAATAAATTTAAAAGTGCTTCTCGAATAGCCACTTCTGGATAATCACGCATATCAATTCGGAGTAGTTTATCAAAAGTGGAATGAATTTGATTATGAATATCTATATAATTATAGACTTCATTTAGTTGTCTTAATAAAGAACCTGAAAACTCTCTACGATCTTTAAACGTAGTCTGATCGGTTCCTTCAAAAACTGCCACTTTAATTGTATGAACACATTGTTTAGAAAGCAATAATCCCAGATTAGTATATATGCCATCTGGAGATAACATTTTTAATGTTTGCATCTGTATTTGCCCAAATGTCAAATCTCTTTTACTAAATTCGTCACCTAAGGCTTCAAATGTTAATTCCTGTTCTAATGAACGCATCTCTTCAAAACTGTCCCCATCGGTTTCTTTGATCATATGTCTGATTGCAGTATCTGTGGTAGGTACAGAAGAAGTCCCCTGTCTGACATAAACACCTTCTGGACGTAATCCCTTGCTTGATAGATAATAAGGTCTATTTGTTCCTCTCTGAATATCTACACAAACAATATTTTTCATGTCATATGCAATTATATCGTAATGAATAAACATAGTAATATCTGGCTTAATGGAGTCGCGAATCATATTTCCTATTTGCTGGATTACACTATCTGGATTATCTAACCCAACTATTTCCCCGTTATCCTTAACACCTATATATATTTTCCCGCCATTCGTATTTGCAAATGCTATAACTTCTTTTTTTATACTGTCAACGACTATTTCTTTTAATTCTGTAATTTCATTTTCACATAAAACCATCGGTATTCTCCATTCATTCTTTTCGTTCTTTTCATATCATAACCCGTTCTTTTCATTCTTGTCAACAAAAATGAAAAGAATGAAAAGAATAGTTTCACTTTTGAGTACAGCAATTCCGACACCAAGTAGAACAATTAACCCTTTAATATTATGTATTTACTGTCTGTTCACATTTTTAACATGTACTCTAATTATACATACTATTCAAAATCATCCTATTAATTCACCTACACTTTTATTTAGTCTCCCCAACTCCTCCATTATTTATTTTTATAACTATTGCCAAAAATT
>CAZRLE010000248.1:0-1926 GCA_964600705.1 uncultured Lachnoclostridium sp. | reverse complement strand
GTTGACATTTTAGACCCTGCAATTTTACGTCCGGGACGTTTTGACAGAAGAATTACAGTTGGCTATCCGGATGCAAAGGGAAGAGAAGAAATTCTTGCAGTACATGCACAGAATAAGCCATTAGGCGATGACGTAGATATGAAACAGGTTGCTCAGACAACGGTTGGATTTACCGGAGCTGATTTAGAGAATCTTTTAAATGAAGCAGCTATTCGTGCTGCAAGGGAAGAACGTGCTTTTATTGTACAGGAGGATATCACCAAAGCCTTTATTAAGGTTGGTATTGGTACAGAGAAGAGAAGCCGTATCATCTCTGAAAAAGATAAGAAAATTACAGCATACCACGAAGCAGGCCATGCGATTTTATTCCATGTTTTACCGGATGTGGGACCAGTGTATGCAGTTTCGGTTATTCCAACAGGAAGCGGAGCGGCTGGTTATACAATGCCTCTTCCAGAGCGCGATGAAATGCATCTGACTAAGGGTAAAATGCTTCAGGATATCATGGTAACACTTGGTGGACGTATTGCAGAGTCCATTATCTTTGATGATATCACAACCGGAGCATCCCAGGATATCAAACAGGCAACTAAGAGAGCCAGAGATATGGTTACGAAATATGGTTTCTCAGAAAATGTTGGAATGATTAATTATGCCAGCGATGATGATGAAGTATTTATCGGTCGTGATTTGGCACATACAAGAAGTTATAGTGAAAATGTGGCAAGAATTATTGATGATGAAGTTAAGACAATCATTGATGACTGCTATAATAAAGCAAAACAGATTTTAATAGATAATCTGCAGGTATTACATGACTGTGCAAATCTTTTATTAGAAAAAGACAGAATTTCCAGAGATGAGTTTGAAGCCCTGTTTTCAAAAAATGAGGCTCAGACAGAAGAAATTTAGAGAAAAACACAGTGATTTTGGAATAGGCAAAAAACAGGGGTGGCAAAACTACCAAAAATAAGTTGTGAATTTTGTAAAGTTTGTGCACACTTAAGAGAGAAATATTGCTATACTAATATGCGTAAACCCCAATACATTATATAGTTTTTGCTACACCCCATAAGTAACAAAAATACCTTCTCCAAAAAGAGAGCAGCAGATCGGATGGCTGCTCTCTTTTACTTTACTTACGCGGAAGGCGGCGTCAAGCTGAAACGCCAGTGTTTCAATTTGACACCGCCCGCGAAAGCCGCAGCTGATAAGCTGTGGCAAAAGACACAGAAAAGGCAGGAACTTAAACATGTTCGATATTCCATTGAAATTTGCTAATATGTCAGACAGCCAGAAAATCCGCATGTATATAGACAGTAATGCGCCGGTGTTAGACCGGGAGGCGTTGTTTTGTGATGGAACAAAGCAGTACCGCATCCCTATGGAGCCGGAACCATTCGAAACAGTTACACTTCGTTTTAGAACAGGTAAAGATAATGCGGACAGAGTTTATGTGATTTTAAACGGCGAAAAGATTCCTATGGAAAAAGAATCCAGTGACGATTACTTCGATTATTATCAGGTTAAGTATAAGTTAGAGGATAAACAGGTAGACTATTATTTCCGTATCCGTCTTGGTAATCAGGTATGCTATTATAATAACAGAGGTGTTTCGAAAGAAAATAATGCTTATTATAATTTTGTGATTGTACCAGGTTACAAGACACCGGATTGGGCAAAGGGTGCGGTATTTTATCAGATATTTGTAGACCGTTTTTATAACGGAGATACAAGCAATGACGTAGAGACCAATGAATACTGCTATATTAACGAAGGCACCATAAAGGTAGATAACTGGGAGAAAATACCGGCATCTATGGGTGTGCGTGAGTTTTACGGCGGCGATTTGAAGGGTGTTATGGACAAATTGGATTATTTACAGAATCTTGGAGTGGATGTAATATATCTGAATCCAATTTTTGT
>CAZRLE010000247.1:0-1941 GCA_964600705.1 uncultured Lachnoclostridium sp. | reverse complement strand
GCATTTTGCAGTCTTAGTACCTGATTCGATAATGTCAGGATAAATGGTACCCTGTCCAAGGAAATCGATACCTTCTAACTTTCTTGCTTCTTCTTCGAATACGCGGATAAACGCGCCACCGATGATTTTTCTCTTTTCTTCCGGATCTGCAACGCCTTCTAATTTACCTAAGAAACGTTCTGTTGCATCTACATATACAAGGTTAGCATCTAACTGGTTTCTGAATACTTCTACTACGTTTTCAGATTCATCTTTTCTCATAAGACCATGGTTAACATGTACACATACTAACTGCTTGCCGATTGCTTTGATTAAAAGTGCCGCAACTACGGAAGAGTCTACACCACCGGATAATGCAAGTAATACTTTCTTATCTCCAACCTGACGACGAACTAATTCTACCTGGTCTTCGATAAAATTCTTCATATTCCAGTTTGCTTCTGCTTTACATTCTTCGAATAAGAATGCTTTTACTTCCTCTTCTGTTGGAAGTGCTGCATACTGTTTTGCACATTTAGCTGTTGGATGATCTACTGAAATTACTGGAACTCCACATTCGTAGATTTCTGGTAATACATCAATTGTAACACCATCTACAACTCTATTCTCACCACCATTAATGATAATACCTTTTACATTTTCAAGCTTACCAAGTTCTTCTTTTGTAATGTCATGTGGGTGAATTTCGCTATATACGCCCAAATCACGAATCTGTCTCGCGATTACGGTATTCTCTGTGCTACCTAAATCAAGAATTACAATCATATCCTGTTTCATCGTTTTCTCTCCTTTTTACATCCTTATTGATTTTTTTGTTCCGGAGACAGGCTGGTTATTCCTAGTCACCCAAATCTTCTTTTCTATATTATTACAAATTTTTCTCCGTGAAAAGAGTTTTTTTAAGTTTTTTATTCATCAGGGTTATTGATAATAACCATTTTACCATTGTCGCCTACAACTTAAACAATGTACTTAAAAGTCCTCTTCCCAAAGAAGCACCTACATTGCCACCAATTTTCTTACCAAAGCTTCCACCAATGGCATTTCCAATCTGGTTACCAAGTTCTCTTCCGATGGTTCCAGTTGCGCTGCTTGCCACACTCTTTACTGCCGACTTCATCCTACGTTCTGCCGCTTCCGCTTCCTTCTGTTTCTGCTTTTCTAAGGCAGCAGCTTCTTTTTGTTTCTGTTTTTCCAGTGCTGCCGCTTCTCTTTCCTGCTGTTTTATCGCTGCTGCTTCCTGTTTCTGACGAAGTTTTTCTGCTTCTGCCTCTTCCCTCTGTCTCTGCTTCTCTGCCGCAGCTTCTTCTTTTTCTTTCTGTGCCTGCTCTGCTTCTGCACATACTTTCTTTTCTAATATCTCATAAGCAGACTCGCGGTCATATTCCTGATTATATTTCGTATAAAGAAGATTATTTACCACTTCATTCTTACGCACTTCATCATCCAGAGCTCCCATCTGACTCTGTGGTGGAAGAATTGTACATCTCTTCACTATGGTTGGAATACCTTCCTCGTCTAATACAGAAACCAATGCCTCTCCGATTCCAAGCTGTGTCAGCACTTCATAAGTATCAAATTCCGGATTCTCGCGGAAGGATTCTGCTGCTGCCTTGGCACCTTTCTGCTCTGCCGGTGTATATGCACGAAGTGCATGCTGCACCTTATTACCAAGCTGTCCCATAACGCCATCCGGAATATCCTTTGGATTCTGTGTAATAAAGTAAATCCCAACGCCTTTGGAACGAATTAATTTTACAACCTGCTCAATTTTCTGTAACAATGTCTTGGATGCATTGTCAAATAACAGATGTGCTTCGTCGAAGAAAAATACCATCTTAGGCTTGTCTCTGTCTCCTGCCTCTGGTAATGTCTCAAATAATTCTGACATCATCCATAACATAAATGTTGAATACATCGTTGGGCTGTTAATCAGTTTCT
>CAZRLE010000246.1:0-1962 GCA_964600705.1 uncultured Lachnoclostridium sp. | reverse complement strand
TATTGAAAAAAGCATGTAGTTTAGTCGTGATAATAGCAGGAGCATTTGCCGGTTTCATGATTATTGACAAATTAATGGAAAAGAAAGAAGAAAGTTAGGAACAACAAGGGTATCAAAAGATAAAGAATGATACCCTTGTTTTTTTGGACAAGCGTCTGAAAGTGTCCAAAGACAGGGGATATGGAATATTGGTATAATATATTATAACTGTAAATAGGCAGATACGAAAATCTATATAAAACAAAAGAATCCATGATGGGATTTGTCGCAAAAGAAGGATGATTAACTACCTTAATTATAATAAAAATCGTGGAAGGTTTTGTATCTGCTTGTTTCCGGTAGCAACAGTATTGGGAATGATTGGGAGAAAATGGGTTATGCAAAAAAATGAGTTGAGGTATTTAAAATGTCTGGCAAAACAGTACCCGACTGTGGCGCAGGCAGCTACAGAAATTGTGAATTTACAGGCGATACTTAGCCTGCCAAAGGGAACAGAACATTTTATCACAGATATTCATGGCGAATATGAACAGTTCCAGCATATTTTAAAAAATGGATCAGGAGCAATTAAACGAAAAATTGACGATGACTTTGGAAGTACCATTACAGTTTCGGAAAAGAAATCACTGGCAACACTGATTTATTATCCGGAGCAGAAGATGGAGCAGGTGTTAAAAGAGGAAGCATATATAGATGATTGGTATAAGGTAACGATGTACCGTCTGATTCGTGTATGCAAAAGTGCAGCTTCTAAATATACCCGTTCAAAAGTAAGAAAAGCAATGCCAAAGGATTTTGCTTATATTATTGAAGAATTGCTTACGGGAAGACCGGATGTATCGGATCAGGAAGCTTATTATAATGAAATCATTAATTCTGTTGTTCACACAGGTCAGGCAAGAAAGCTGATTATTGAAATCTGTGCATTGATTCGTACTTTAATTGTAGATCATCTGCATGTAGTAGGTGATATTTTTGACAGAGGACCATATCCGCATTTGGTTATGGATGCATTAATGGAGCATCGTTCTGTGGATATCCAGTGGGGAAACCATGACCTTTCCTGGATGGGCGCGGCATCCGGCTGTGAGGCTTTGATTTGTAATGTGATCCGTATTTCCTCTAAATATGGAAATTTAAGCATGTTAGAAGATGGATATGGAATTAATCTTGTGCCATTGGCGAGAATGGCAATGAACTGTTATGAAAAAGATAGCAGCATGCCGTTTAAACTGGATTACAGGGAAGATGAGTATGATATCAGAGATGCCCAGTTAGACCAGAAAATACATAAGGCAGTTACAATTATACAGTTTAAACTGGAAGGGCAGATGATAAAACGGCATCCTGAGTTTGATATGGATGACCGCCTGTTACTGGATAAAATTGATATTGAACGCGGCATTGTAAAAATAGGAAAGAAGGAATATAAGCTGCGTGACACGTATTTCCCGACCATTGACTGGAGTGACCCATATAAATTATCACCGGAGGAAGAAGATGTTATAGAACGTCTGCATACGGCATTTGTAAATTGTGAAAAATTACAGCGCCATATACGTTTCTTGTTTGCAAAGGGAAGTCTGTATCATGTATATAATGGAAATTTGTTATATCATGGCTGTGTGCCGATTAATGAAGACGGAAGTTTCCGCAAGGTAAACGTTAATGGCAAAAATTATTCTGGAAAAGAGCTTTATGACGTACTTGAAAACAGTGTCAGAAAAGGATATTATTCCCTTGATAAAGAAGAAAAGAAACGCGGGCAGGATATGATGTGGTTCTTATGGTGCAGCAAGAACTCCCCTGTTTATGGCAAGGAACGCATGACAACCTTTGAACGTTATTTTATTGAAGATAAGAGCATCCAGAAAGAACCGAAAGACTATTATTATTCTATGCTTGGAAAAGAAGAATTTGCAGTAAATGTTTTAAAGGAATTTGGACTGGAAGGACCGGAGT
>CAZRLE010000245.1:0-1974 GCA_964600705.1 uncultured Lachnoclostridium sp. | reverse complement strand
CCTACACCAGATGGCTCGATTAAGATACGGTCTGGATGATATTTTGTGATTACTTCATTTAAATTGGTCGCAAAATCACCAACCAACGAACAGCAGATACATCCTGAGTTCATCTCTGTAATTTCAATACCTGAATCTTTTAAAAATCCGCCGTCAATACCAACCTCGCCGAATTCGTTTTCGATTAATACAATCTGTTCTCCTTTGAAAGCTTCTTCTAACATTTTTTTGATAAATGTAGTTTTTCCTGCTCCAAGGAAACCTGAAATAATATCAATTTTTGTCATGTTTCTATCTCCTTAAATATATATAATTACTTTTCCTATTATTTTTTCCACAACTAATTATTCTACATCGAAAACCGCAAAATTGCAACGTTACGACTGCATCTACTCTTCCACTACCTCTAAATAACTACTAACACAATATAACACCTGTCCGTTATATTCCACCCGTGACCAACCTACATCCGTGTTGATTCCGGTTCGGACTATAATCTCACCCTTGGTAAGCTGTGCCACAACTATTGAATCCTCGGAAGTTGCGCTAGGAATACTGCGAAGGTTGACCACATCTTTGGCAGTTACCTTCTCATTTACCTCAACAAACTGTGTCTTAATCTCTCCTGAATCCGGCTCTTCAGAATCAGGCACTTTAACCGTCAAATCTGTTGTAAGGAGACTTGATACTGCATAATATACTTGTCCATTATACTCTATGCGCGACCAACCCGTATCACTTATACCTGTACGAATTGCAATTTCTCCATTTTTTAAAGTATACAGTACCTTACTATCCTCTCCCTGACTTGGAACATCTCTTAAGTTAGTAGCCTCTTTTGCAGTAACTTTTTCACTAACTTCTTTAAAATTCATTAGTGCGTCAATATCTACTGTCGCATCAGTGGAAGAACCCCCACCAATAGATTTGTCCATATCAAAATATGCCACATTCAAATCTACTGCTCCATCAATACCGGAAACCGTGCCTGCATTACTATACTGCCACATGGCATGAACTCCTGTATAACCAGAGTTCAATTTATCTGTGTATGTCCCTGAAATATACTGAGCCACCCATACCTTATACTTGTCTTCAATACGAGAAATCTCCCAATGTTTTTCTATATCAAGCTTGGATGCATAAAACATTGGCGTATAACCAGCCTTTGCAATACGATTCATAAAAACTATAGCCAAGTCCGTTTGCTCACTTTTGCTAAGACCATACTGACGATTCCCTTCTTTATCAAAGTTTTCGCAATTATACACTACTGGGAAAGTAATCTTGTACTCCTTAATCAAATTAAGTACCCAGTCTGCCTCTTCTTTGGCTTCTGCTTCCGTTACGGCAGTAGAAAAGAAATAAACGCCTACCTTAATACCATACTTAGATGCTTGCTGCATATTATATCGGGCGGTAGGGTCTTCAGCTATGGCACCGTCTACAAGGGTACGATTTCCAACACGCACTAAAACAAAATCAATGCCTGTAGCGGCAACTTTTTCCCAATCAATGGTTCCTTGCCACTTTGATACATCTATTCCATAACGAAGCACATCCTTGCTTGGTATAAAAATCTCAGGTTCCACTTCAATCTCTGTTGTCGTTTCTGTCTCTCTTGCAGACTCTGTCTCTGTCACAGATTTTGTCTCTGTTACAGATTCTGTCTCTGTTGCCAATCCAGTTTCACCTTCTGATTGAAGCTGTGAACTGCTTAGAGCTTCCGAATCCTCCTCTGAGGTGCCTGCTACTTCTATATCCGTATTATTCTTAGGTTCTTTATTTCCCCACAAAAGCACCACACAAGCGATAATAATCACAATCACTGCCAAAATACAATATAAAATAGCCTCTTTCGTTTGTTTAGAAATGCATGTGATATAGTTTTTCATAAATTCCTTTCTTCAACAGTAGCTCTTCATGCGTACCGGACTCTGCAATTCCATCTTCTGTCAGCACCAAAATTTTCTC
>CAZRLE010000244.1:0-1981 GCA_964600705.1 uncultured Lachnoclostridium sp. | reverse complement strand
TGGCTACCTTAACCCACCGTCTAAAGCCAGTGGGATTGCGGTAGCCTTATTTCAATGGTTCTTTCTGAGCACCCTTCAATCTTTTTTGCTGCTACAAACATATCTAGATATTCCAGATTATCACCTTTTTGCAAACGTTTAATAAGAACTTCCTGCAATACTCTCATTTGCTGAATATTCAGCACTTCTGACATATCATTTAAAATATTATAAATTGTATTTTCCATTTTGAAATACCCCTTTTTGCTTTAGAGTATATCAGATAATTCTAAAATCCACCTTCGTTATATGCTCTCGCAATTACATACGATGGCTGATAATAAGCACTACAATTATAGTTATCGATTCACTTTATTATGCAATAAGTAATTTCCCTTCTTTGTAGCATGCTGATAAATATTCTCTTGATTGATAATACAAATCAGAATTAAAGTTCAAGATTTTCTCTGCTATCCATGACTCATATACTTCTCTTATTCCTAAAAGAACATCTTTTTCTTCATAATTGTCTTCAATTAGTCTTTCAAAAACTTCTCCAATATCCCAATAATCAGGAATTGAATACTTACAATTAGAAATCACATCATAGTTGCCTTGCATAATCTCATTTCGGGTAATAAAATCATCTGCAACCTTTTCTATTGGTTCACAATGAAATACATCTGCATATAAGTAAATCTGTTTCAGATCTTTTCCAAGATACTTTACAACATCACTTCTCCGGTTTTGTGTTTTCCTAGATATAAACTCAATTAAGCTACATGTAAAAAACAAGGCATTATTATTCTTTTCCATGAACTAACACTCCTTCCACAAACCTCAATGTTTCTAATGCCCTAGCTGTATGGAAACTAATTTGATGTGTTGGATATTTAAATTTAGCCAACTCCCAAAAAACTGCTCTTGAATATTTTCCATCAATAAATCCCTGTACATAATTATATATGGTATCATCCGCCATTGGACCTTCTACAATATCATAATCATGAGATTTACCCAACCTACAACTAACAATAAAGTCCAACCACTCTTCTGTCATTTCTTCAAATTTTAGAACTCGTAAATTTTCATTGGGTGTGTATTCATAAATATTTATATATCCGTCTTCACCAAATCTTGTAGCCCAACGCATCGCCTGTTCTTTCATAACAGTACAATAAAAACCATAATAAAAATCTTTGTTAAACTTTGCAATTCGTATTTCCGGCACATCAACAATCTGAGGGCTACCATGATAAATAATCATATTCTCCATTTTCAAAACCTCCTAACCAAAATACTCCTGCATCAAACTATCGAATAATACTTGTGTTTCATCTAATGATTTCTGAACCTCAGATTTCAATTTATCCCACCCCAAGCAATGTTTTCAACTCAGCCAATTCTGTCTGAATTTCTGCTTCTATTTTCTCAATTTTATCAATAATCACTTCTGTTGGTTCGTATTCTATTTTTTCATATATTACTTGTATGATTAATTAGAAGCTAATAATCATACTATCCTTTCATTTTTCTATATTTATGGTTTAATACAATTCAGATACTATGGACTTTTGATTTTTTCCTGTAGCTTGACTACTCGACTGGAGTGTATTGCCGCTACCTTTATCTGAATTGTTTATCAGCTGGATGTTGCCGGAGTGTTTTTTCACTCAGAGTACTTATTTCTATCAAGTCTACGATGATAATCGATGGTGGACATCATGGTATCAGACTTTATGAAAGGGAGGTACAACCTCATGAAAATTTTTGTAGGCATTGACATTGCCAAACTTAACCATTTCGCCGCTGCGATTTCTTCGGACGGTGAAATACTCATTGAGCCGTTCAAATTCACAAACGACGCTGATGGCTTCCAACTGCTGATCTCTAAGCTCGAATCATTCGACAAGAACAGCATCATCATCGGTCTTGAGTCAACGGCACACTACGGTGACAACCTTGTTCGATACCTTGTTACTGAGCTTTACCAAGTGTGTGT
>CAZRLE010000243.1:0-2005 GCA_964600705.1 uncultured Lachnoclostridium sp. | reverse complement strand
CGAGATGTTCATGGGACCACTTGAAGTATCCAAACCATGGAACTCTAATGGTGTACAGGGGGCAAGAAAGTTCATCACACGTGTATGGAACTTCTTCACAAACCCAGACAATATTACAGAAGATAATGATGATACACTTACAAAAGTATATCACCAGACAGTAAAGAAAGTAACAGGCGACTTTGAACAGCTTGGTTTCAATACAGCAATCAGTCAGATGATGATTTTTGTAAACGAAGTATACAAAGTAGGTAAATGTCCAAGAGAATATGCAGAAGGCTTAATTAAGATGCTCTCTTGTATCTGTCCACACGTCGGCGAAGAAATGTGGGCAAAACTTGGTCATGACAATACAATTGCTTACGAAAGCTGGCCACAGTACGATGAAGCAAAGACAGTAGAAAATACAATCGAAATCGCGCTTCAGATTAACGGAAAAACAAGAGGAACACTTGCAATTGGTAAAGATGATGCCAAGGAAGATGTACTCGCAAGAGCGAAAGAAGTACTTGGAGATAAGCTTACAGGAACAATCGTAAAAGAAATTTATGTTCCGGGTAAGATTGTAAATATTGTTCAAAAATAGGAACTGCAAAGGAATAAAAGAGAACCCACCTGCTTGCAAGGTTGGGTTCTCTTTTGTTTCTGTTTATAGGTTTTATGCCCGTCAAGTGACAAAAAGTAATCTATAGTAATCTGAATTTATTTTTCTCAAATTCCAAAAGACCCTCATCACGCATCTTACATAATTCGTTGGACATGGCACTGCGGTCAACGGATAGAAAATCTGCCAGTTGCTGGCGGTTAAAGGGGATTTCAAAAATGCGGTTGTTGCTTTTTTGTGATTGTTCTGAAAGGTAGGAAATTAGTTTTTCCCTAGTGCTGCGTTTGGATATATGCCCAAGTTTTTGAACTAATTTTCTGTTTTTTTCAGATATGGCGAAAAACAGATTCTGAACAACCAAAGAATGGAATCTGCAGGCGGAGGAACAGACGGTTACAACTCTTTGAACATCAAAGAAGATGACAGCGCTATCTTCAGTAGCCACAACATCATTTAAAAGGGAGCCGCTTTCAGGTGCAATGTAAGCTTCCCCGAACATTTCCCCAATGTTAATTTGACTGATAATACTTCGATTTCCTAAAAAATCATCTCTTTGCACATGCAGGCATCCTTTGACCAAAACAGTAATATAATTCAAATGTTCTCCCTGTCTGAAAACATATTCTCCTTTTTGATAAGTATTTAATTTAGCATTTAGACAATGAAGCATAGCAGTGATTTCTTCGTTATCAACGCCGTAAAACAGTTGGGATTGCCTGAGTATGGGAATATACTGTTTCATAAAACCTCCAATTTGAAATGACAGCAAATTATTTGTGATAATTGTTGTAAAAACAACAGACTTGTTTTAAGAATCATAATATAATAAATCTACAAAGTCAATACCGATGTATTGGAAATGGAGAAGGAGAAATTGAATATGATAAGGAAAATTATAAAAATCGATGAAGAGAAGTGTATTGGTTGTGGTGCCTGTGCTTTAGCCTGCCATGAAGGTGCAATAGAAATGGTAGATGGAAAAGCAAGACTTACGAGGGAGGATTATTGTGACGGTTTAGGGGATTGTCTGCCGGCCTGTCCAACGGATGCAATTAGTTTTGAAGAAAGGGAAGCGCCTGCTTATGATGAAGCAGCGGTTATGGCGGCAAAAAAGCAAAAGGAAATAAACAAGGTTCTTCCATGTGGATGTCCGGGTTCTCAGTCAAAAGTAATAAAAAAAGACTCTTGTGAGGCTATGACACCAAACTCTACTGTTGTGGAAAGTCAGCTTAGACAATGGCCGGTTCAGATAAAACTGGTTCCTGTTAATGCCCCTTATTTTGAGAATTGTGATTTATTGATTGCAGCAGATTGTACAGCATTTGCTTATGGAAATTTCCATAATGAATTTATCCGTAACAGAGTAACGATTATTGGATGTCCGAAGCTTGACGAGGGCGA
>CAZRLE010000242.1:0-2013 GCA_964600705.1 uncultured Lachnoclostridium sp. | reverse complement strand
AACAGTTCCTAACAGTACAACAAAAAGAAATGGCACATATAAGATTCCTAAGTCCCATGTCATACCGCCTGTAAATGGAACGATAATATCTGTACCAAGATTCATTACATTTAACAGATAATATGCAAATACGCCTGTTACTACAATCTGCCCAAGGAGCTTCTGCCATGCACGAAGACCTAAGGAGCGTTTCATAACTACCTTGATGTAATCATCTAAGAAGCCTACCAGACCAAAACCGATTGTTACAAAGAGAACCGGTATCACATCTTTATATTCACCAATATAGAACAGAGAAGTTAATGCGATACTGAGAAGAATAATAATTCCACCCATGGTCGGTGTGCCTGACTTTTTAAGATGAGACTGCGGCCCATCATCACGTACAAACTGTCCAAACTTTAACTTCTTTAAAAACGGAATCAATACCGGGCTTAATACAACACTAATGGCAAACGCAATCACTACCGGCATCACTAAATTCATTTCAAAATTCATTTATCTTCACCTCGTATTTTAATTTTGATATCTTCACATAGTCTTTTTTATTATATTCCATTTCTAATACAGAATCAAGTCACTATTTACACCAATTGTAGCTTCTACTTCTTCCTTTAACGCTTCTTCATCCACTTCTATCCCAAGATATGGAAGGATGTTGGCATACAGTTCCCCTATTACAGGCGCTGCTATTGTTCCTCCGTAATAAATCCCCGTTGGTTCATCTATCAGCACCAATGCAAGTACCTGTGGGTTATCTGCCGGTGCAAAGCCAATAAAAGAAGCAATATATTTGTTACTGCTTCGTGGAAGTTTTTCCGAAGTTGCTGTTTTACCTCCAATATGAAAGCCCGCCACATATGCTTTGTTACCAGTTCCTTCTGATACTACTGATTCCAAGAGTTCTTTCATTGTTTCTGATGTTTCTGCAGAGATTTTCTCTGTTTCTACCGGATACGAAAGCTTCTCAATCCGGCTGTTATCTGCACTATGAATTTCTACTCCAAGATGGGGTGTAATACGGTTTCCTCCATTGATTACTGTACTTACGGCTGTCATAAGCTGCAGAGGTGTAATCTGAAACGACTGTCCAAAGGATATCGTTGCAAGCTCCACAGCTCCCACATTGTCTTTTCCATGCATAATAGAGCCTGCTTCCCCCGGAAGGTCGATTCCAGTCTTTTGAAATAATCCAACCTTTTCAAAGGTTTCATATAGGTTATCCACACCAACACGGGCTCCTATTTCCATGAAAGAGGGATTACATGAATTTTGGATAGCCTGCCTAAACGTCTGTGCTCCGTGTCCTGCCACTTTATGACACCGGATTCTTCTATCCTCCACAATCTTATACCCCGGACAATAAAAGGAATCATTTACTGACAGTACACCATGCTCAAAGCCTGCTGTTGCTGTTATTATCTTAAAAGAAGACCCCGGCTCGTAGGTATCACTAATACACTCATTTCTCCACATGGTGTTCAATGCATTATTAAGTTCTTCCCCCGTCAAAGTAACTTCTGTGTCTACATTCAGTGTATAGGGATTGTTTAAGTCAAATTCCGGTGCATTGACCATCGCATATATTTCTCCATTTTGCGGATTCATCACTATTAACTTAACACTTTTGGCTGCCTTGGCTTCCATCACCTTTTTGGCCGCCTGCTCGGCATATTTTTGAATATTCACATCAAGACTAATATACAGGTCATTACCAGCCACCGGTTCTATCCGGTTCTCTGCCGCATCCTCGATTTCAATTCCCTTTGCCGTTGTCAGAGTAAGAATAGTCCCATCCGTTCCCTGTAGTTTCTCGTCATAAGCCACTTCCAGACCGATAATCCCCTGATTATCACTTCCTGTAAAACCAATGACCCTCGATGCCAGCGTTCCAAAGGGATAAAACCGTTTATAATCTTCATCCACCATAACTCCCGCAAGCTCATATGCACGAATACGGTCGGAAGTTTCTTTATCTACGTTTGACTTGATTCTTTCAATAGATGAAATCTT
>CAZRLE010000241.1:0-2061 GCA_964600705.1 uncultured Lachnoclostridium sp. | reverse complement strand
AATTCATTATAATAGATATATAAAAATGTGTAAGAGGTGATTTGAATGAGAAGAAATGCCTTGGAATTACTGAAAAAATGGAAAGAAGATGTAGATAGGAAACCTCTCATTTTGAAGGGGGCACGTCAGGTTGGAAAAACATGGTTAATGAAAGCATTTGGAAAAGAATGTTATGAAGATTATTTTTATATCAACTTTGATGAAGAAGAAGAAATGGCATCTATCTTTAAAATAAATAAGGAACCGATTCGTATTGTAGAGTTATTAGGAATGATAAAAGGGAAGAAAATAGAGCCAGAGAAACATTTGCTTATTTTTGATGAGATACAGGAATGCCCAGAAGCGTTAAATACATTGAAGTATTTTTACGAAAAGGCGAATGAATATCATGTGATTTCAGCAGGTAGTTTATTAGGGACTTTATTAGCACAGCCCAAATCTTATCCAGTTGGAAAAGTAAATATTTTAAACCTTTATCCATTCACCTTTGACGAATTTTTATGTGCAATTGATAGTGGGTTGTATAAATATTATGAGACTATAACAACAGAAAGTATAATAGAAGATATTTTTCATAATAAATTATTAGATGCTTATAAGTATTATTTAATTATTGGCGGTATGCCGGAGTGTGTTTCCAGTTGGATAAAATATAAAGATTGTGATAAAGTTAAGAAAATACAACAAGAGTTGATTGAACTTTATGAAAATGACTTTTCCAAGCATAACGGAAAGGTGAATAGTGGAAGGATTTTGCTGGTTTTTAGAAGCATTGTAAATCAACTGGCAAAGGATAATCAAAAATTCATTTACGGATGTGTGAGAGAAGGTGCAAGAGCCAGAGAGTTTGAAGAAGCGATTGAATGGCTTGTATCGGCTGGTATGGTAATTCGAATTCATAATGTAAGTAAAGCAGAGCACCCTTTGAATGCATTTTCGGAAGTAAATCATTTTAAACTGTTTCTGTTTGATGTGGGATTATTAAAATGTATGGCAGGAATAAGTAATGAGGCAATTTTACTTAAGGCAGATTACCAATTTAAAGGAGCTTTGACAGAGAATTATTGTTTGCAGCAATTAAGAAATGGTTATGAACTTTTACCTAAATATCATGTGGAAAATCAAAATAGTGAAATTGATTTTTTATTAGAAGAAGGAGTGGATATAATACCAGTAGAAGTAAAAGCTGGTGAGTCAATAAAATCAAATAGTTTTAAAAAGTATATTGAAAGACATGACATGAAGCTGGCAATTCGTTATTCTGCGTTGGGCTTGAAAGAGCAGGAGAAGATTATCAATATCCCATTATATTTGGTAGGAAAAACACGTGAACTATATAGAGAAGTGGTTAAATAGGATTTTCATTATTGACAATTCCCCCATTTTCCTCTAAACTGTACCTAATGCAGAAAATATAAGTCGTGAAAGCGACAATATAAATGAGAAATGCAGCGAAAAGAAGAGTACCTTATGGGAATTATGACAGAGAGCCTCGGAAGCTGAAAAGAGGTATAAGGAAAGTGGGGGAAGATGGTCTTGGAGCAGGGTGGTCGAACTTTGGAATATTATTTTGCAGGATTCAAATTTAGACCACAACGGTAGCACCCGTTATCGTGCAGACTGTGAATAGTATTTTTGGAAATGCAATTTCATTCACAGCCATTGAGGTCTTTGTCGTGAGGCAAGGATGAATTAAAGTGGAACCACGGAATTATGCCCCGTCTTTAAATTATTTTAAAGACGGGTTTTTTATTATCAGTTTAGCTGCGAACCTGAGCTGAAGGCTAAACTGGCACCCAAGAAAGAAAGTGAGGAGTTTTACCATGAAAAAACCATATTATTTAACAACTGCCATTGCTTACACTTCCGGTAAGCCACACATCGGCAACACATACGAAGTTGTATTAGCAGACAGTATTGTTCGTTTCAAAAGATATCAGGGATACGATGTTCGTTTCCAGACTGGAACTGACGAACACGGTCAGAAAATTGAATTAAAGGCACAGGAAAAGGGTGTTGAACCACAGGCATTTGTTGATGGTGTTGCAGACCAGATTAAAG
>CAZRLE010000240.1:0-2072 GCA_964600705.1 uncultured Lachnoclostridium sp. | reverse complement strand
GAGTGAAACAAATGAAAAAGGAAACTTAGTATGGTTATTTCATTATGAGTGTCAATAATTAATGATAACAAAAGTTATGTAAAATCTAAGTAAAATGTGATGGAATTAGATAGAAAATGTAAATTTCGCCTTGTAAAATATCAAATTTTATTTTATGATGATTAATATAAAGATAAAACAACTATCTTTGTATTATAAAAAAGCATAGGATAAAGGACTAATTGTTAAGTAACTAAATTTATAGTCAAACATATACAGAAGTGGACAAATGTATCGAATGCAAATTCTTTTGGATATGGACTTAATGATAGGTTTCCAGCCTGAGTGACTGCTACTGCTGAAAAGTACGTTGCAGATAGGAACTACGTTAGAGAGAAAGGGGAAAGACACACCTTTAGATGTCATCGTCAGTCTGAAGCTCTGTGAGTGCCAATCAAGAAACTATGCTAATGTCCTGCATAGATAACAGAGAAACACAAGTACCCTCTCCGACCTTGGCAAGACGAAACATTCTCCGAAAGGAAGGTGCTAGAAATGGCAAAGCAACAAGACTATGCTTTTGTTCTGGACATGGATGGGAAACCGTTGTCTCCAACAAAAGTAAAAAAAGCATGGTATAAAATTCGTAAAAAACAAGCGGTTTTGGTTAGTAAATATCCCATGGTAATACAGCTTAATAAAATAATTCCAGAGGATACTATCTGTAACGATGAAATTAGATGTGGAATAGATGAGGGTGGATTACATACGGGCATTGCACTGATTCAAAAGTGTAAAACCAAGAATAAAGTCTTATGCAAAGGAACCATAGAACATCGGAATGATGTGAAAAAGAAACTGGAAGTACGCAAAGGCTATCGTAGATATCATAGAACTCATAAGCGATATCGACCAGAAAGATTTCAGAATCGTTCTTCTAGTAAAAGAAAAGGACGGGTAGCACCCAGTATCTTACAAAAGAAACAAGCAACGATTCGTGTCGTGAAGCAATTACAGAAGTGGATAAAAATAAATAGTTTTTATTTGGAAGATGTAGCGATAGATATTCGTGCTTTCACGGATAGTTATAAATCTTATGGATGGCAGTATCAGAAATCGAATCGGCTGGACGAAAATATTCGCAAAGCAGTAATTTTAAGAGATGGTTGTAAATGTATGGAGTGTGGAAAATCCAATAGGAAATTAGAAGTGCATCATATAAAACCAAGAAGATTCCATGGTTCTAACACACTGCACAATCTAATTACACTATGTGAAAAATGCCATGATAAAACAGAAGGAGTGGAAGAACGGTTTATGGACAAATATTTCTTAATGTTACAATCCTCTGATAATAAATGTCTTAATTACGCAGAACATGTGATGATAGGTAAGACTTGGCTTCGACAAGAACTTTCCAAACTGGAAGAATTGTATATTACTACAGGTGGTGATACAGCAAATAAGCGAATCGATTGGAAGATAGAGAAGTCGCATTCGAATGATGCGGTTTGTATTACCGATTTAAAACCAGATAGTACTGACGTGAAAGACTGGATCATTAAGCCAATGCGTAGAAAATCTAAGGCGAAAACAGATAATGTACGAGGAATGAAGCATAGAGACTTAGTTTCTTATACATTTAAAAATGGGGAAACACATATAGGATACGTCACTGCGTTATATCCAGAATTAGATGCTATCAATTTTCAAAGTCCTACGAAACATTGTAAAAAAGTAAATGCAAAAAAATGTAAGTTACTTTGGAAATACAATAAAATTTATTGGTTAGATAATGTGATATAAGTATATTTAGGTCTATTTAGACACAATAGACCATATTTTTAAAAAAGGAGAATTTTAATGGAATTATTATCATTAGAACAAGAATTAAAACAAAATACATATCCAGGCAGAGGAATTGTGATTGGAAAATCTGAAGATGGCAAATATGCGATAACTGCTTATTTTATTATGGGCAGAAGCGAGAACAGCCGTAATCGTATTTTTGTAGAGGATGGTACTGGTATTCGTACACAGGCATTTGACCCATCCAAACTTAGCGACCCAAGCTTAATTATTTATGCACCAGT
>CAZRLE010000239.1:0-2097 GCA_964600705.1 uncultured Lachnoclostridium sp. | reverse complement strand
CGTATTCTGACAGACGACAGTACTTTCCATAAAAAGATATATAAGAACCTGGTATTTTCATATAAATTATCAGGAAAAGAAATTTGTCTTTTATTATTTGACCAAGGTGTGTTAGAATATAATGAGGCTGATGTTGCCAAGTTAAAGAGTGGTACTGTTTCTGCGTATTCTTTTATGCGTGAGAAAATCAAAAATTTAGAAATCACACCAGAACAGTTGGCATTAGACCCTTGCTCTGGTTCTATTGTTGTAACAGATCCAAATACCGGAGAGGTAAAGGCGTTAGTATCTTATCCAGGTTATGACAATAACAAAATGGCTAACAGCATTGATACTGCTTATTACAGTTATTTGCAGGGAAACCAGTCTTATCCTATGATTAATCGACCTTTACAGCAAAGAACTGCACCCGGTTCTACTTTTAAAATGATTACTTCGGTTGCAGGTTTAGCCGAAGGCGTTCTTGGGGTAGGGGAGCATATTTATGGTAAGGTTGTATTTGATAAGGCTGATTTAAGTCCAAAATGCTGGAGTTCAACACCTCATGGCAGTATTGATGTTACGGATGCCATTCAGGTTTCCTGTAACTATTTCTTCTATGAAGTGGGTTGGAGATTAAGTATTGATGGTAGTGGAAGCTATAACAGTACCAAGGGACTAAATACATTGGCCAAGTATGCGGCGTTATTTGGTCTTGACTCCAAGTCTGGTATTGAATTAGCTGAGTATTCTCCAAATATCTCAGACAAAGACTCCGTTCGTTCTGCAATTGGACAGGGTACTAATAACTATACACCGGCACAAATTGCACGTTATGTTACAACCGTTGCCAATCGTGGAACCTGCTATGATTTAACGCTTATAGATAAAATCAGTGATACCGATGGCAATATACTTTTGGATAATGAAGCAAATATTCATAGTACCGTTGATATCAGCAGTTCTATTTGGAACGCAGTTCACTCCGGTATGTATAAAGTTGTAAATGGACCTAAAAGCTCTATTTCATATATGTTTGATTCTCTGGGTGTTAATGTGGCTGGCAAAACAGGTACAGCACAGGAAAGCAAATCCAAACCAAACCATGCGTTGTTTGTTTCCTTTGCACCATATGAAGACCCTGAGTTAGCAGCAGTTGTTGTAATTCCAAATGGATATACATCCAGTAATGCGGCAGAGGTTGCAAGAAATATTTACAGTTATTATTTCAAGGGCACCAGTGTAGAAGAAAATGCTGATGCTGTTGGAAGTCATACACAATCCATTGATTAATAGATTAAGTAGGAGGCTAAACATGAGTGCTAGTTCAGTTGTAATAAAGGGTACCAAATCAGGGATTATTTTGGTATTGGATTCTACAATGGATTTTGAAACTTTAAAAGTACAGATTGCTGATAAGTTTCGTCAGTCATCTAATTTCCTTGGTAATGCAAGTATTGCCATTAGTTTTGAGGGTAGAACACTGACAGATGAAGAACAAAGACAGGTCTTGGATATTATCCATGATAATTCTCAGTTGAATGTTGTCTGTATTGTAGAAACAGACCCTGTGAAGGAGAAGATATTGGAACGTTCCTTAGAGGAACGTCTGATGGAGTTGTCAACCAATACCGGACAATTTTACAAAGGAACACTGCGTTCCGGTCAAGTGCTGGAATTTGAGACAAGTGTTATTGTTCTGGGAGATGTTAATCCGGGTGCAAGAATTGTTTCCAAAGGAAACATTATTATACTTGGTGCTTTAAAAGGTAATGCTTATGCCGGTGCAGCCGGTAACAGCGATGCATTTATTCTTGCATTAGATATGAGCCCGGTTAATATTCAGATTGCTGATTTATATGCCCGTCCGGCTGAAGATGATGTGCAGGCTAAGAATCAGCCAAAAGAACCGAAAATTGTCTATGTAGAAAACGGTAATATTTACATTGAGCCATTTAGTAGAAATGTTATGAAAGACATTCACTATTTTAAATAATATAAATGGAATTATAAGGAGGATTTATAAAAATGGGAGAAGTAATAGTAATTACATCTGGAAAAGGCGGTGTTGGTAAGACAACAACAACTGCAAATGTAGGTACAGGTCTTGCTAAACTT
>CAZRLE010000238.1:0-2120 GCA_964600705.1 uncultured Lachnoclostridium sp. | reverse complement strand
CTTTGTTTTCAGCTACGAATGCGTTAGCCTGTGTTGTAGATTCTGTTAAGTCATCATTACCATATTTTTTGTCAAGTGTTGGAGAAACTTTACCTGCGTAGCAAGCGTCTGCAAGTTCTTCTTCCATAGCTGCGATCCAACCATTCTGAACTGGTGTATCGATAGAAGCAGAAAGAACACCTAAAACGATTTCATCACCTGTGTAAGATGCAAGAGCTTCTTCTACAGCTGGTTTCATAGCTGGACCATCGCCTGGGTAGTCAACACCAAGAGTAATAAGAACTGCTGCCTGTACTAAGTAAGCACCGATATCAGCTGTTTCAGCCTGGTTTGTATGACAAACACGGTATTCTGGGTTAGCTTCAGAGTCTACAGAAATGATAGGAATACCAGCTTCCTGAGCTTTTTTGAATACTTCATCGTATCCAGCATCGCCGTTTGTAGAGATTGTGATAGAAGCAACTTTCTGAGTAATTAACTCGTCAAGCATCTGTACCTGAGCTGCAACTGTTGTTTCAGCCGGGGATTTGTAAGCTGTCTTTTCACCTTTTGCTGCCATGTATTCTGCAAATCCTTCATACATAAGGTCACCGAAAGAGTTACCTGTGGATTTGAACATGAATACGTGTGCTCCTTCTAAGGAATCACTGCTTGCTGATGTTTCAGCTGTTTCTGTTTCAGCTGCTGTAGTGTCAGTAGCTGTTTCACTGGATCCGCCACATCCAACTAACATGGATGCAACCATTGCTACACATAAAAGTGCGCTTAAAAGTTTCTTTTTCATATAAGAACCCTCCTTAAAATTTTATATAGATAGCTTTCCGCTATTTATACCGTTTTTCTTGTTAGAACTCTTCTATTTTTTGCTAAAAAGTTCTTTTGCTTTTCTGGCATCTTCTTCCTGTTCTGCAAGCCAAACCTGAGTCTGTTCTTTGCATTTTTTCTGGAGGGAAGAAATCTTTTCTTCAGCCTTTTTAATTTTATCATTTTTAGCAGATTCTGACAAGTTGTTGTCCTTTTTAGTTTCAGCAATTTCTGCTTTTAATGCTTTTACTTCTGCTTCTGTCTTAACATTTAATGCTTCAACGTTCTTATTGCCTTTGTAAATGAATTTCAATTTCAGGTCAGCAATCAGTTTTTTGTTAACATTAGGAATCAGAACCGCAATAATCAGGATGATACCTGTAACGATCTTACGGCTGTTAGCATCTACATTCAAAAGTCCTAATGTGTATGTAAGGAATGCAAAAATAAACGTTGCAATGAAAGGACCATAAACCTTACCTTTACCACCATTTGTAGATACACCACCCAATACACAGATTGCGATAGCTGTCATTTCATATCCTGTACCCATGGTAGAAGATACGGAACCACCCATACGACCTACGAAGAAAATGGAAGCAACACCACTCATAGCACCCATAATCATGAACACGATGAGTTTAGTACGTTTTACATTGATACCTGAATATTCTGCACAGGTTGGATTGTTACCAATGATATACAATGTACGACCAAATTTGGATTTCTGAAGAAGGAAAATGTATCCTGCTGTCATGATCACAAATAAAATTAATGCAATCGGGATTCCGGCAACATTTCTCCATCCAATCGCTGTATAGAATTTCGGGAAGTTCTTAAGTACGTTAACGTCAAGAACAATTTTAACAATACCACGGAATAACATCTGTGTAGAAATCGTTGTGATAACCGCCGGCATCTGCATGTAAGCTACAAAAAATCCGTTGAAGGCACCACAAGCTGCTCCGGCAACAATACCCATAAGTACGGATACGATCATTGGAAGCCCTGCATCCATGCAAAGACCGGTTGCCATAGAAGCAAAGATCATAGTGGATGCTGCAGATACATCAATATCACCAAGCATCAGGATCAGGATCATACCAAGAACCAGTGGACAAACGTCCAGACCGGACTGAATAATGGACTGAATTGTTCCGGATGCAAAATAGAGATTTGGTTTCATTGTAATTAATACAACATTAATCAATATTAAAATATAAACAAGAACCATTTCCCAAGATACTAAAAATTTAGAAAGTTTGAAGCCCTGTTTGATTGTTAAGTCTCTTACAGGTACATTTGTCTTATTTTCA
>CAZRLE010000237.1:0-2145 GCA_964600705.1 uncultured Lachnoclostridium sp. | reverse complement strand
ATGTCCCAACCACTATGGAACTTCTCATCATTCAATCGAAAACTCTCTCTTAACAGCCTGGCAATTCTGTGTCTTACTACGCTGTTACCGACTTTTTTACTAACTGATATTCCAAGCCGGTTTTTCTCCATGTTATTCCTGTGAATATACATTACCAGATACTTGTTAGCATAAGATTTACCACATTGATATACTGTTTTAAATTCGTCGTTTTTTTTAATTGACTCTGCCAATGCTAAGTATCTCCTTCACTCTAAAAAAGGAAGAGAAGAAAAGGTCACAGTTTCTGCGACCTTATGCGGAAATTTTATGTCTGCCCTTTGCTCTTCTTGCGGATAAAACCTTTCTTCCGTTAGCTGTGCTCATTCTGGAACGGAATCCATGAACCTTTGCTCTCTGTCTCTTCTTAGGCTGAAATGTCATCTTTGCCATGTCGTTACACCTCCTTCATACCTATTCAAAATGCACCTAAAACCTTGTGCATATTTCGTCTATTATAAATAAATAACATCGTTATTATAGTAGAAAAAAGCCGTTCCGTCAAGCAATTTTTTTACTAATTTTAATCACTACAAGATATAGATTTTCCTTTTATATTTACTACAAATTATAGAATTATACAAGATAAAAAAAATTGTATTCTTTCCTTATATAATATATGTCTGAATTATTTGCAATTTTTTATTTTTTTTGATATAATAAATTAGGTATGCTTTAAGAAAATGGAGGACTCTATGGAAAAATTGATAAAAGAAAAATGGAATGATATTTTAGAGTTCATGAAAACAGAATATAACATTACAAAGGTTGCTTATGAAAACTGGTTACTTACCCTTTCCGTGCATTCTGTTCAGGATAATACCATCATTGTTGCTGTAGAAGATTCCAAAGCCACAATGATTGAATTCATAAAAAATAAATATGGACAATTTTTGCAGACAGCCATTGAAGAAATGTTTGATCAGAAATTCGAATTACAATATGTAGCGGCCAGCAATGTACAAAAAGAAGCATTTTCTTCCAAACCTAAAAATGAAAGCTATAATAATTTAAATCCAAAATATACCTTCGATACTTTTGTTATCGGCAGTAACAATAATTTAGCCCATGCTGCTGCCTTAGCTGTAGCAGACAGTCCGGCAGAGGTTTACAACCCGTTGTTTATTTACGGTGGTGTAGGTCTTGGTAAAACCCATCTTATGCATTCTGTTGCCCACTACATATTGGACAACAATCCAGAAGCAAGGGTTATGTATGTTACCAGTGAAAAATTCACTACCGAGCTGATCCAGTCCATCCGTAATAAAACAACTATGGAATTTAAGGACAAGTATCGTAATGTTGATGTTTTATTAATTGATGATATTCAGTTTATCAGCGGTAAAGAAAGTACTCAGGAAGAATTCTTCCATACTTTTAATGCCCTGCATGAAGCAAAAAAGCAGATTATTATCTCCAGTGACCGGCCTCCAAAAGAAATCAAAACCTTAGAGGACCGTCTCCTTTCCCGTTTTGAATGGGGTATTATTGCAGACATTCAGAGTCCGGATTATGAAACCCGAATGGCCATTTTAAATAAAAAAACAGAAGCCGACGGTATTTCTTTGGAACCAAGTATTTTGGAATATATTGCAGCCAATGTAAAATCCAATATTCGTGAGCTGGAGGGCAGCTTAAATAAACTGATTGCCTTATCCCGCTTAAAGAAAAAAGAAATTACCATGGAGCTGGCAGTAGAAGCTATTCAGGATTACGTCAGTGCTGATGCAGGTCACACGGTTACACCGTCTTATATTGTAGATATTGTGGCAGACCACTTCAGTTTAACTCCACAGGAAATATACTCCAAAAACCGAAGTAACAAAATCGCATATCCAAGACAAATCGCCATGTATATGTGCCGCAGATATTTAAATATGTCTCTGGTGGACATTGGCAAAGCCATCGGTGGTAAAGATCATACTACAGTAATGCATGCCTTAAAGAAGATTGAAGAAGATATTTCTAGAAACGATGCTTCCTTGCAAAATGTATTAGACATTCTCGTTAAGACATTAAACCTTTAATCCTGTTATATTAATATAGAAGAAACTCATTCTGTATTACCCACAAAATTGTGGTTATTATTTGTGGATAACCTGTGAT
>CAZRLE010000236.1:0-2159 GCA_964600705.1 uncultured Lachnoclostridium sp. | reverse complement strand
ATTGATTCCTGGTGTTATCGCATCTGGTATTTGTTCCGGTGTTGCTGTATTATTGGCACAGTTAGTTCCTAACTATGCTGAAATTCCGTTATGGAATATTGTTTATAACTTATTAACATTAATCAATCAGGGCTTCCTTACATATATCACAGCATGGGCTGGTTACAGAGCGGCTGAAAAATTCGGTGCTACACCAATCCTTGGTGGTATGTTAGGTATGATCACTACATTAGGCGGTATTGATAATATCTCTAAAACAGTAGGTTTATACAATGAAGAAAATGCATTAAATGCGGTTCTTCGTGCAGGTCGTGGTGGTGTTCTTGCTGCTATCATCGGTGTTTGGGTACTTGCACAGGTTGAAAAATGGGTACGTAAACGTATGCCGGACAGCTTGGATATCGTATTCACACCATTATTAACATTATTTATTACTATCGTTCCTTATATATTCTTAGTAATGCCTGCAACTGGATTTATTTCCACAGGTCTTTGCTGGATCGTAGAACAGGTATGTATGAGTGAAGTTCTTTTAGTTCGTGTTGTTGCCGGATTTATTTCTTCTGCACTGTTCTTACCAATGGTTGCTATGGGTATGCACCATGGGTTGGTTGCTTTATACACAGTACAGCTTGAAACCTTAGGATTCGTTACATTATATCCTGCATTAGCAATGGCTGGTGCCGGACAGGTAGGTGCAGCTATCGCATTATATCTGAAAGCGAAAAAAGTGAACAACACAAGAATTCAGTCCGTTATCAAAGGTGCTCTTCCGGCAGGTATCTTAGGTGTTGGTGAACCTTTAATCTATGGTGTTACTCTTCCAATGGGTAAACCATTCTTCACAGCAGGTTTCGGTGCAGCATTTGGTGGTGCTTTCGTAATGGCTATGCAGGTTGCTTCTACAACTTGGGGACCATCCGGTATCCTTGCATTCTTCGTAATGACAGGCGGACCTAATGGTGCGGTTATGTCCTTAGTTTACTACGGAATTGGTTTATTGATCAGTTACGTAATGGGCTTCATCATTACAAATGCAGCTATCAAACCGGAAGAAGTAGCACAGGCATAAATTTTAACGATTTGTTTATAATAATTTGTTGAGATAAGGTTTTCAGAATCATCTTAGTGATTGAGCTCATAAGTATTGTAAGAAAAAGGTAGTTCAGAGGACATATTTAATATATGTCCTCTCCCTTTAAAATCAGAAAACCTTTGGAGGAAATTATGTTTGATTTTTTAAAAAAGAAAAAAGAAGAACCTGTTGTAGAAACAGGAAATGAATTGATTGGTGCTCCTGTAAAAGGAACAGCTGTAGTAAGTGCTGAAGTTAATGACCCAACTTTCAGTGAAGAAATGATTGGTGCAGGTATGGCAATTAAACCGGCAGTAGGAAAAGTATATTCTCCTGTGAATGGAGTTGTTACCATGACAATTGACAGCAATCATGCAATTGGTCTTCAGTCTGACAGAGGAACAGAATTATTGATTCATATCGGTCTTGATACTGTTTCTTTAGGTGGAAAACACTTTAAAAGATTAGTAAAAGAGAATGATAAAGTGAAAAAAGGAGATATCTTGATCGAATTTGATAAAGAAGCTGTTATAGCAGCCGGCTTTGATATAATTACACCGGTAATTATCTGTAACACAGATGATTACAAAGAAGTAATTCGTTATACAGGCAAAGAAGTAGAAGTTGGCGATACAGTTATGGAGCTTGTGAAATAAGTTATTATTCAATATTTTGGATTGCACTAAATTGGGCGGGAGTTTATCTCCTGCCCAAAATCACAACGAACCATATACACCCCGGTTTCTGCTGCAAATTGTTCCAAAGAATCATACCCTAACATTTTTAAACCTCTGGATGAAATATCAACCATGACTTTCTTTTCTGCTTTTTTAAAATTTTCAAGCAATTTTTTTGCCCTTTTTCCATAGTCTTCAGAAAATTCTTCCATAATATGTAGTGAGGTAAAGTATATATCTACATTATCTTCTATTGTGAAAAAATCATTTTCCATATCTGACAAATAAATTGATCTACCGAACATAATTTTTAATTCCTCCAAACTCAAATCGCCTATTTGTTTTTAATTCTCTCCCTTTTCAGAAAAGTGTTCCTATATAATTATAGGCATAAAACCATCGTGAAC
>CAZRLE010000235.1:0-2161 GCA_964600705.1 uncultured Lachnoclostridium sp. | reverse complement strand
CGCCTGCTTCTGCGATTTCCTGTTTTTCTACCAATTCACCATCTAAGTAAAGTTCTGCTACATAGCCCTGTACTTCTGGCATATTCATAGTTTCTTCAATCTCTTTTACAGCTACACGAATAGTATTCTCTGATTTTACTGTTGTAAACTCTACCTCACCAGGAGCTAATAATTCCGCTGCTAAAATACCATAAGTATTATCAATACCCGATACGTTTACACTGATACGATAAAGGTCTTCTGCTTTTACGGTAATCGTTTCTGTATAAACACGTTCAAAACCGGTAAACCAATTATGGCTTACTTTAAAATCTTTATCTTCATCGCCTTCGTTTTTGTTGATTTTTGTACTTACTGTGTAAGTTCCATCACCATTGTCATTCAGCACGATTTCCAGTTTTCCTGCAAGCTGCATCTTACCGGTTACTGCAAGATACTGTTCTAAAAGTGCTGCACGTGCTGCGATGTAATCTTCTGCTTCCAGTTCTTCATCATAGGTGTAAACTTCATATGCATCATTCCATGCTTTCTGCAATGCTGCCCATGATTCATGGTTTTCGTATTCTGCATCCACAAGCTCATCTACTTCTACCAATAATAATCCAAGTCCAAAACGAGCTTTAAATGCTTGATCTTCTTTCTGAATTCTTACAGTCAGTTCGGAGAAAGATTTGCCTGCACTGTATGGTTTCAATACAGAAGAATACTTAACAGAAACATTATCTCTGTGTAAAGCATCCAGTACTGCATCTACCTGTACTTCAGAAAGGTTGCAGTAAAGTAAATATGTAAAATCATATGTATCCGGATTGTATGCTTCTTCCGGTGAAACTCCTTCATAACCTTCCCATCCTGCCATGTAGCCGATGTTCTGGTTTAAATTGTCATTTGTGATGTCAAGGAATGTGATTCCCTCACCTTTTAAATATTCACGGAATAAATATCCTGTGTAAGTATCTGCGGAAAGGTTGTAAAGCATAACCATAGGTACAAGATGTTCTGCGCCCTCTGCAAGAATCACCGCATCTACACCTGTATTCAGATAACGGGATGTCTGTACACCTTTTGCATTTACCCAGCCGTCCATCGTCACTGCCATATAACAGTAACCATACCAACCTTCCTTGAATTTTACATTATTCGGATTGCCAACACTATTAATTGGCAGTTCAAGATCAAATATGTAAACGCTTCCATCCTCGCTAAGTTCCGGATTCATGGCTTTAATTTCATTCAATGTGAATGTTAAAGTTCCAAGTACGTTGTAATATTGAACCGCATCATTCTGACGAAGTTCAAATGTGAATACCATAGACTCTTCTGCATATTTTTCATCAAAGAAACGAGCATCCAATCTGACTCTTACCCAGCTTCCTTCTTCGTTTACATACAGGTAGCTGTCACCAAAAGCAGCATAAAATGTAAGCGGATTAGAAGTAGTTCCCGGTTCATATACACGGGTTCCTACTAACTGTAAATTGGTACTGTCTTGGAATGCCGCACCAATTTTTACATTGCCTTCCGGCATAGTAAAAGAATAGGTACCTGTTTCTGATACATTCACGTTTACGATATCCCCTTCTGTACCATCTTCGGCCACTGTCCAGTAACCTACATTCGTTGCATCATAGCCTTCATCAGCTGTTACGGTAAGTGTAACAGTTTCTCCGGCTATTGCCGTTGTTTTGTCAGCAGTTATGCTTCCATTTGCGATATCCTCACGAACATCAATTGTGTAAGATGCCGCTGTACTTGTTTCTGCAGCGAATGCAGTAGAAGCCGTTCCGCTAAAGACAAGAACCACTGCAAGCAACATTGCAAGCCAACATCTTACTGACTTTTTGTTTTTCATATACAACCTCCTTGTTATAGGTTAGTTAATACTAACCCCCTGTTTTAAATTTATGGCATCCATGCAGATTCCACTACAATAAGTTTTGCAAAACTATCTTGAGTTAGACTTCGCTAACTCAAGATATAAATACCATATTTTTACGATTTTGTCAACTATTAGATAAATGCATAGCAAACTCCCGAAAACAGTGTTACAATTCAGACGTCAGTTGGCTGACGTCTGAATTGTAACATATAAAAAGAGATTTTATACTATTTCGTGCATTGTATTGATATTTTCGTGCAAATAGTATATAATATAAGCAAA
>CAZRLE010000234.1:0-2178 GCA_964600705.1 uncultured Lachnoclostridium sp. | reverse complement strand
GGAGTCATTTCAGGAAGTTCATCGTTCTCTCCCAGTTTCAATGCTTTGCCGTTTAACTGCATCAGGCGGCTACGGATTTTACCGTCGCCGGATAAGGTATAACGCTCTGCATCATTTGCTAATTCTACTGTAGTAGCCTCTGTCAGAGAGTTATTGATTACAAGATATACATATCCATCCTTGCCGTCCTTGCGTGAGTGACAATAAACATGCACTCCTTCTCTGATTTCTTCGCCGGTATCATATACTGTCTGTCCCATTAAACGATTCCAAAGCAGAACTGCAAAATAATTGGGACGAGGTTCAAATGTACCATGCTTTAAATATCCATAATCAGAAGATGCTAAGGTATTATGGAAAATAATACCGTCTGTAACAGTTACAAATTCACCCAGTTCATTTAAAGTACGGGGAACATCCATATAAGTGGATGCCCATGTATTACCGCCGCAGCCTGCATCACCGGACTCAGTAACCCACATCTGTCCACCGGGTACATAGCGGTCTCTACGTCCAACATACTGGCGGGCACAATTAGCTGCAACCCCAAGATATTTCTCTGTCAAAGCAGCTTCTGCAGGCCAATGACCGCCCATGGCTGCACCACGCTCAGACACACCATTATAATAGTGATAACTGAACACATCCATTTTTTCTTTGTAATCACCTAAAAGCTCTTCGGTGGTAACCATCTGAAATGCAGAACCTATTCCACCTCCGACTTTGTCATCACCCATACCCATTCCGAACATATCAATGTCACCGCAGGTACAAGGTCCTACGAAAAGACAATCGGGATAATTCTCACGTAGCCAGGCTCCAAACAACTCGTGGTCTCTTGCATGGTCGGCTGCTGTATATCCCTGTGGCAGACCACTAATCGCCATAATATTAGGCTCGTTTGTAAATTCAGCTGCATTAATAGGAACACCATAATCACGGCTATAATCAAATAATAATTTTGCCTGCGTGGGATCCCAAGGCTGATCAGCAGAATGAATACCGGGACAATTTGCCACAGAAACAAGCAATTTGCCATCAATTGCTTTTACAAAATCAAGAAGTGCAGTCCACTGGTCTTTGGTAAGTAAGTTCTGGAAGCCTTCCGGGACCTGACCGTTGCAATGACCATCAAAATCATAATAGGTTTTGTTTGCCCATGTACCTGAAACACGCACCCATGCGGTTCCCAACTCTTTCGCCAGTTTAATCAGGCGTGGATTGCGGGAGTCAATGGGGTCATACATCTGCTGAAGATTGCCCATATCATGCCAATCTTTGATAGGAGGGAACTCTTCTGTTCCGTCTACCTGCGCATCAGTATAAGCTTTCCAGAAAGTACCGCCGGTAACTTCTGTCATCTCAACATTGTATGAGACAAGACGCTCGTCAACTGTGCGAAGCTGTTTTAAGGTACTAGGGTCAAGTTTTGCAAATTGTGCCATGATTATTTCTCCTTTTCTTTCTTAAAGTATTCCGGATAACGCTGCATAACAGACTTACACTGGCGAAATCCTTCATAAATATGTTTAGAAACCAAGCCACTGATTTCTTCTGTTTTATTTTTTTCAAGGCATTCAACAAGCGCCTCGTGTTCTTTATATAAACGTTCTAAATTAGCCTTATCGGATAGATTTAAAAGAGTTCTGAATCTTTCATACTGGGCAACCATAAAACTGAAAATCCAATGCACGTTGCTTCTTCCTGCCAATTCATACATCAGATAATGAAATTCATTGTCTTCTATAATAAAAGTTCTGCTTAATTCACTTATTTCCTTGCCAGACTCAATTATTTCCTTTTGTATTGACAATTTATCTCTAACAGCCTGCCTGCACGAATCATCATATTTTTGTGCTAATTCTTTTAATACAGCAATTTCTAACTGTTCACGCATATACAAAATATCAGACACCATCTCCAAATCAATCTGGGTAACAAAGGTTCCCACATGAGGTCTTACCTCTAGCAATCCTTCTGCTTCCAGCAGTTTAAAAGCATCTCTGACCGGGGTACGTGATACATCATAGGTTGCCGCAGTTTCAATTTCACTAACAGCGGCAAGTGGTGGTAATTCTAAATGTAGAATTTTTTCTCTTAATTTTTGATAGACAGTATCTGAACTACCGGGAAATTTCTTTTCGTACATAATTATCCTCTATCCCAAACAGACGAATT
>CAZRLE010000233.1:0-2221 GCA_964600705.1 uncultured Lachnoclostridium sp. | reverse complement strand
ACAAGGAATTTCGCCATACATATAATCTGCATGGGTTGTTCCATAGCATGGAATGCCTCTTCCCGCCTGTGCCCAGCTTGTTGCATAAGAAGAATGAGTATGTACCACACCTCCAACATTAGGAAATGCTTTATAGATTTCTAAATGTGTTGCTGTGTCGGAAGAAGGTTTATATTTTCCTTCTACTTTATTACCTTCCAAATCCATAACTACCATATCGTCTGGAGTTAATTTATCATAATCTACACCACTTGGTTTGATTACAAATAAACCTTTTTCTCTATCAATTCCACTTACGTTACCCCATGTAAAAGTAACTAAGCCGTATTTAGGCAAATCCATATTTGCCTCATAGACTGCTTTTTTTAATTCTTCTAACATAGCATTTCTTCCTTTCTAGTTTAGATGCTATCCACTGCTGCATGTTCAATGGCAAATCCCTTCTTATAAAGTTCGATAAATTCCTTGAAGCCCTTAACATCTTCTTCATCTGGAACTTCTTCCATTGCTTCCATTCCTACGAATACTTTATTGTTAAGGTAATCGTCTAAGGTTTCGCCATCTTCTTTCTTTAACATATAAGCAGCCAGTAATGCCATACCCCATGCACCACCTTCACCTGCTGTTTCCATTACAGAAACTGGTGTATTAAGAGCTGCTGCTAAAATCTTCTGACCAACACCTTTTGTCTTGAAAAGACCACCATGTCCTAAAATCTTATCCACCTGTACATCTTCTTTTTCAAAAAGAATATCATTACCAATCTTTAAGGAAGCAAGACATGAGAATAAATGAGTTCTCATAAAGTTAGCAAGAGAGAATTTGCTTTCTGGTGTTCTTACAAACATAGGTCTTCCTTCCATAAATCCTGTTACAGGTTCACCGGAAAGATATCCGTAAGATAAGAGCTTACCACAGTCTCTGTCGCCTTCCATTGCTTTTCTGTATAATGTTCCATAAAGGTCGTTCATATCTACCTTCACACCAAAGCTTTCTGCAAATTCTTTAAAGATATTTACCCAAGCATTAAGGTCTGAAGTACAGTTATTACAATGTACCATCGCTACCGGGAAACCAGTTGGTGTTGTTACCATATCGATTTCTTCGTAGGCATTCTTTAATTCTTTTTCTAATACAATCATAGAGAAGATACTTGTTCCTGCAGATACGTTACCAGTACGTTTCGCAATGCTGTTTGTTGCTGTCATACCTGTTCCTGCATCACCTTCAGGCGGGCAAAGAGGAATACCAGCTTCTAAATTGCCGCTTACATCTAATTTCTTAGCACCTTCTTCTGTTAATACACCGGCTTTGTCACCTGCTAAGAGAATCTTAGGGAAAATATCAGCAAATTTCCATGGGAAGCCATTTGGCGCTACTAAATTATCAAATTTTTCTACCATGCTTTCATGGTATACCATCTTATCAGAATCAATTGGGAACATACCGGAAGCTTCACCAATACCGATAACCTTTTCTCCTGTTAACTGCCAGTGAATGTAACCTTCTAATGTTGTCATAAAATCAATGTCTTTTACATGTGGCTCTTTGTTAAGAATTGCCTGATATAAATGAGAAATACTCCAACGCTGAGGAACGTTGAAATTAAATAATTCACTTAATTTCGCTGCAGCCTCACCGGTAATTGTATTTCTCCATGTACGGAATGGAACTAATAAGTTACCTTCTTTGTCAAATGGCATATAGCCGTGCATCATGGCACTAAAACCAATGGCACCAATCTTAGTTAATGTAACATCATATTTTTCTTTTACATCTGCCGCTAAGTTAGCATACGCATCCTGTAAACCATTCCAAATTGCTTCTAAGCTATATGTCCAAATACCGTCTACATACTGATTTTCCCATTCATGGGA
Organism: uncultured Lachnoclostridium sp.; assembly: GCA_964600705.1. Lineage (GTDB taxonomy): Bacteria > Bacillota > Clostridia > Lachnospirales > Lachnospiraceae > CAYTGQ01. The sequence goes on along the minus strand of CAZRLE010000233.1, from coordinate 344 downwards.
ACCAGCTGCGATTGGATTGTGATTTTCATCAATTAAAACTGCTTTAATACGAGTAGAGCCAAGTTCAATACCAAGTACGGTCTTGCCTGCTAAAATCTGTTCTTTCATGTCTGCCTCTCCTTCATTTACTATCCTTATTCCTACTACAGAAAATCCCCACACAATCAGTCACAGCTTCGCTGTTTCTACTGCTGTGCAGGGATTCCATTTTATTACTACTATTCTATTCGCATAGTCACAATTAACATTACATTTCGGTTTCTCATACTAAAATGTAATCTAAGTCAGGCATCGCTCCAAAATATGCGTTCCGTCTCGGATACAGAGATATATCCGTGACTTCC
>CAZRLE010000232.1:0-2233 GCA_964600705.1 uncultured Lachnoclostridium sp. | reverse complement strand
TCTGTATGAAGTCTTGCAACACCATTTACAGAGAATCCGGCTGCAATAGCAAGGTTTGCCATTCTTACCTGACCATCGTATACGATTGCCATTTTTTCAATCTTCTTGAAATCACCAGGATATTTTGCCTGAATCTGGTTAATAAATCTTCTGTTAATTTCTTCTACAATCTGGTAGATACGTGGAAGAAGTCTTGAGAAGAGTTCTAATGGCCATTTTTCTAATGCTTCTGCCATAATTGTATGGTTTGTGTATGCGCATGTCTTATTTGTAATTTCCCATGCTTCATCCCATTCTAAATGGAAATCATCTAAGAGAATACGCATTAATTCTGCTACCGCTACAGTTGGATGTGTATCATTTAACTGGAAGCACACTTTTTCATGCAGCTTACGGATATCATCATGACGTCCTAAATAGCTCTTGATTGCTCTTTGAACACTGGCAGATACGAAGAAATACTGCTGTTTTAAACGTAATTCCTTACCTGCATAGTGGTTATCGTTTGGATATAATACTTCACAAATTGTCTTTGCAAGGTTCTGCTGTTCTACCGCTTTGTGGTATTCACCCTTATCAAAGTTATCTAAGTTGAAGTCATTAATTGCTTCTGCATCCCAGATACGAAGTGTATTAACCATGTTGTTATTGTAACCTACGATTGGAAGATCGTAAGGTATCGCACGTACGGACTGGTAATTTTCCTGTACGAAATGGTTTCTTCCCTTTTCATCTGTGTGTACTGCTACGTGTCCACCAAATTTAACTACTACAGAGTACTCTTCACGACGGATTTCAAATGGATAACCATCTTTTAACCAGTCATCTGGAACTTCCTTCTGGTAACCATTTTCAATCTGCTGTTTGAACATACCGTATTTGTAACGGATACCACAGCCGTATGCAGGATAATTTAAAGTTGCAAGGGAATCCAAGAAGCATGCTGCAAGTCTTCCAAGACCACCATTTCCTAATGCTGCATCTGGTTCCTGTTCTTCAATATTAACAAGGTCAATACCAAGTTCTTCCAAACCTTCTTTAATCGCTTTATTACCCTTTAAGTTAATGATGATATTTCCCAATGCTCTACCCATTAAGAATTCCATAGACAAATAGTAAACTCTCTTTGCATCCTGTTTTGCAGTTGCTTTATGAGTTGCCATCCACTGATCTACAACATAATCTTTTACAGCATAAGATACTGCCTGATAAATCTGCTGCTGATTGGCATCTTCAAGGTCTCTAAAATGGATAACCTTTACATAGTCCCTGACTGCCTTTTTAAATTCTTCTTTGTTGATTTCTTTCATTGGTATAATTGCCTCCTAGTTCATGATGTTTTTGGGGGTACTTTATTTCTTTTCAACACCAAGTGTTACATTTTCGCCATTAATGTTCCATTCTTTAACAGAACCTTTAGCTGTGCTGTATACGATGTCATCTGCGAGAACTTTGCTCATTAAAGCATCTTTATTCTTTTCTACGATTGCCTGAAGCTTATCATTTCCTTCAAGGTATACGCAGATATGATCCATTACTTCGAAATCAGCTTCCTTACGCATTGTCTGGATTTTGCTGATTACTTCTAAAACAAAGCCTTCTTCGATAAGCTCTTCTGTAAGGTTTGTATCTAATACAACTGTGATTCCATAGTTGGATTCAGACATATATCCTTCCATCTGTGCTGCATCGATTAATAAGTCTTCTTTTTCAAGCACTTCTTCTACGCCGTCTAATGTAACTGTCAATGTACCTTTTTCATTTAATTCGTCCATAGACTTGTTACCATCTAAGTTAGCAAGAACCTCTTTGAGTGCATTGAGCTGCTTACCAAAACGTCTTCCTAATGTTTTAAGCTGTGGCTTAAATGTATAAGATGTAAATTCTCTTACATCATCTGTAAATACAACTTCTTTTACATTTAATTCATCTTCGATGATTTCTTTATAGAAGTCAGATAAATCAGTTTCTGCTTTTACAAGCATCTTTCCGATTGGCTGACGATTCTTGATGTTGGCATTGTTACGGCATGCACGGCCAAGTACAACGATATCAAGAACTTCTTCCATAGCTTTTTCAAGGTCTTTGTCAATCCAAGCTTCGTTTACTTCTGGGAAGTCACAAAGATGGATACTTTCCGGAGCAGACTTATCGATACTGCATACTAAGTTTCTGTAGATATCTTCTGTCATAAATGGAATCATTGGAGCTGCTGCTTTACTGATTGTTACAA
>CAZRLE010000231.1:0-2243 GCA_964600705.1 uncultured Lachnoclostridium sp. | reverse complement strand
TTGAAGATGTAGATACCCATTGATGCTAAGTTTGACTTTGGATTCTTTGGTTTTTCCTGGAACTCTGTGATGCGATCGTTTTCATCAGCTACCATTAAACCAAAACGTGAAGCTTCATCCCAAGGTACTTCCATAACTGCTACAGAGAATTCTGCACCTTTTTCCTTATGGAAACGTAAGAAGTCACTATAATCCTGTTTACAAATCTGGTCACCAGAAAGAATAATTACATATTCCGGATCATAGCGTTCGATGAATGAAAGGTTCTGGTAAATCGCATTAGCGGTTCCTTTGTACCAGTCTGATCCAGACGCTTTCTGATATGGTGGGAGTACATGAACTCCACCGTATAAGCGGTCTAAATCCCATGGTTGGCCGTTTCCGATGTATTCATTCAGTGCCAATGGCTGGTACTGAGTAAGAATACCTACTGTGTCAATACCTGAGTTAACACAGTTAGAGATAGGGAAATCGATGATACGATATTTTCCCCCGAAAGGAACGGCAGGTTTTGCTGTTTTCTCAGTCAAGGCATAAAGTCTTGAACCCTGTCCACCAGCAAGAAGCATTGCAACTATTTCTTTTGCCATAATAATCTTACCCTCCTAGGTTTTCTTTCGTCTAACAGTACAAAAATTATAACACATATTTCAAAATAATGGTAGTTTTTCACAACAAAAAAAGAAAGAAATTTTTATTTTTTCTCTCTTTTTTTGCTTTTTTAAGCTATTTTTTTCTAAAATATGGAATTTTTATCCAATCCTTAGACAAAATCACAATTTCACCGGCATATAACGCGCTATTAAATTGTGCTCTATATAATTCTCCGGATACCAAGAATCGTCCGGTAGGCAGCTTCTGATACCATTATCCCATTTTTTTCATTACTGGCATGAACAACTTTTCCATTCCCAATATAAATACCAATATGTCCGGAATACCATATTAAATCTCCCGGTTTGGCATTACCAAGTCCTGCTACAGCCCGTCCGGATTTCCCCTGGTCTCCCGAATGACGCGGCAGAGAAATACCAAAGTGTTTATAGACACTCTGCACAAATCCTGAGCAATCCGCACCGTTTGTCAGACTTGTTCCTCCGTATACATATGGATTCCCTACAAACCTCAACGCATAATCTGCAATCTGCTGTCCTAAATTTGAGGTACTTGAGCTGCTTCCATTATTATCTGCATTTCCTGCAGCTGAACTACTTCCACTGCCGCCTGTGCCTCCTCCATTATTTCCCGATTGCGGTTTAGATGCCGGCTTATCTGATTGGCCTGCTATCTGCTGCTGGCGTAAAGCTTCTTTCGCTGCTTCTTCTGCTCTTTTCCGTGCTTCTTCCTCTTTTTTTAATCTTGCAGCTTCTTCCTCTCTGGATTCCGCCTCTGCGTTTTCTGTATATGTCCTTACATAATCTGTCGAAACATATCCGATTCCCTCTTCTACGTCAACCTTAATCCAACCTTCCGCTTCTTCTAAAACAGATAGAATATCTCCGCCCGGTACTAAACCTAAGACAAGTGATTCCGTTGTCGGCTCCTTTCTTACTTTTAATGTGGTAGTTGTTACCTCAGCAAGTCTTGTCCCCACTTCTTTTGCACGAAGTTCAGCTTCTTCTCCGGTCAATACAAACTCTGCCTTTACATATCCTTTCACGCTTCCCGATTCAATGTAATACCAGCCACTTTCTTCCCCAAGCCTTCTTCCTATCGAATCGTCATAAAGCTTACCCAGAATTTCCCCTTCTTCCCTTGGCAGGCTTCGAATATTTACATAATTTGTCACATCCGCAATAATCAGATTGCTTTCCGGTACTATTTCTGCTTTTTGGCTTTGAATTTCCTCCACTGTACCTGCTTCTGTGGATATTTCTTCTATATTATTAATCACTTCTTCGTTTGCAGTTCCGCTTCCTACCTCATATACTTCATGCCGTTCCACATCCACTTTACGTGTTTCAACAAACTCTGTTTCTTCTATATATATTTTTTCCGTTCCAAAATCAATATCCCCTATAGCTATTTCGGATTCTCCCTGTTTCTCTGCCGGCTGCAGCGCCGCAATCACCGTACATACACACATCCCTGCACACAATATCTTTACGTCTCTCCACTTCATCTCACTTTCTCCTTTAAACTTATTAAGTGCTTTAAGCCTTTAAACTTTAAGTCACCTTAACACAACTCAATATGTTACTAAAAAAGCAATATTTTGTGAATGCTTTTTACCATGGGAATTA
>CAZRLE010000230.1:0-2273 GCA_964600705.1 uncultured Lachnoclostridium sp. | reverse complement strand
TGTGGCGTATCCGCCAAATAAAATTTTAAAAACAGCCTTAAAAATGCAAGCATTTTACGTCTGTTTTATAAAATTCTGCTTGGCTCTGAACAGTTACCAAATAACGCATTTATCAGCGTGTACCCCTCTTCCAGATAAATACCGCTCTCCGCTGCTTCTCTTTCGCTATAACTCCATTCCCTTGAAATCTTATTACGGCTGTCGTAAAGAAGATACGGAACCGGATTACTGGTGTGGGTTCGACACGCAATCGGAGTTGGATGGTCAGGCATAATTAACATTCTGTATTCTGCACCGGCACTGTCCAGTGCTTCTGATACAGGTTTAATCACCCTTTCATCTAAATACTCGATTGCTTTTATTTTATTCATAAGACTACCCTGATGACCCATTTCATCGGGTGCTTCCACATGAATATATGCAAAATCATATCCATCCTTCAAAAGAGCATTTACTGCTGCCATGGCTTTTCCTTCATAATTGGTGTGGAGTGTTCCGTCTGCACCTTCAACAAGGATATTCTTCATCTTTGCACCTACGGCAATCCCTTTTAGCAGGTCTACTGCAGAAATCATAACACCCTTTTTCTGGTACTTTTCTTCAAAAGAATCCAGAACCGGTCTGCTTCCTGCACCCCAGAACCAGATGGAATTAGCCTTATTAAGACCTTTTCTCTCTCTTTCCAGATTGATTGGATGATTACTCAGAATATAAAAGCTCTTTTCCATCATTTCTCTTAAAATCTTATCTTCAGGAAGATAAGGTTTAATCACTCTTCCAAGTACATCATGAGGTGGAACTAATTCTATTCCTGATGCAAGCTTTGCAGCATCACCACCTGTATTCCAGATCGTTAAATGCCGGTAACTGGTACCCACATAAAACTTATATTCCTCTGTCTCCAAGGCTTCTCTCACTGCTTTCACAAGCTCTGCAGCTTCCTCTGTTGTAATCTCGCCCGCACTATGGTCTACAATAGTTCTTTCCTCATAAGGCACATCTTCTTCTGACAGGGTAACAACGTTACATCGAAGTGCGATATCACTGCCATTCATAGACACACCTATACTGAGTGCCTCAAGTGGAGAACGGCCTGTATAATAAACCTTTGGATTGTAGCCCATGACTGCCAGATTAGCTGTGTCACTTCCCGGCTTCATGCCCTCTGGAATGGTATGAACCATGCCAAGCTCTCCTGTTTTTGAAAGAATATCCATAGTTGGCATCTTCGCATATTCAAGAGGGGTTTTACCATTCAACTCCTCCAAAGGCTCATCTGCCATACCATCACCCAATACGATAATATATTTCATAGAATCATTCCTTAAAATGTTACTCGAATCATATTACGAACATTAAAGTTCTTTGCCTTTTCTCTATATTCCGCTTCTGTCATATCTAATGTAATGAAGCCATAGTCATCTTCTATACCGGCATCCAGTACGCGTACTCTTCCAAATACCTCTGCTACTTTTTCTGCTTCTGCTTTTGGAACACGGACAAAATAGCGGTTTTTGGATTCACTGATATCAGCAAGCTCTAACTTATTACTGCTCCAAATCTGCATAATATTGGTTCCAAGATGTTTTACCGCATCTACTACGTCACCAACAACTGCACTGGCTGTTGGAAGCTTTCCTGCTCCCGGACCATAAAACATTACTTCACCTAACAGATTACCTTTTACGAAAATGCTGTTAAATACACCATTTACACCATGTAATGGGTTAGTTCTGCTTACCATCATTGGAGATACTCTTGCAAATACTTTATCCCCAACCTTTTTGCTTGTTCCAAGCATCTTAATTGCCATTCCTGCCACTTTAGCATAAGCAATATCTGCATCTGTAATCTTTGTAATACCTTCTGTTGGAATTTCTTCGAAATTAACCTGCATTCCATAAGCCAAGGAGGTAAGGATTGCAATTTTACGGCAGGCATCATAGCCTTCTACGTCTGCCTCAGGATTGCGTTCTGCATAGCCTTTTTCCTGCGCATCTTTCAGTGCATCTTCAAAACTTACACCATCTTCGCTCATCTTTGTTAAAATGTAGTTTGTTGTACCGTTTAAGATACCTGTAATTTCTTCAATTTCATCAGCTGTAAGTGACTGGTTTAATGGACGAATTACAGGAATACCGCCGCCAACACTTGCCTCAAAAAGGAAATTAAGACTCTTCTCTCTCGCAATTTCAAGAAGTTCTGCGCCATGCTTTGCAACAAGGGCTTTGTTAGAAGTTACAACGCTTTTACCATTAAGAAGCGCCTTCTTT
>CAZRLE010000229.1:0-2289 GCA_964600705.1 uncultured Lachnoclostridium sp. | reverse complement strand
GTGAAGGTGGTAGAACAGTAGGTTCTGGTCGTGTTGCTACAATCGTAGAATAATTTGTAGAAATACAGTAAAATCAAGGCTTTCCGAGAAATCGGAGAGCCTTTTTTTGCGTGTAAAAAATGTTAATCAAGGGAGCGTGACGTTATTTTGACGTTAGTTTTCTGAAATGACGTTATTTATAAACCTTTCCAGTACATCACTTTCATGTGACCATATATAAAAATTAAATAGTAAATGGTTATGGATTTATGACCAAAACTTAAAAGTTATGACACCACTCTTAGCACAACGGAAAATCAAGGCTTTGAAAGGTGTCATTTCTTATGGTCAAAAGTAAATCGGCAGACAGAGAAAGGAGCAACTATTTTATGAAATACGGATATTGCAGAGTAAGCACAAAAGGACAGCTTGACGGAAATAGTATTGAGGAACAAAGCACAGCTATTAAAAATGTATATGCAGATACAGAAATCATTGTAGAAAGCTATTCGGGAGCAAAAGAAAGACCTCTATTTAATGAATTATTGAATAAGGCACAGCATGGAGATTATATCGTTGTAACAAAATTAGATAGATTTTGCAGAACTACAAAAGAGGGATTAGAGTATATCGACCTTTTAATGAATAAAGGGGTAAAAATCCACATTTTAAATATGGGTTTGATTGAAAGTTCTCCAATGGGTAGATTGATTGTTACCAATTTATTAGCATTTGCAGAATTTGAAAGAAGCATGATTATCGAGAGAACTCAAGGTGGAAAAGCTATTGCAAAACAAAGAGCAGATTTCAAAGAGGGCAGACCACCGAAATACAACAAAAAGAAGATTAACCACGCTTTAGAGTTATTGGAGAAATACTCTTATAAAGAAGTTGAGGCATTAACTGGAATTAGTAAATCAACGCTTGTTAGAGCCAAAAGAAAGCAAGCAACAGATTAAAAAATCGCCAGTATAGAGGAAAAATTTAATAAAAATTTGAGAGCGACTTACACAATAGTTCTTGAAAATGAAAAATAGATTGTAACCCAACCCCTTTTTATGGGTGCAATCAGTATGACCTAGACAAGTCAATAAACTGTCTTTTTTTGTTGCCCAAATTTAGAAAGAAAGGTGGTGTTGGGAGTGAAAGAAGAATTTCAGATGTGGTTAGAACAGCGAAATGCAGGTTGGTATTTGTTGAGCAATTCACAGTTTCAATGGTATTTGAATGAATGGCTGAACAAAATTGAAGATGAAAGAAAGGAACAGAACGAAGATGAGAAAATGGTTTAAGGATATTAAAAATATTGAGCAGTTGCGAAAGAAGTACAAAGAGTTGCTGAAAGTTTACCACCCAGACAATGGTGGAAAAGTATCTGATATGCAGGAAATTAACGCAGAATTTGACGAATTATCTAAGGTTTTAAGCAAGGAAGAACACGCAGACGAGGAAACCTCTACTTATGATACAGATGAGGAAAATAAGGCATTTAGAGCAGTTTTAGAGCAGATTATTCATATCAACGCAGAGATTGAGATTATTGGTTCATGGATTTGGATTGTGCAAGGTTCTTATGAATATCGAGAGTTATTAAAGGAAATCGGTTTTAAATATGCACCGAAAAAACGCAGTTGGTGTTGGCATTATGGTGAATATCGTAGACATCACAGCAAAGAGGTGTCTTTAGATGATATTAGAGCAAAATATGGCTCAAAAACAGTAAATCGCAGAACAAAGCAGTATGTTTTGAATTAGGAAAGGTGGTGAGAGCTATGTCAAAAGCAGATTTTATTTCAGTATTTGAAGCTACATTGATTTGTGCAGAGTTGGACGTTATTGGTTTAAACTTATTAGATGAAGATACCTTAGAAATTGTATTCAAAGGTGGTGGCAGAAGAAAAGTAAATATCACAGCAGACAGTTTTGGAGCAATCGTTGTTGATACAATGAAGCACGTTTTTTAAAGAATGTGAGGATTTATGATTATGAACAAAGAAGTTAAGACCTTATATGGTTGGAGTGAATTTTATGACAAAACTGGAAAAGGCAGTTGGTATGATTATGCAGAGGTTGGAGATACAGTTTCCGAAGATATTGTGGACAACTTTATGAACGCATTACCACCAAGATATTTAAGTTATGGCTATATGCAAATGGGCGAAGCATACAATCATATCGAAGATGAAAATGGAAGAGTAAGAGCGACCTATATGACTTTTGCGAAATTGGACGGAGTATGGAAATATTGTGGAAATTGTTTTGCAGGAGAAATTGTTGATAGAAGTTAAAGCCAATTAAGGCTTTATTTTT
>CAZRLE010000228.1:0-2316 GCA_964600705.1 uncultured Lachnoclostridium sp. | reverse complement strand
TAAAGCTTCTATCTCCTTTAGATGCAATAAATGTGTCTCTTTTTTCCATTTTATTTTCCAGTTCTTTGCTGATTTCTTTCCCCATAGCACCTTTCAATCCTCCGGAAACTGCAATGAACTGGTCTCTATCTGCCACCATAGCGATGCGACCGGACACCTGACTTAAGCTTTCCACATACTGTTTCGCAAATCCTGTCATCTCACTGATAGGGGAATATTTTTTTAATACAATTTCCCCTTCCTTTCCGGTAAAGATTTCCAATGGTTCAGACTCGCGAATTCGCAAGGTTCTTCTAATTTCTTTCGGAATTACAACTCGTCCCAAATCATCTATTCTTCTAACAATTCCTGTTGCTCTCATATATAAAAATCCTCCATTTACATAATTCTTTTTCCAAATGATCTGCATTTGTTATTTTCTTCTTTTCTGGAAATAGTATCTGTAAATGGTAGTATTTTATACCTTGAATTTTTGTAATCTGATTACTGTTTTACACAGCCCACGAGATTCATTATCATTTTTATTAATCTGATAATAATTATCCAATAATTCAATTATACATTTTTATTTGACGCACGTCAAACAAGAATAATATTCTAATGAAGTTCCTATGGATTACTTGATAACAAAAAGCGTCGGAATAACCCCCCAGCTATTCCGACGCTTAAACCAAATATGGTATTTACTACTTATTAACTTTGTATATTTTAACAAAATATACATTTTATACAAGAATAATTTTGTATAATAATCGTACTATTTTTAGCACAATTTCCAATTTCACTCTCAATTCATTAGAATTTTCCTGGTTACCACTTATTTGTGACAAGAAAAAGGACAATGCCTCAATGCATTGCCCTTTTCCTGTATCAGCTATAAAAGTAGTATTAGGTTTTTCGTTTTTAATTATTTACCAGCACGTCTTTCTGCAAGAATCTTAACGTTTTCTTCTACACGTTTCTTACCTAATGGATATAAGAACCATGTTACTAATGCTAATGCGATAAATCCGATACCAGGTACTAAACAAGATAATGTATAGATACCTTCTCTAACTGCTTCTGTCTGACCTACTGTAGAACCGGATACATAACCAATTGCTGTAAGAAGAGCACCAGCTACACCTGAAGAAGCAGCCTGACCCATCTTTCTAGCGAAAGAGTAGATAGAGTAAATTTCACCGTCAGAACGAACACCTGTCTGAACTTCTGTATCGTCGATAACGTCTGTAATCATAGCCCAGCAGATTAACTGGAAGATTGCAAGACCACAGTAACCGACTGTATACATACCTGCGAATACCCATGCATTCTTTGTATGCATGAAGTACATGATAATGAATACGATACCGCCCCAGATAGAACCTGCGATAGCAATTTCTTTTCTACCAAATTTAGCCTGTAATTTACCAATAAATGCAGCCAATACAAAAGTAGGAATCATCGCTAACATACCAGCTACGGACTGAGCCGCAATGTTTCCGAAGTAGTCAGGATATACATAACCCTGTAATGTGGAAGCTGTTAACTGTACTAATAACATACAGATAGAAGCTACTACGATACCGATTAAAGATTTATTAGTTACAAGACCTTTGATCAATGCACCAAGGTTAAATTTTTCTGTTTTTGCTTCCAATTTCACACGTTCTGTACACATGTTATAGCAAAGAAGATAGCAAAGAATCGCACCTACAGCACAAACTCCTGCTGCAACAGATACTTTTCCACCGTTCATAACCTGAACATCACCAACCTGATCATAGATAAGAAGTGGTAAGATAACACCGATTACAAGACCAGCTAAAGCACCACCCATGGTTCTGAATGTAGAAAGAGAAGCTCTTTCTTCAGGGTCTGCAGAGATTGCAGATGCCATGGAACCATAAGGAATGTTTACTGCTGTGTAGAATACGCTACCCCAAAGGATATATGTAACAAACATATATACAATCTTGAATGTCATTCCCATGTTAGCGAACCAGCTTCCGTAAATTAAGAAAGAAGCAACCGCTACCGGTCCGCAGATTCTTAATAACCATGGTTTAAATTTACCAGCTTTTGTTGGTTTGCTACGGTCTACAATCTGACCCATAGCTACATCTGTGAAAGCGTCTACAAAACGCGCTACCATCATCAGTACACCAACGAGACCTGCACTAACGCCCATTACGTCAGTGTAGAATTTCATCATAATCATACTTGCAAGGATAAATGTAAAATCGTTACCGAAGTCACCGAACATATATCCAAGTTTGTCTTTGATGCCAAAAGGCTTCACATTGTTGTTTGTGCTCATTTTTTTCCCTCCTAGGT
>CAZRLE010000227.1:0-2333 GCA_964600705.1 uncultured Lachnoclostridium sp. | reverse complement strand
TGATTTCCGTATGGTGACAGGAACAACCCATACGAATGTTATATTTGATATTCTGATTCCTTATGGTCTTGAAATGGAAGATGCAGAGATTAAAAAGTCTGTGGAGGAGCAAATTCTGGCACATTGGGGCAATTATTATGCCGTAATTAAAGTAGATAAATCCTATGTGTAAAAAGTATTTGGAAAATTAGAGTATTTGTGTTAGAATGTATTTGTAAGATTTTGCGAAGGGATGGTATGATGGAAGAAACCAAAACCATCAGTCACGAAGAACAGGAATATCGCCACAGAAGAGTGCAGCGAATGAAGAAGCTGATTGTAGGAACCATCATTGTTTTAGTATTAGTACCAACCATTTGTTGTATAGGCTTAGTGTTAAGAGTCATACAGCTGGAGAAGCAGCTTGAAGATTTCAAGTTTGACCAGCTTAACATAGAAGAAAGGTTATTAGATTTTGATACCGCATTCAGTTCTACGACTGTGCATGTAGCCAGTATGCTGAGTGAGGATGTGATTTTTTACCAGGACGAGGACGGGAATAATACCGTAGCGGGTGCAGAGGGTGAAGCACTTACGCTTGAAGAGCAATTAGATAAGACCATTGAAAAGGGTAAGGTTTATCTTACTTTTGACGATGGACCGGGACCATATACAGATGAACTGTTGGATGTGTTAGCCGAATATAATGTAAAGGCTACTTTTTTTGTGATTGGAAGAAAAGACGAGCATTCGTTGAAAATGTATAAGAGAATTGTAGAGGAAGGGCATACATTAGCAATGCATTCTTATACCCACCAGTATAAGAAGATTTACAATTCAGTGGAAGATTTTTCGAAAGATTTTAAAAAGTTAAGTAATCTGCTTTATAAGACAACTGGTGTAAGAGTAAAGTACTTCCGTTTTCCGGGAGGAAGCAGTAATAAGGTTAGTGAGTTACCGATGACAGATTTCATAGCTTATTTAAATGATAATGATATTGTATATTATGATTGGAATGTAATTAATGGAGATGCAACCGGACAGAAACTGACAGTAAAGCAGATGATAAATAATGTTATGTCAGGTGTTAGAAAGAACACGAATTCTACTGTGTTGATGCACGATTTTGTATCGGACAATACAACGGTAAGATCATTGCCATCTCTGATAGAGGTACTTCAAAGAGAAAATTATGTAATATTACCAATTACAAAATATACAAAACCGGTTCAGCATGTAAGCTTTGAAACGGTGGAATAGCTATATAGGGAGGTATAAAGTACATGGGCTTTTTTAAAAATCTGAGAGAAGATTTTTCAAAGGCAGTAAGTGATCTGCTTCCAGACGAGAAATTTGAGAAGGAAACGGTGGAAATATCATCAGAACCTAAATCAGGACAGAAAGAGTCATTAAAAGGTGTAAAAAAAGAAACGAAGGCAGAGCTGGCAGAAGCAGTGGTGCTTAAAGATAATAAAGAAGAAGCGGAGGAAGAAACAATGGCGAAATTCAAGAGTAAGTTAGCGGCTACAGAGGGAGAAGCTTTGTACGATGACAATGTCGATATGGATTTGGTTACAGAAATGTTTAATGAAGAGGAAACAAACTCAACAGCAGGAAACGTTGTGGCAGATGGAGCAATTACCAATCTTTCAGGTGATAATGTAACAGTTATTGCAAAGGGAACAAAGATTGTTGGAAGTATTAATTCTGACAGTTCCTTACAGATTAATGGTATTGTAACAGGCGATATAGAATGTCTTGGTACATTATCAGTGAATGGTTTGGTAGAAGGTAATTCTGTTGCTTCTGATATTTATGCAGCGAATTCTCGTATAGAGGGTAATTTAACAAGCAAAGGTACTGTGAATTTAAGCACAGGAACAGTAGTAATTGGAAATATCGAAGCTTCTTCAGCAGTAATTGCAGGTGCTGTGAAGGGACAGATGAATGTGAATGGTCCGGTTGTATTAGATTCTACAGCAATTGTAAAGGGAGATATCAAAGCGAAATCTGTACAGATTAACAATGGTGCTGTTATTGACGGTCGTTGGGCATTATCCTATGCAACAGTTGATATTGACAGCTTCTTTGATAAATAAGAGATTTGATTCCGAGAAACTTTGGATTTGAATGAGGTCAAATTTGAAAGACTACAGACGGAGGGCATTATGAGCGAATATAAGAGAGTCATGTTAAAGCTCAGTGGAGAGGCTTTAGCAGGTGAGAAAAAACATGGATTTGATGAAGCGACCTGTATTGAAGTTGCTAATCAGGTAAAGCAGTTAGTGGATAAAGGAATTCAGGTAGGTATCGTGATTGGCGGAGGTAACTTCTGGAGAGGAAGAACCAGTGAA
>CAZRLE010000226.1:0-2339 GCA_964600705.1 uncultured Lachnoclostridium sp. | reverse complement strand
CATACTTTATTTAAGAAGTAACGGTCATGGGATACAACGATAACCGTGTTGTCAAAGTTAATTAAGAACTCTTCTAACCAACGGATAGCATCTAAGTCTAAGTGGTTAGTAGGTTCGTCAAGGAGAAGGATGTCAGGGTTACCAAATAATGCCTGAGCTAATAAAACCTTTACCTTCTGAGAACCATTAAGGTCTTTCATAAGGGAATAGTGGAATTCTGTTTCGATTCCTAAACCATTTAAAAGAGTAGCAGCATCTGATTCTGCTTCCCAACCATTTAAAGTTGCAAATTCGCCTTCTAATTCACTGGCTTTGATACCATCTTCTTCTGTGAAGTCTTCTTTTGCATAAATAGCTTCTTTTTCTTTCATGATATCATACAATCTCTGGTTACCCATGATTACAGTATCCAAAACAGGGAATTCATCGTATTTGAAGTGATCCTGTTTTAAGAAAGAAAGACGCTGTCCCGGAGTGATGATAACGTCACCCTTTGTTGGTTCTAATTCACCAGTTAAGATACGAAGGAAAGTGGATTTTCCGGCACCATTGGCACCGATTAAACCATAGCAGTTTCCTTCAGTAAATTTAATATTAACATCTTCAAAAAGTGCTTTTTTGCCTAAACGCAGTGTAATATTACTTGCCTGAATCATTGTTATATCCTTTCTATGAGTCTGTTTTTCTGTTCATTTTTACACATCAAGTTTTATTTTACCTGAAATCCTATATTTTGCAAGCTTTTTTTGGAAAAAGAAAATAATCGGAAAATTCACTAAATATCGTTTCATATTAAAAGAAAATATGGTACAATTATACTGTGCGTGAAGAAATAGAAAAGCTGTTAGAAGAACAGTAAATTTGCGTATAGCAGTTAAGATAAATGGAGTCAGTAAGATGAATATTATCAATATAGAACATATCAGCAAGCTTTTTGGTGATAAACTGATTTTTGAAGATGCCTCTTTTGGAATTCAGGAAGGGGACAAAATTGGAATTGTAGGAATTAATGGTACGGGGAAAACTACCCTTTTAAAGATGGTAGCAGGTTTAGAAGAGCCCGATGAAGGTCAGATTATAAGACAGAATAATCTTAAGATTGCGTATCTTAAGCAGAATCCGGATTTTCCAGAGGGAGCGACAGTAGCAGAGTATGCCCTTTCTGATTCGCCAGATGTGAATTGGAAGGTTCAGAGTAACCTGATGGAATTAGGTGTGAATGAACCGGAGATGCTTTTAGAACATTTATCTGGTGGACAGAGAAGAAAAGTAGCAATGGCGAAGCTTTTGGCATCGGATTTTGATGTTCTTTTATTAGACGAGCCAACAAACCATCTGGATGGAGCCATGATTACATGGTTGGAAGGGTATCTTCGTTCTTACAGGGGAACCATTTTAATGGTAACACATGACCGTTATTTCTTAGACCAGGTTACAAACCGTATCCTGGAAATCAGCCGTGGTAAATGTTACGGATATGATTCGGATTATTCTGGTTTCCTTGAATTAAAGGCAGCAAGAGAGGAAATGGAGCTTGCGACGGAGCGTAAGAGACAGAGTATTCTTAGAATGGAACTAGAATGGGCAAAGCGTGGCTGTAGAGCCAGAACTACTAAGCAGAGAGCCAGACTGGAACGTCTTGAGGACTTAAAGAAAATGAGTGCTCCGGTAAAAGATGGAGTTGTGGAGCTTGAGTCAGTAGAAGCAAGAATGGGCAAAAAGACCATTGAACTTCACCATGTAAGTAAAAGCTTTGGAGATAAGAAGATTCTTGAGGATTATAGTTATATTGCTCTTAAGAATCAGCGAGTTGGTATTATTGGACCAAATGGAAGCGGTAAGTCTACGATTATTAAGATGTTAGCAGGACTTGTGAAACCGGATTCTGGCGAGATTCAGGTCGGTGAAACCATTAAAATCGGCTATTTTGCTCAGGAAGAGCAGCACATGAATGACAATATCCGTGTTATTGATTATGTAAAGGATATTGCAGAGTATATTGCGACTAAGGATGGGAAAATCAGTGCATCTCAAATGTTAGAGCAGTTCCTGTTCACACCGGATATGCAGTATGCGCCGATTGGAAAGTTGTCTGGTGGGGAAAAGAGAAGACTATATCTTCTTGGAGTATTGGCACAGAGTATTAACTTATTGCTGATTGACGAACCAGGGAATAACTTAGATATTCCGACTATGACGATTTTGGAAGATTACTTAAATTCCTTCCCGGGAATCGTGATTACGGTATCCCATGACCGCTATTTCCTTGATAATATTGCAGACAGAATTTTAGAGTTAGATGGAAATGGTCATATTACTCAGTATGAGGGTGGGTATAC
>CAZRLE010000225.1:0-2348 GCA_964600705.1 uncultured Lachnoclostridium sp. | reverse complement strand
TGATGTTACACGGGAAAGCTTCTTTGAAGGTATCAAGTATGCAAAAGCAGGAAACCATTTATTTGATATTTCAAAGGCCATCCAGGATCATGTAGAAAGCAATGGTTTTTCTGTGGTTAGAGATTTAGTAGGGCATGGAATTGGAAGTGCATTACATGAAGATCCACAGATACCTAATTTCAGACAGAGAGGCAGAGGTCCTAAGCTTGTGCCAGGGATGACTTTAGCTATTGAACCAATGGTAAATATGGGAGCATATGATGTGTGGTGGTTAGAAGATGACTGGACAGTAGTTACACAGGATGAGTCATTATCCGCACATTATGAAAATACCATTTTAATTACAGAAGGCGAGCCGGAAATCTTATCCATCCTTAAAAAGTAGGATGATATATCTGCAAAACTGCAGGTATGTGTTAATGTAAGATAAGGCATCAACATAGAAACTAAGTTTGAGATATCAAGGAGGTTAGAATAGCATGTCTAAAACAGATGTAGTTGAAATTGAAGGAACCGTTGTTGAAAAGTTACCTAACGCTATGTTCCGTGTAGAATTAGAAAACGGACACATCGTATTAGCTCATATCAGCGGTAAGTTAAGAATGAACTTTATCCGTATTTTACCAGGTGATAAGGTTACATTAGAACTTTCTCCATACGATTTAACAAAGGGAAGAATTATTTGGAGAGATAAATAAATCGAATACGATTGCCAGAGAAGCTTTGCTGTGAGGTAGGGCTTCTTTTTTGTTTGAATGGATATTTGTTGTATCAATAAATGAAAAGGTATGCATTGATAAAAAATTAACAAAATATATTGACAATGATTTAACAAAAATTTATAATAACATCATAAAGAGCGAATGTAAAGTTCATAAGAGGGAATATGGATCTTACATTTTGGATGGGTAATAGTAAGAAACAGAGAAAGTTGTTGAAGAGAAGGAGATATTATATATGTTAAAAGGTAAAGTAGCAGTTGTAACAGGTGGAACAAGAGGTATCGGATATGCAATCGTTAAGAAATATTTACAGAATGGAGCAAAGGTTGCATTATTTGGTTCTAGAGAAGAAACTGTAAATAAAGCAGTTGAAGAATTAAAAGCAGAAAATGCAGATTGGGAAGTAGTTGGTATGTGGCCAACATTAACTGATGCGGCAGAAGTAGAAAAGGCAATCAATGATGTAAAAGAGAAGTTTGGCAGATTAGATATTCTTGTTAATAATGCTGGCATTTCTCAGAGCACACCATTATATAACTACACAGCAGAAGAATTTGATAAAATCATTGCATTAAATGTAAATGCATTATTCTATGCAACATTACCAGCAGCTAAGATTATGAAAGAACAGGGCGGTGGTTCTATTATCAACACAAGCTCTATGGTTAGCCGTTATGGTCAGCCTGCAGGTGTTGGTTATCCAACAAGTAAGTTTGCTGTAAATGGTATGACAATCTCATTAGCAAGAGAACTTGGAAAAGATGGAATTCGTGTTAATGCAGTAGCACCAGGTGTTACAAAGACAGATATGGTAGCAGCATTACCAGAGGCAGTAGTACAGGGAATCTGCAAACAGATTCCAATTGGAAGACCAGGAGAACCAGAAGAAGTAGCCGATGCTTTTGTATATCTTGCAAGTGATATGGCAAGCTACGTGACAGGAGAAATTCTTTCCGTAGATGGTTCTGGAAGATCATAAGAACAACAGATTTGGGAAATAAGGATGGGTATACACAAAAAGTAACTAAAAGAGGGTACTGACGATTATTTCGTATAGTGTAGCATGGAAAAATGTGCCGTAGACAATTGTCTACGGCACGTTTTTCTTACTAAAAGTATTAAATTGATACAAATATATTGTGAGGATAGAGTTTAAGATGATAAAACAAAACTTCTCCTTGAATTAGGGAAAAAATACCTTATAATATTACTAGAGAAATTTGTACAAAAGAGAGTGTTAGAAAGGAAGGCTTAATGGATACGCTTTCTGAAGAAGGAAAACTAAATGAGTATATCAAGAGAACAATTGTATTGAATATGTTAAAGCGTAATATGTTAGATGCAGATATCTGTGCGCTCGCAGAGTGCAGTCAGGAATTGGTGGATGAAGTAAGAAGGACTAGCAGATAATGGGAGAGATATATAATAAAAAAGAAATAGCGGAGACTGTGACTTGTATAAGTCCCATTTTTCCGCATTGAATATTTTTAGTTGAAACCCTTGAGTTATGCAGACTCAATGGTTTTTTATTTGTCAAATTCGACGACTTGTAGGTGTGACCTTATTTTTGGTGTTACGATAAATTGGAACAAAAATTAAAGACAGTATATCCTCACATGTGTTATA
>CAZRLE010000224.1:0-2362 GCA_964600705.1 uncultured Lachnoclostridium sp. | reverse complement strand
TTTCCCATTCTCTATCCCCCACGCGAACCACCGCGTTTTCCATAACAACTATTTTCTTTAATCACCAGAATAACTCCTATTTCCCTATAATTTGTAATTCATGAATGGTATCTGCATTTACTACAATATGGTCATACACAGAAAGACCATAAGCAGTTCCTTCTTTTACAATTACGTATTCCTTATTTTCATATACTTTTTCAATAACACGGAAAACAGCATACCCCTTATTGACATTATATACCCCCTCTAAATTACCTTTTTGACCAAGCTGGTATCTTTGCTGGGTTTCCGGATCACGTATATAATCTCCATCTGTAAGAAGGGAAGCTTCAATATAAGCAAGATTCTGTTCTTCATCCTTCTTATAGATTGTAGTCATTACAAACTCATAGTCTGTTTCATTTTTTTCTGCATTGTACACTTCTTTTACAACGCCCATATCTGAACCTGATTCAGTCAGGTAATCCAGTGGTACCACAAGAAACTCTTTCTCCAATACGGATGTAGTAGGTATTTTTAAACCACTGGCTGAATTAAGAATAATTTCAATATCAAGGAAACGTTCATTTATGTACCTTACCATATAACGGTTTAAAGTAAGCTTTGCAAAATAATCACCATTATTCTGGTAAGTAAGAATGGCTGCTGTAGTAGATAAGTTGTCTTTTTTGAAAACAATATTAACTTTATCCGCATCAGCAAGCTTTGTATATTGAACATCTGTAAGAGGAACAATGATATTCCAGTTTTCGCTGTTAATCATTTTATAAACAGGACTTCCCACAGTTACAGCATTAGTAGTTCTAAGTTGAACTCTGGTTTCCTCTGTGTTCAAAAAGGTCTCTTTAGAGATATCCTTTTCCTGCAAATCCTCTTTGCTATCCATTGTGTAGGTAATAATACCACTTTTTGGCGCTGTTACCACTTGAAAATAATTCTTATTTTCTTTGCTCTTTGCAATTTGGGTTAAATTCTCAGCCATATTGCTGTTGTTTAATTCTAAAACAGCATTTTCCAGATTGTACTTAAAATCAGCAACTCTTGAATAATTACTGAGATTATAGGAATTCTTAAAGGTTGAAATACTGCTTCGAATGCGTTTGGTATCTTCTTCTGAAATTTTAGTTTCTATATTAGCATTTTCCAACTGCTTATAAATTTCACCAGTTTCATCTACAGAATATATCGTTGCATTTTTTCCAACTTTTTCACCATCACTGATATAGTAATTGATATAGCCAGCTTTCTCTGTATAATATATAGTCTCATCTCTGAGAACAATACCTGTATATACATTATCATCTGAAATGCTCTTTTCTACTACTTCGTAAATACTGATATGCTCTTTGCGAAAATAGTTAATAGATATAATGGCGATATAAATAAAAAGGATACAAAATACAACTACTTCTATATTAAGATGAAATGGCTTACGATATCGTGCAACTTTTTTACTTCTACGATTGCTCAAAATAAAGCCTCCTTTTAACATCAACTAAAACCCCAACATACATTATATAATTATTGCGGACAAAATGCAAACTTATCTTGCCGACAATTGAAAAAATAAACGAAAATGTATAAAGTGCTTAAAAATGATAATACTAAAAAAAACAATGTGAAATAAACATTGAAAATAAAGGAGGTAATCTGTTTTGAAAACATTGGATTACATTGCATTAAGCCTAGTTATTATTGGTGCAGTAAACTGGGGGTTAATCGGATTTTTAAGTATTGACCTTGTAAGACTGATTTTTGGTGATATGACGCTTCTTTCAAGAATTATTTAT
Organism: uncultured Lachnoclostridium sp.; assembly: GCA_964600705.1. GTDB lineage: Bacteria > Bacillota > Clostridia > Lachnospirales > Lachnospiraceae > CAYTGQ01. The sequence continues at coordinate 569 of CAZRLE010000224.1, read as the reverse complement.
GCGCTTGTAGGCGTGAGCGGATTATACTCATTAACTTATTTTGGAAGAATCAGAAATAACCAATAAATAGGAAAAGGGGATTTTATCGCCTAAAATCCCCTTGAAAATCATATATATTCTCTTTATAAAGCTGCAATTACATTATCATGATATTCTGCAGGTAATAAAGAATTATCCAATGATACACTTAATACAAAATCAACGTTAAATGTTTCTGAAATCTTAGCTAATTTATCAAGTACAGCTTTGATGTCACCATCTTCTAAGTGAGCAACTTTCAAGAAACTGTCAAGATATACCTTTTCAAGGTCATTATCCTGAGAAATAATACCACAGACAAATCCTAAGAAGCCTTCTGCTGAGTCAACAAAGAAATCCTGAACATTAATTAATCTTACTTTATTGTTAAGTTCATACATGTGTTTTGTACTCTTATCAAGATATACTGCACTACCATTAATGTCTTTAATTTCTGTGTTAACCTTGTCTAAAAGAATTTTTGTTTTACCTTTACCTTTTTCACCTGTAATAATCTGTATCATTGTTGTGTCCTCCTTTTATTATGTAAA
>CAZRLE010000223.1:0-2392 GCA_964600705.1 uncultured Lachnoclostridium sp. | reverse complement strand
AACCGAATAACACACCAATTCCCACATCGTCAATGCCACCTTCCATGGCACGATCCATTGCTTCTGTATGGTAAGCATAATCATGCTTTGGTCCGGTTGGATGGAGCATCTCATAATTCTCTTTGTGGTAAGTCTCCTGGAACAGGATATAAGTTCCAATTCCTGCATCCTTTAACTTGCGGTAATTCTCTACTGTTGTTGCCGCGATATTGACATTAACACGGCGGATTGCTCCATTTTTATGTTTGATACTGTAAATCGTTTCAATACTTTCTAATATGTATTCAATTGGGTTATGAACAGAGTCCTCTCCTGTCTCAAGAGCCAGACGTTTATGTCCCATATCCTGCAAAGCAATTACCTCTGCACGAATCTCCTCCTGGGATAATTTCTTACGTCTGATTTCTTTATTTTTCAAATGATATGGGCAGTACACACAACCATTAACACAGTAATTTGACAAATAAAGCGGTGCAAACATTACGATACGATTGCCATAAATCTTCTGCTTGATTTCTTTGGCAAGGGCAAAAATACGCTGATTTTCTTCCTCTAATTCACAATCCAGTAATGTTAATGCTTCCCTGTGTGTTAACCCCTTATACTCTTCTGCCTTCTTTAAAATAGCATCAATTACTTCTTTATTATTTTTATTTGCTTTGGCATAAGCCATGGAATCTAATATTTCCTGATGGTCAATAAATTCCTCTGCCTTGGGAGACATAATATTATACATAGTGCTACCTTCTTCCTCTTAGGTCGTCTTAAATGCTGTCCTTGTCTTCTTACTACATTTTATTCCAATCAATCATGGCATTTCCCTGTGGGGTCGTCATGTCCCCTGCACCGGTTTCTACGGCATCTAATGAAAGACTTAATATGTCCTCAATCTCTTCTTCTGGAATCTTGGTATATTCCGCAAGTTCTTTTATTGTTGCCACTCTCCCAAGCTCTTCAGCAAGATATTTAGCTGCCTCACCCAAAAGGTTTGTCTTTGCTACGATTGTACTGCTCCAGTCCTCTCCATCGTTTAACTCGTCTATATAATCTATCATAGCTTTTTCGATGGATTCCTTCAGATACTCTGCACCATCAATTTCTTCTTTTCTTCCAAGAAGGTCTTGAATCCCATCTAAAAGTCCCATATTACCTTCCTGAATTAAATCTTCCAATAATGCACCTTTTCCCACGAAAGTTCTGGCAATGTCCACAACCTTGAAAAGCCAATTTTCTGTTACTGGTCCCTGTGCACTTTCCTCACCGGAAATCAACTGTTTCAAGAGCACTTCCAATTCTCCTTCACTCACACGAGTGATGCTATCCAAATCCTCCAAATACATCTTTAAAAACTTGGAGTCTTCCTTAGATTCATTTTCGCCGGCATCTTCTTCTGCCTTTACCGGTGGTGTATATAAAAAGCCTTTTACACTAATCTGATTCTCTGCCAAAAATGCATAGATATGGTCATAGTGTTCTGCTTCTAATTCCATTCCTTTAAAATATTCTTTAATTTCTTCCTGTGTCAGAGTATTGTCCTGTGTTCCGGCAATCTCTACAATTGAAGTAAGCATTTCTAAAAACTTTGATTTATCTAACATGGTATCAGCCTTTCTGTCCATTTCATTTTCTAATCTGTTACAGCTACAAACTTACATTCCGTTCTGCCTTCTATTACTCAAAATATTTCTTATAAGCACTAAACGCCGAAGGAATTGCATATTCCCTGTCTATCTTTTCTTTCTCTACCCACACGAAACCTTCTTTCTCATTTTCTGAAAGAAGTGGGCTGCTTTCTAATATCTCATCTATTTTAATCTTGTAACCAAGCATATGCCATTCAACATGACTAAATATATGCTTTGCTTCTCCAAGAAGCCCCATTTCATATTCTAAAATTCCATTCTCTTTCAGAAGTCCCTCCATCTTAGAAACGGAGAGCTTGTTCTCTACATTTGGAAGCTCCCATAATTTTGCCAGAAGCCCTTTCTCTCCTCTCTTATGAAGTGCGAATTTCCCTTGATATTCTATGATAAGAACGGTCTTATCTTCTAATTTTCTTGCTTTTTTTGATGGTTTTACCGGAAGTTCCATTGCAATGTCCTTTTGACAGGCAATACACTGCTCTTTCAGAGGACATTTTTCACACAGTGGCTTTCCATTTGGAATACACACAATGGCTCCAAGCTCCATAAGTGCCTGATTGAAGGCACCCGGACGGTTGTATTCCCCTGCCTTCGCTGCCTTTGGCATAACTGCCTTTAGATTCTGTTCTAACTCTTTTTTCACACTTGCCTTTGTAATATCATCATAACTTCCAGACAATCTCTTTGTTACAAGAAGTACATTGCCATCCACCGCCGGCTCTGGAATCCCATATGCCTGTGAAGCAATG
>CAZRLE010000222.1:0-2521 GCA_964600705.1 uncultured Lachnoclostridium sp. | reverse complement strand
AAATTAAGATATAAGAATCCGGAATATCAGATTCGGGAAAAGCGGCAGCAGCTTTTGAATAGTGAGGAGCAGCTTAAGCTTTTGATGGAACAAAAAATTAGTAAAAAACGTCATGTTTTAGAACTTTATATAGAAAAAATGAAGGGGCTTTCCCCATTAAATAAGCTAAAGGGAGGCTATGGGTTTGTAGCCGATGAAGAGGGACGAGCCATTCGTTTTGTATCGAAGGTAAGTATCGGAGATAGAATTAAGGTATCTGTAACCGATGGTGAAATGGAAGCGGTTGTGGATAAAATCATTTCAATACCAGAAAGTGAAAGAAAGGGCAAGGGTAAGTAATATGGCAAAGGCAAAAACATTAGAAGAGTCTATGGCTGAATTAGAAGCTGTTATGAATGAGCTTGAAAGGGAAGATATTACGTTAGAAGAATCCTTTTCCCTTTATAATACAGGAATGAAGCTTTTGAAGAATTGTAATGATGCAATTGATAAAGTAGAAAAGAAACTGATTGTACTGAACGAGGAAGAATAATATGGCGATGAATTTTGAATGTGAACTTACCGATAAATGTGCTTATGTGGAAGAGGTTATTAGAAAATATCTTCCGGAAGAAACAGGGTATCAGAAAGAAATCATGGAGGCTATGAATTATAGCATGACAGCAGGTGGTAAGAGAGTAAGACCCCTGCTTATGCTGGAAACATACCAGATGTTTGGTGGTAAGGAGAAGAGTCTTATTGAGCCGTTTATGGCAGCAATTGAGATGATTCATACCTATTCGCTGGTACATGATGATTTACCTGCTATGGATAATGATGAATATCGAAGAGGCAGGAAGACAACCCATGTTGTATATGGAGAGGATATGGGAATTCTTGCAGGAGATGCGTTACTCAATTATGCTTTTGAGACAGCATTGAAGGCAGAAGCACCTGTGGATAAGCTTGGGGCTTTTGTATGGGCACTTAAGGTATTGGCAAATAAGCCGGGTATCCATGGTATGATTGGCGGACAGGTGATAGATGTAAAAGCAGTAAATCAGCCATTAACAAAGGATAAGTTAGAAGTAATACATCAGTTAAAAACAAGTGCTTTAATTGAATGCTCTATGATGATTGGAGCTATTTTGGCAGGGGCATCTGATGAACAGGTTTCACAGATGGAAACAGCTGCAAATCGTGTCGGACTTGCTTTTCAGATTCAGGATGATGTATTGGATGTAATCAGCTCTTCGGAAGTGTTAGGAAAGCCGGTTCACAGCGATGAAAAGAATAATAAGACAACCTATGTGACTTTAGTTGGAATTGACAAGGCAAAAGAGGATGTAGAACGTTATTCGAAAGAGGCCATTGAACGAATAAAAGCTGCGGGTTGTGAAAACGAATTTTTGGAAGCTTTTATTATAAAACTGATTAACAGAGAAAAATAAACTTTGCAGACAGCCTCGGAACGGAGAAATTTATGGAATATAAATTATTAGACACAATAAATGAACCAAATGACGTAAAAAAGATAAGACCAGAGCACAGAGCAAGACTTGCAAAGGAAATCCGCCATTTTTTGGTGAGTAAGGTAAGTAAAACAGGGGGGCATTTAGCATCAAACCTTGGAACAGTAGAGCTTACCATTGCCCTTCACACAGTACTTAATTTTCCAGAGGACAAGCTGGTATGGGATGTTGGACATCAGGCATATACCCACAAGATTTTAACAGGACGTAAGGAAGGTTTTGATTCCCTTCGTCAGTTTGGAGGAATGAGTGGTTTCCCAAAGATAAAAGAGAGCGACTGCGATGCCTTTGATGTTGGACATAGTTCAACTTCTATTTCGGCAGCAATTGGTTTTTGCGAGGCAAGAGATATTAAGGGAGAAGATAACAAGGTTTTTGCAGTAATTGGAGATGGTGCTTTATCGGGCGGTATGGCGTATGAAGCGCTCAATAATGCAGCAAGAATGAAGTCAAACCTTGTGATTGTATTAAATGATAACGACATGTCAATTACAGAGAATGTAGGAGGCATGGCGAATTATCTTGGTAAGATCCGTACAGGAACCAATTATAAGCATTTGAAAGAAAATGTAGAAGGCGCGTTAAGAAAGATTCCGGAGGTTGGAGATAAGGTCGCAGACCAGATTAAGCATTCTAAGGATATTGTAAAGAGATTATTTATCTCCGGCATGCTTTTTGAAGATATGGGACTTACCTATATTGGACCAATTGACGGACACAACATAGAGGAAATGCAGAAAGCATTTAATTCTGCCAAGAGAGCGAATGAAGCGGTGATTGTTCATGTGGTAACCCAGAAAGGAAGGGGATATGCTCCTGCAGTGGCAAATCCGTCTGCTTTTCATGGGGTAGAACCATTTGATGTAAGAACAGGTGAAGTGAAGAAAAAGAGTACTGCAAAGTCGTATACACAAGTGTTTGGAAAGACAATTGTGAATTTAGCAGCTGATGATGACAGAGTGGTGGCAATCAGTGCGGCAATGCCTTCCGGTACGGGGCTTATGGAATAC
>CAZRLE010000221.1:0-2540 GCA_964600705.1 uncultured Lachnoclostridium sp. | reverse complement strand
CGCCTGCTTCTGCGATTTCCTGTTTTTCTACCAATTCACCATCTAAGTAAAGTTCCGCTACATAGCCCTGTACTTCTGGCATATTCATAGTTTCTTCAATTTCTTTTACGGTTACACGGATAGCATTTTCTGCTTTTACAGTTGTAAACTCCACTACACTTGGTGCTAATAATTCCGCTGCTAAAATACCATATGTATTTTCGATACCAGATACGTTTACACTGATACGATAAAGGTCTTCTGCTTTCACGGTAATCGTTTCTCTATAAACACGTTCAAAACCGGTAAACCAATTATGGCTTACTTTAAAATCTTTGTCTTCATCGCCTTCATTTTTATTGATTTTTGTACTTACTGTATAAGTTCCATCACCATTGTCATCCAATACGATTTCTAATTTTCCTGCAAGCTGCATCTTATCCGTTACTGCAAGATATTTTTCAAGCAATGCTTTACGCACTGTGATATAATCTTCAGCTTCTAATTCTTCATCATAAGTATAAACAGCATATGCATTGTTCCATGCTTCCTGTAATGCTGCCCATTCTTCATGATTTTCATAGTCTGCATCCACAAGCTCATCTACTTCTACCAATAATAATCCAAGTGCAAAACGAGCTTTAAATGCTTGATCTTCTTTCTGAATTCTTGCAGTCAGTTCGGAGAAAGATTTGCCTGCACTGTATGGTTTCAATACAGATGAATACTTAACAGAAACATTATCTCTATGTAAAGCATCTAATACTGCATCTACCTGTACTTCAGAAAGATTACAGTAAAGTAAATATGTAAAATCATAGGTATCCGGATTGTATGCTTCTTCCGGTGAAACTCCTTCGTAACCTTCCCAGCCTGCCATATAACCGATATTCTGATTTAAGTTGTCATTTGTAATGTCAAGGAATGTAATTCCCTCTCCTTTTAAATATTCACGGAATAAATATCCTGTATAGGTATCTGCGGAAAGATTGTAAAGCATAACCATAGGAACAAGATGTTCTGCGCCTTCTGCAAGAATCACCGCATCCACACTAGTATTCAAATAACGGGATGTCTGTACACCTTTTGCATTTACCCAGCCATCCATCGTTACTGCCATATAACAGTAGCCATACCAACCTTCCTGGAACACTCTGCCTTTCGAATTGCCTACTTCGTTAATCGGAAGTTCCAAGTCGAACATATAATAAGCAGAGCCATCATCACCTGTTTTAAGTTCCGGATTCATGGCTTTAATTTCATCCAATGTGAATGTTAAAGTTCCAAGTACGTGATAATATGCAACCGCATCATTCTGACGAAGTTCAAATGTGAATACCATAGACTCTTCTGCATATTTTTCATCAAAGAAACGAGCATCCAATCTGACTCTTACCCAGCTTCCTTCTTCGTTTACATACAGGTAGCTGTCACCAAAAGCAGCATAAAATGTAAGCGGATTAGAAGTAGTTCCCGGTTCATATACACGGGTTCCTACTAACTGTAAATTGGTACTGTCTTGGAATGCCGCACCAATTTTTACATTGCCTTCCGGCATAGTAAAAGAATAGGTACCTGTTTCTGATACATTCACGTTTACGATATCCCCTTCTGTACCATCTTCGGCCACTGTCCAGTAACCTACATTCGTTGCATCATAGCCTTCATCAGCTGTTACGGTAAGTGTAACAGTTTCTCCGGCTATTGCCGTTGTTTTGTCAGCAGTTATGCTTCCATTTGCGATATCCTCACGAACATCAATTGTGTAAGATGCCGCTGTACTTGTTTCTGCAGCGAATGCAGTAGAAGCCGTTCCGCTAAAGACAAGAACCACTGCAAGCAACATTGCAAGCCAACATCTTACTGACTTTTTGTTTTTCATATACAACCTCCTTGTTATAGGTTAGTTAATACTAACCCCCTGTTTTAAATTTATGGCATCCATGCAGATTCCACTACAATAAGTTTTGCAAAACTATCTTGAGTTAGTCTTCGCTAACTCAAGATATAAGTACCATATTTTTACGATTTTGTCAACTATTAGATAAATGCATAGCCAAACTCCCGAAAACAGTTCCTTGCTATGCTCATAAGGTGTACTTGTCGCATGATTTGCATATTGTAAGCAAATACATTTTCGCTTCCCACATTGGATATATCAAATACAAAATAGTCCATTCGCACCTCATTAACCCCTTTTGATTCCGACTGTTTACGGATTCGATCAACAAATGCTTTATCGTTGGATAAATCCTTTAATTTCTGCATGTTTGTATCCTGTGTGGATGTAATAAAAAGTTCATGCCCTCTGCTGTTTGTAAGAAAGGTTGCATGAAGTCATACGTGATTTGCTCCCCATAGCAAACCGTCTTTGAATACATTTTTATTGTCTGTCATTTTTAGGACGGTTGTTTCGTCCATATATTTTGGAATATTCATAGATACCTCCAGTTTCGTATTTTCTAATATAAGAAACTGAATCAAAGATATAAAAAGAGATTTTATGCTATTTCGTGCATTGTATTGATATTTTCGTGCAAATAGTATATAATATAAGCAAA
>CAZRLE010000220.1:0-2547 GCA_964600705.1 uncultured Lachnoclostridium sp. | reverse complement strand
TGGTTTTTCCTGTGCCTGACCTGGTAATACGATACCAGATTTTGTTGTTTCTTCTGCCGCTAACTGTTTTAATACGACTTTGTCTCCTAATGGTACTAACTTCATTTTATAATCCTCCTTATATCATCTATGTTCCGTTTTGAGTCACTTTTAATTTCTATTTCGTGCCAAATTTTAAGACAAACTCCTCTTTTGCACTCCTTATAAGAATATTCAAAAGTCTGCCTCTTTAGAACATTTCTTTTTAAATCCTTTTCCACATGATAAGCCCCAAATCTTCAAATCTTTCCAGAAAATTGGGGGCTTATTATTAATTTAAAATCAAATCGATTAGCCTTCTGCTTTTGCCTTAGCTGCTTCCTGATCCTGTGCAATCAGTTCTTTTATCTGTCTTGCCTTTTCCTTTACACGGTCTGGTGCAGAACGTGAGGTAATAATCTGGGATACCCAGCGATTTGCCTTCTCAAACTCACCGGAACGTCTTGCAAGGTCAGCTACCAGATAAGTTGCTGTTGGTTCGTCCATACCACAGAGTGGGAAGTTTTCCTTAGAAAATGCTGCTTCAAAGCCTTCATAAGCATTACGGATTAATTCATCCTCTTCTGCTTTTAACTGCTTCATAACTTCCGCATAGTTTTCTGTATCCTGAGGTAAACTTTCCTGTTTGCCACGAATTACCCATGCAAGCTTTAAACAAGTATAAGCTCTTTCACTAAGCTTTGCTCTCTTTACAACAGTGTTAACTAATGCAAGCTTGTATCTTGCAATGGCATCGTCATAAGTATAGGTTTCACCATACTGTGGTAAGCCTCTAAAATTAGCACAAATATTTTCCTTAATCATTTTAGCCTGTGCAGGCATAACACGTGGGAAGAATTTGCTTAACGCAGCATATCCACAATTTGGACATACAAGTGCTTCATACTTAGTAGAATCTACCGGTGAATACTTAGGTCTTAAATCTGTATCTGCAGACAACAGCTTTGCCTTACCAGTACGAACCGTCTTAGATGTAAATTCCTTGTCACAAATAGGGCAAACAAATTTCTTATCAAGAAGAACATCCTTTTCTGTCACTTCTGCCTTTGGCGCCCCTGTCCCTGCTCCAGCTGCCGCTTTCGCTTTTGCCGCTTTTTCCTTTTCATCTTTGTAAAGATCTGTATCTTTTAACTTACCAAGACCAAAGCTTTCTAATCCTGAAAAAATACCCATTTTATCCTCCAATCTGCCGTCCTAACGGCTCTTCACAGATATCATTCAATCAAAATTGTCCCTTATTAGGTTGCCGGTTTGTAAGAACTCTTCTGTGAAACAATTCTGTTAAATACCAAATGGTCATCTGTTGTATCTTTTGTATCTACACAGAAATATCCATGACGTAAGAACTGGAAGCTGTCACCACGTTTCGCATTCTTTACTTCTGGTTCAATGTAGCATTTTTCTAATACAGTTAAAGAGTTAGGGTTAAGATTTAAGCTTCCATCTTCGTTGTATACACCCTTTTCTTCATCTACAATATTTTCGTAAAGACGTACAGTAGCTTCTACTGCTGTTTCTGCACATACCCAGTGAATCGTTCCTTTTACCTTACGTCCTGTAAAGTTATTACCACTTCTTGTTTCCGGGTCATAAGTACAGTGTACTTCAATTACCTTGCCATTTTCGTCAGTTACATAATCTTCACATTTTACAAAGTATGCGTTCATGAGACGTACTTCATTGCCTGGGAAGAGACGGAAATATTTCTTAGGTGGCTCAATCATAAAATCTTCTCTGTCAATGTAGAGTTCTCTGGAGAATGGAACTTTTCTTGTGCCCATTTCTTCATTTTCCTGATTGTTAGCCACATCCATGTATTCTACCTGTCCTTCTGGATAGTTAGTAATAACAAGCTTAATTGGATCTAATACTGCCATAAGTCTTGGGCGTTTCAGCTTTAAGTCTTCACGAATGCAGTATTCTAACATAGCATAATCAACGGAGCTGTTACCTTTAGACACACCTACTAATTCCATAAATAACTTAATGGATTCTGGTGTAAATCCTCTTCTTCTAAGAGCAGCGATAGATACCATACGTGGGTCATCCCATCCGTCAACAATACCATCTTCTACTAATCTCTTAATGTAACGTTTGCCTGTGATAACATTTGTTAAATATAATTTAGCAAACTCAATCTGCTTTGGTGTATCCTGTGCTGTTTTCTTAAATCCGGCTTCAATAAGTACCCAGTCATATAATGGTCTGTGGTCTTCAAATTCCAAAGTACAGATAGAATGTGTAATTCCTTCAATGGCATCTTCAATTGGATGAGCAAAGTCATACATTGGGTAAATGCACCATTTATCACCTGTATTGTGGTGAGTCATTCTGGAAATACGGTAAATAACAGGGTCTCTCATGTTCATGTTAGGAGAAGCCATGTCAATCTTCGCACGAAGTGCTTTAGAACCATCTTCAAATTCACCATTTTTCATTCTTTCAAACAAATCAAGGTTCTCTTCTACGCTTCTGTTACGGTATGGGCTTTCCTTACCTGGCTCTGTT
>CAZRLE010000219.1:0-2555 GCA_964600705.1 uncultured Lachnoclostridium sp. | reverse complement strand
TTGCGCCGCGTTTGATTTTGCCAAAGTGAACAAAGTAAGCGTCCGTGTAGCCGATGACTATGGAGTTTCAATTTATTCTTACTTTGGAAAATCCGATAGCACAGAGATGGATGATGATGGAAAATCTTCTGCATTTACATGTGTTTTGGCATCACAAATAGACCTCATTGCTGAGATCTTAGTAAAATATGAAATATAAGAAATTTAAATCCTTAATGGTAGACGAAGCTGCGGTTTTCCAAGGTGTCCACCACAACATTTACATACGTTGATTTTTATTCCATATAAGGTTTCGAGTATTTCTGGTGTATCCAAGTCTTTGAGCTTGGATAAATACTTCTTGCATCCAAGCAGATTTCTGCATAATGTCAGGTGTTTGTTTTTGCTGCGGGTACAGAGTAAACCGTAATGCCTGATTCTCACAAAACGTCTCGGTGGGACATGCATAAGAAATCTGCGGATAAACTCAACACCTGAGATGGTACATTCTTTCCATTTGCCTTCTTCTTTGTAATCTTTTACATAGAAAGCAACAGTGTGTTCATCCATACGGATGATGCGGTGATTACTGATGGCAATGCGATGTGTATATTTTCCAAGGTAATTGATTACAGATTGGGCACCATTAAAAGTCTTTTTGCAATGAAGAATCCATTCTTTGGAATAACAGATGTCGAGAAGTTCCTTGAAGGCATAGTGGTTACGATATTTTTTGCTGGTCCCATAAAAACATAATTCACTCTGTTCCCACAGTTCTTTGAGTCTGGAAAGATATTTACCGCGAAAGAGTTTTGATATTACTTTTATGGGCAGGAAGAATTCATCTCCTTTATCACGCCACTGTTTTTTCGCCGTTAAGCCGCCGCCTAGAAGAATGACGTGGATATGAGGATGATAATTCATTTCAGAACCCCACGTGTGAAGCACGCAGATATATCCAACTTTGGCTCCAAGATGTTTCGTATCTAATGTTAATTCGTTGATTGTTGCGGAAACAGACTGGTATAAAGCATCATATAGAAGTTTTTGATTGCTGTAGATTAAAGGATTTAATTCCTGAGGAACAGTGAACACCACATGAAAGTAGGGAGCATCCAGCACGTCTTCTCGTCTTTTATCCATCCACTTTTCTTTTGGAAGAGCCTGGCACATAGGACAGCATCTATTACGGCAGGAATTATAATGGATCTGAAGATGTCCGCAGTCTTCGCAGATACTGACATTGGTACCGTAAGCACTGGTCTTACAATTAATAATGCAGTTCGCCACTTTTGCCTGCGTAGCAGAAGGCGTATATTTATCAAGATATTCCGGATAGAATTGCAGAAAAATATCCTGCACAGTAGGTTTACTCATTTACACCACCATCCCTTTTGTCGAAAGGACTCTGAATACCTAATAAAGCCTTGTTACTTATATGAAGATAGATCTCTGTTGATTTAGGGGAGCGATGACCTAATAAAGTTTGTATATATCTGATATCTACACCATCTTCTAAGAGATGTGTTGCAAAGCTATGTCTCAAACAATGGGAATGAACATCTTTCGGCAGACCAGCTCTTTTTACAGACTTCCTCATTTCCAGACCAGTGGCAGAGGACGTGAGATAGTCACCAGTCCACTGATTAGGAAAAAGAATTCCTTTAGGTCTACCACACTTAAACCAATACTCTGTAAGGATATCGAGAGCTCTTTGGGATAAAAGAGCATAACGGGATGTATGTGTTTTAGAGTTGTGGATATAAATCTGCATGTTTGTTCTTGAAATATCATCATAATTAAGATGAATGACTTCGGAAACACGTAATCCGGAAGAATACATGATTGCAAACATTGCTTTATATTTTAAGTTTGGAGTGGCGTCTAAAAGTCTTTCTATTTCAGCACGTGTAAGGATTCGTGGAACGGCATAATCATTTATGGCTCTTGGAACGAGATTATCATCCCAAAGCTTGCCTAATACCCGTTTGTAGAAAAAGACTAATGCTCCGTTTTTATTATTAAGAGTGGATGCCTTATCGCCTTTGTTTTTAAGGAATAATAAGAAATCTCTTGCATCTTCGCAAGTAAGATCGTCAGGATGCTTATTGATAAATTTCAAAAAATCTCTAACATTGTTCTGATAGGTGCGAATAGTGCCAGGTTTTAAATTTCTAAGTTTTCCAACATCTTCGATTTTATTAATATATGATTCGTACATAAAATGACCTCCATGAAGTAAAAGTAGTAAAATGGTTCAACTACCTATTCATGGAGGTGCGTTTGCAAAATAAAACTGCTTGTGAAAGCAGCCTAAAAATGATATTCTTTTCATAGGCAGTGTATCTTCTTTTGTATTTGGTTTAGTGTGGTAACTTAACAATAAATACTTCTCAAAGAAGAATCAACTGCCTTTTTTAGAAAGATGAAAAAACTGCGCCACAGCCTTGGCAGGCCATCGCGCAGCGATTTTGTTCAATTTCAGTTTTGCGGAGAGATTGAAAGCGAGTACGAATTTGATAAAGGAGTATATAATTATATGAAGAAATTTATAGTGTGGGCTTTGATATTGACTT
>CAZRLE010000218.1:0-2582 GCA_964600705.1 uncultured Lachnoclostridium sp. | reverse complement strand
TAAAGTTAAAGTAATCAGAAATGAAGAAGGTCTTGCAGTAGATTACGAAGTAGAAGGCGAATATCCAATGTTTGGTAACAACGATGACCGTGTAGATGATATCGCACAGGAAGTTGTTCATATGTTCATTAACAAACTTCGTAAAGTTAAGACATATCGTAATGCAACACCTACACTTTCTATCTTAACAATTACTTCTAACGTAGTATATGGTAAGAAGACAGGTAGCACACCAGATGGGCGTAAGGCTGGTCAGCCATTTGCTCCAGGTGCTAACCCAATGCATGGAAGAGATAAGAGCGGTGCTTTAGCGTCTATGGCTTCCGTAGCAAAATTAAAATACAAAGATGCAGAAGATGGTATTTCTTATACATTCTCTATCATTCCTAATGCTTTAGGTAAAGATAAAGAAAGCAGAATTACACATTTAACAGCATTATTAGATGGATATTTCTGTGATAAGGGTCACCATATCAACATCAACGTATTTGATAAGGAAACTTTATTAGATGCTATGGATCATCCAGAAAAATATCCACAGCTTACAATTCGTGTGTCCGGTTATGCGGTTAACTTCGTTAAATTAAGCAGAGAACAGCAGTTAGACGTAATCAATCGTACATTCCACGAGAGAGATTAATGATTCATACAGACAGGTTGGAAGATTTCATTCCAGCCTGTTTGGTATATTATTTGGAGGCTATTTATGGCAGAAATTAAAGGTAGAGTGCATAGTATTGAGAGTTGTGGCACAGTAGATGGACCTGGTATTCGTTTTGTAACATTTATGCAGGGCTGTCCTCTCCGTTGCCAGTACTGTCATAATGCTGACACTTGGGCGACTTATGGTGGTACAGAATATACACCGGAAGCGCTTATGGAGCAGATTGTTAAGTATAAGTCTTATATGAGATTTTCCGGCGGTGGAGTTACTTTTACAGGCGGAGAGCCATTATTACAGTCTGATTTCTTAAAAGAAATGTTTAAGCTTTGTAAGAAACAAGGTATTCACATTGCATTGGATACTTCAGGATTCTTATATTCTGAGAAGACCAAAGAAACTATTGATATGGCAGATATGGTACTTTTGGATATTAAGAACTTTGACCCGGATGTATACAAGGAAGTAACCAGTGTATCATTAGAACCAACTTTAAAGTTCTTAGAGCATCTTCGTGAAAAAAACATTGAATGCTGGGTTCGCTATGTTCTTGTCCCAAATCTTACAGATAATATGGACGCAATTGAAAAAATGGCGGATTATCTGAAGGATTTCCCAAATGTTACTATGATTGAAGTACTTCCATTCCATAAGATGGGAGAATTCAAATGGGAAGAGCTTGGAAGAGAATATAAGTTAAAAGATACAGAACCACCAGCCAAAGAAGTAGTGGAACAGGTTAAAGAAATCCTTAGAAAATCAGGAAAACAGGTTCGTTAGAACTAGAGTGTAAATGAAGTGCCATGTGGAGTTGTTCCACATGGCATTTTTTGATAAAGGGATTGTTATTTCATTTGAATAAGTTCACAAAATTCGTTTTCAGTGAGAATCTGAATTGGATAGCCTTCTGCCATGTAGCGAAGGGCTTTTTTCTCTTTGCCGGAAAGGTTTTCATTATCCACGATGTCCTCTTCTTTCAGACCGACTACTAAGTAGTGAACTTTGGTAGTCAGCTTATCTTCGTTGATGCCGCCAAGACTTGCAACACGAAGCATAGCTTCACGGCGAGACATTATCTTTAAAATCCCAGTGAAAACAAATATTTTTCCTTCTAAGAAACAGTCTGCTTCTCGTACTGGAGAAAGAAGTGGGATATACGCAGCCTTTAATCGTTTACCAGTAGTAGTAAAGCTTTCAGTAAAGGCTTCTTCCGATGGGAAGGAGCGCTCCATCGTCATGCGCATTTTGTCAAAGCAATCTTTTGTCATGTAGCAATCCTGTAATGCACGATGGGCACCATCAATGTCAATTCCGTAGTAAACTGCCATATCGGTAAGACGATGGTGGATAAATTCAGGAAAAAGCTTCTGAGACAGTGGAAGAGTGTCTACATAATCATTATCAAAGGCAGTGTATCCATGTTGTAACATGGTTTTATTTAAAAACTGGATATCTATTAAAATGTTATGCCCTACAAGAGGTAAATCACCAATAAAGGTTGATAAATGTTCGTGAATATTCTCAAAAGCAGGTGCAGTAGAAAGCATTTCTTCTGTAATACCCGTAAGTGCACTGATTTCCTCTTTTAAAACATATTCTTGTGGCTTTATAAGGGAGGAAAAGGTGCTTTCAATCTGGTCACCCATAACACGAAGTCCTGCAATTTCTATAATGGAATCTTTAGAGGGCTCAAGCCCGGTCATCTCGATATCTATAATGACATAATCGTGAGGAAACATAAGTAGTCTATTCATCTAGGTTACTCCTAATAGGTTTGTAATAATAAGAATAGTATAGCCGATAGAGAGAAAAGATACAAGAAAGGTGGTGGAAAAAGCCAATATTGACAAATAAAGTATTTTTTAATATAATCCCATCTTTGACAGTTGGAGATAAGAAAAACAGCCAAAAACCCAGTGTT
>CAZRLE010000217.1:0-2593 GCA_964600705.1 uncultured Lachnoclostridium sp. | reverse complement strand
GGCATTCAGCAGAACCGGAAAACCATGACTATACAGAAGAATATGCTTCTTACTACCATCATGAAATGTTAAAGACATTTGCAACACGTCCATACCTTTGGGCTACACATGTATGGAATATGTTCGACTTTGCTGCTGACGCTCGTGATGAAGGCGGCGTAAAAGGTATGAACAACAAAGGTCTTGTAACTTATGACCGTACAACAAAGAAAGATGCTTTCTATATTTACAAAGCATACTGGACAACAGAACCAATGATTCATGTTTGCGGTGTTCGTTTCGTTGACCGTGCTCCGGAAGAAAGAAACGTAACAGTTTATACAAACTGCCCACAGGTAACCTTAGTTGTAAATGGTAACGAAGTAGCTACATTAGACGTAGTTGACCACGCAGCAGTATTTGAAAATGTTCCATTAAATGATGGACCAAATACAGTTACAGCTAAATATGAAGATGTAACAGCTAACGAAATTACATTAAATGGTGTTGCTGAACACAACTATGCTTATGACCTTCCTGAAGGAAATGAAGGTGCTAACTGGTTTGATGACCCGGCAGCAGTAGAAGCTCGTAAAGCTAAGAAACTTAACTGTCCAAAAGGCTTCTATAGCGTAAAAGATAAGATTAGCGTATTAATGCAGAATGAACAGACTGCAGCAATCTTAAAAGAATTAATGGCAGCAGTTATGAGTTCTGGAGAAGGTGCACTTTCTATGGTAGATGGCGGCATGGGTAAAGAAATGCAGGAATTCATGAACATGATGACTCTTAATAACATGCTTAAGATGGCTGGTGGTGCTATTACAGCAGAACAGAAATATGAATTAAATGAAAGATTAAATAAGATTGCGAAATAACAAATAGCAAAGTAAAATAAAAATAGCCTGTCTTAACAGTAGTATTAAAAATACACTGCTAAGGCAGGCTGTTTTGCAAAGCGTTCCTGTTACGATTGCCATAAGCTTTGCATCAATTCTTGATATTCTTCTGTTCCATACCACCATTTACCATCTTTGCTGTTAAAAGTAACCTTTTTGGCATTTTTGTAGCCTTTGACTGAGCTTGCGGTTAGCCCCGGTGCGCTTACTGTTGCAAAACCAATCAGTTTTTTGTTTTGACTAAGGTCTAAGCTCTTAATATTTGAACAGTAGTAGAAGTATAAATATCTAAGGTCAGTACATTTGTTGAGTTTAACACTGGTAATATCACTGTTGTAGACATATAAAAGCTGCAAGTTAGTGTATGGGTTTAAGTCTAAGGTTTTCATTCCTAAATCCGATACACTTAACTCCTTTAAATTAGTTTTTACTTTAGGAAGCTTTAATTTAGGTGTACCATTATTGCCATAAGCGGAAATCTGTATTGCATTTGGACATTTGGAAAGGTTAATGGCTTTAAAGTTCTTGTTTGTGTAAGTAGCTTCTACATCAACTGTTTTAGCGGTCGGTGAAATGACCGTAATTTTGTTAGAGGTAATTCCGGAAATACGTATACTATGCATTCTAGGATTGTCAGTACAGTCAACCTTTTTACCACTATACTGATAAAGGCTGATGGTTGACAAATTCGTAAGATATTCAACACCCTTAAGGCTGGAAATTTTAACGTGTGGTTCATAATATATCTTTCCGTCCTTAGTCTTTTTTACGCTGGCAGTGAAAAGTCCCCAAATATTATGAATTTCATACGGGTCTAACCAGCCATCTTCATTAGAGTCGTATGTATAAGTATCATAACCTCCTTCAAAATTCATCTGTCTGCCACCTTCCTCTAATAATTTATACATTCCGGGGAAGTTAGCCTTATTGATTTTAACGTAAATTGCTTCGGCAGTATCACTCCAATTGCTATAATTATATCCATTTTCGCATGCACGCACCCGAAAATAGAATTTGCCTCCATTCGTTCCAAAAACTGACTTTGAAAGAGTGAGGGAAGGCTCAGAAGTGGTATAAGTAACAGCATCTGAAAAATCCTCTTTTGTACCAAACTCAACTTCATAAGTGATGACAGAGTCAGAATTAAAATAATATGCATTCCAGGTAAGGCGGGTTTCACCATTTTCGTCGAAAGCGTAAGAATCCTCGTAAGTCTCTCTAATCCACGGAGCACTGATAGAGGAAGAAAAATCGGAATCACTGTAATCATATTCTGTTGCCTGTGCGTTCTGTGTGCCAAAAAGTAAGCAACTAATAGAGAGTACAGTTATTAAAAATTGCATGAAAGTCTTGCTTGTCATAGAGATGTCTCCTTTACCTTAGTTAGAATAATTGATAACTGGTTTGTAGTCGATATATTTACTTCGGATTTTGTGAAGTCTTCACATATTGTTATTTTAACATGAATTGGAAAGGTTTACAATTTTTATTAAAATTTTGTGAATTAGCCACATTTGGCAAAAATTATCCAACTGAGATGTAAATTGTACACGCAATACATTGGGAATTATGATATTATAAAGATGTCTATGCAGTGAAATGTTACTATATCTATGCATAGACATAGTAACTATCTTAGAACGTAATAAAAGTATATGTAACTGTTCAGAGCCAAGCAAAATTTTATAAAACAGACGTAAAATGCTTGCATTTTT
>CAZRLE010000216.1:0-2594 GCA_964600705.1 uncultured Lachnoclostridium sp. | reverse complement strand
CGTAGCTCAGCTGGATAGAGCACTCGCCTCCTAAGCGAGGGGTCGTGGGTTCAAATCCCGTCGGGAACGTAGTAAGAAAAAGGTGTTAATTCGTGAGAATTAGCACCTTTTTGATCTTTGTAAAGATTGGTGTATTTACGTTTGGTGGTGGATATGCCATGCTTTCTGTAATTCAATATCATCGTGTGGAAATGAAGAAATGGATAACCTATTAATTGCTTGTATGATTTGTATATTCCATTTATAATAGATACATAGGTATTTTTGACCGTATTTAAAAAAATAAAAAAAGGAGAAGATACACATGAAGAAACGTGAATTAAATTTTGCGGAAATTAAGGCTATGAAAGATGGCTATATTCCTGCACCTTATGTTTTGGAAGAGGGCGATAATATTAATGACTTCTATTTGGAGCCAGTTCTTTTTGAAAATGAAAATGGTCCAACTATCGGTGTTACAACTTGCGGGGTAATTGTAAAGGACGGTCTTTTCTTTAAAGATATGGACAATTCCGGTGAGTTAGCACCATATAAGGATTGGAGATTAGATCATGAAACTCGTGCTAAGGATATGGTTGCACACCTTGGTTTAAAACAGCAGGCTGGTCTTGTATTAAATACATTATGGAATACTCCATTATCTATGACAAGAGAAGCTGCAAAAGATGAAAATGGTAATATTGTTCCAAGTAAGATTTTTAAACGTTTTAATCCGGAAGAGCCTGAACCAAAGTCTATCTTGCCTGGTGTTTCCATGCGTGTAGATGATTCAGACGTACTTGTACATAAGTTGACTGCAGGTGTATATCGTGGAGAGATGCGTGCAGAAGCAGGTGTAAGTGCTCTTTACCATAATATTGGTACTCAGATGTGTGAATACGAAGCTTGTCAGGGTGGTGTGGCAATTCCTTATTCCTTACATACTAATCCGATCAATATTGGATATCCTGATTTCTTAGGTGTTGGTGCTGCAGTTATGGGTGATGGCAATTTCGATCTGATTTATAATATGGCAGATACAGACCGTAAGATGATGAAAGCTGCCGGACAAAATATTATGTATGGTCCACAGGTAGATATTGCTACAGATCCACGTTGGCCTCGTAACAGTGGTACTTATGGTGAATGTCCAGACATTACTTCAGGTATTATCAAAGAATTAGTTCGTGGTTATCAGAATGGGGAAGATGGTTTAAATGAAGGGTCTGTTGTTCTTACGGTAAAACATTTCCCAGGAGATGGTCCTGCAGAAAATGGTTTTGAACCTCATATGCCAATTGGTCAGTGGAGATTATATCCAACGGAAGGTTCTATGGAAAAATATCATTTACCACCTTTCCAGGCAGCATTTGATATGAAAGCATCCTCTATTATGCCGGACTATTCCAGAGTTGGAACAGATGGAAGAAGTAAGCCACAGTATTACAGAGGTAAATTAACTTCCACAGAAGAAGTAGGTTCTACTTACAGTAAAGAGTTAATTACAGATTTAGCCCGTGATGTAATGGGATTTGATGGCTATGTAAACTCTGACTCTGGTATTACAACGGTACAGATTTATGGAGTAGAAGATTTATCTATTCCAGAACGTTATGCAAAAGCAATTTCTGCCGGTACTGACGTAATTGGAGGTAACTCTGATTCAGAAAACATTGTAAAAGCAGTAGAAGAAGGCTACCTTCCAAAAGAAGATTTAGATAGAGCCAACTATAGACGTTTATTAAGTTTATTTAAAGTAGGTCGTGTGGACAATCCATATTTAGACCCGGATTATGCAGATAAAATTCGTGAAGAGAATTTTGAAGGGGCTAAGAAAGCAGCTTATGTAGCAAACCAGAAGGCAGTTGTTCTTGTTAAAAACCATGACAATGTACTTCCAATGGAAAAAGGCAAGAAAGTGTATATTCAGTGCTTTAAGGGTGTTGACCCGGGTGCAGCTTTAGCACAGTCTATGGGTGCTGGTGTTGCCGGTGGTGATGATAACGAAGCATTCCGTAAACAGTTAGCCGGACTTTTTGAAGGAAAAGGTTATGTAGTTGTTGATACACCTGAAGAAGCAGATTATGCTTATCTTCATGTATGGCCATGTAGCAATGGTATGGTATTCTATCAGTATGCAATGCCTGTAATTGAAATGGTAGATAATCAGTTATTTGAAGCTCGTGAAGCCAATAAGAGTCAGAAAAAGACAGGAGAAATGGTATCCATTACAACACTGAAGGACGTAGACAAAATCAAAGAAATTTCAGAAAAAGTACACGCAAATGGTGGAAAAGTAATTGCTACCTGTGTTGTATGTAATCCATGGCTTTTAGATAAGTTAGAACCATTTGTAGATGGACTTACCTTCCAGTATACAATCAGTCCTGTGGCAATGGGTAATGCATTAGGAGCACAGCTTGATGTATTATCAGGTGACTATAATCCTACCGGAAAAATCAGTCTTACTATGGTTTCCTCTATGGATGTAATTGAAATTACAGAAAAGGAAATTGATGGTGTGATGCGTGAAGTATGTGCATCTCCAAACGATGTACCAGGTTACGATAAAGACCAGCATATTGATCCTGCAATCCTTGCAAAAGTAAAGGGTG
>CAZRLE010000215.1:0-2622 GCA_964600705.1 uncultured Lachnoclostridium sp. | reverse complement strand
ACCGCAAAAGCGGACTTATTATTGAAAGATAATGAAGCTGGAAAATACGAAGTCCATTCACCATTCGATTTGGCGGGAGTGAGAGCAGTTACAGCTTCTCCATCAGCGCTGTACTTAATGGAAAATGTAGATATGTATGGACAAGGAGCGGATGGAAAGTTCTTTGTACATTCCAAGTTTACAAAAAGTGCTGCTGATGCTGCATATTCAACAAATGATGATGACAAACATTTTAAGTCGTTCGTTTATTTTGATTATTTAGAAGGGAATAATAATAGCATTTACAATTTAAGTATTTATAGCACATTCAATGGTGCTACTACATACTATGGTGCATTCATTCTTTATTGCAGAAATACCACAGTTCATCAAAATATTAATTTAAGGAACTGTTGTACAGTTGTTCCTCATGTAGTGAAAGACGAAGAAGATAAATCATACGGAGCTGCTTTTGTCTGCAACAATGACTGTTCTACTTATACGATGGATAATGTTCACGCATACGATTGTAAAGTATTTGCTTTGCAAAAAGTAGGAACTCTTGTGGGGCGTTTGGGTGTAAACTCATCGGGTACAATCAAAAATTGTTCGGTAAACAACTGCTACATTGAAAACTATGAATGTACAGAGCATAGAGAATCTAGTACCTTCTACGCTTATGGAGAAATCGGAGGTATGTTTGGATTTGTTGAAGACCAAGCCGAAATTACAAACTGTCATGTGTATGGAACTACCATTTATGCTTACGGGCAGAGTGATAGAATTATACCCGGTCGCCATGTGGGGTCATTTATCGGTGATATTAGAACGTCAGAAAAAGATGGAGATACTATAATAATGGAAAGCTGTACTGTTGATTCAAATACCAAATGTACGAACCGTTGGGATACATATACTAAATGTAACATTATCGGTAAAGTCTACTATGTTTTGTTAGCTGGAGATAAAAAGGGTACAGTAAAATTCGATGGTTCATCAATTTGGTAATCTGTAAATATAATATCAAGCAATATGAAGAAATTAATCTATCTACTATTGACAATTCCGCTGCTCTTTACATCATGTAGCAACGATGAGGTGGCTGTAAGCGAGGAAACCGTACAAGTGAGTTTTTGCGCCGAAATCCCGCACACAATTGCAACTCGTGCATCATCAGAACTATCTGTTGATAGAGTTTGGTGTGGCGTATTTGAGAATGGCGAGGAGATATCCGCACTGAGAGAAGAAATAACCATCGTTGATGGTCAGTCTATAATTTTTGCTCCACGATTAGCTAGAGGCCATACATACAATGTCGTGTTTTGGGCTTCTAAAAACGGGTCTTATAATCTTGACAATATGACTGCCATCACTCGTAATTCATCAGCTACAGAAGCAGATTACGATGCATTTACAGCGACAATACCCATTACTGTTACAGGAAATCACACGGAAAGAATTACTCTGAAGCGTCCAATTGCCCAGTTGAATATAGGTGTAACAACTGAAGACTGGAATGGTGTTACTAACACCTTCAACATGACTCCTAAAACCATAACTATCAATATGGAGGGAAAGACCAGATTCAATGCTTTGCTTGGTGAAGCGTCCGGTAATTATGAGAATATAACGTACAATCTCGACATCATGGGTGAGGATTTGACTTGTGGAGAAGATACTTACAAAAGCATTGCCATGTGCTATGTTCTTGCAGAATCGGAAAAGGAAACGGTAAACTTCACTTATAGCATCTACGACCGGTCCGGAAATGCTATAAAGGAAGATGCGTCAATCATACATATACCACTGCAGAGAAACTACCAAACGTATGTGGTGGGAAGGTTGCTGACAGGAACTATTACTTATAACATAGCATTGTCGGAGAATAAAGATTTGAACGATGGAGAAAATATAGGAATCAATTAAATAACATATTATTAACTATTAATCCTTTTTTTATGAAACAGAAAAATTTGTTCATGAGTATGCTTGCCATGGCAAGTATGCTGTTTGCGACTTCCTGTTCGCAAGACGAATTGGTCAATGAACCAATTGCTAATGATTACGTTAGTGCAACGTTCACTATTAGTACAGAAGATGGTATGGGTAGCCGTACCTCCACTATTGGTGATGCTTCACATGTAAACTGGGTTGCATGTACTATTTACGATGCTCAAGGCAACGAAATGAGCTTGTACGAAGTCATTCCTTTTAATCAGACTGAAAAAAAAGCTACTTGGAACATACGTTTGGCTAAGGGACAAGATTATCGTGCAGCATTCTTTGCTTACTATGGTGATGCTACTACAAAAGAAAGCTCATATTATGATGTCACTGATTTAAAAAGTATCAAGATTAAAACTGCAGTGTCAAACCTTGAAAATCGTGACGCATTTACAGGAACTGAACCTATTTCTGCAACAGACCTGACCAATCTTGGCAGTGTTGAGAAGAATGTAGAGCTTAAGCGTCCTTTTGCCCAGCTTAACTTGGGTATTGATACTGAAGAATACACTGCAGCTGAAAAGGCAGGCATCGTAGTTACCGAGACCAAGATTAAAGTAACTGAAGTATGGAATGCTTGGAGTGCATACGATAACAACATTGCAAGTGATGCTACATTCGGAGAAATGACTTTCGACT
>CAZRLE010000214.1:0-2650 GCA_964600705.1 uncultured Lachnoclostridium sp. | reverse complement strand
TGGCTACCTTAACCCACCGTCTAAAGCCAGTGGGATTGCGGTAGCCTTATTTCAAGCCATTATAGTTAATGCAACAAACCGGCGCATAAAATTTCTCGCCCGACAACGTGCTTCTCTGTTAGAATGCACAGTTGCAAGAAAATTTTATGCGCCGGTTTGTTTCGTTCATAGTGTTCCGTTTGCCACTACACTTTAAATCTATATCCAACGCCCCAGATTGTCTCGATATACTGTGGCTTTGATGTATTCACTTCAATTTTCTCACGAATTTTCTTGATATGCACTGTTACGGTTGCAATATCTCCGATGGATTCCATATCCCAGATTTTCTGGAATAATTCTTCCTTAGAAAATACATGGTTTGGATTTTCTGCCAGGAATGTAAGCAAATCAAATTCTTTTGTTGTAAATGTCTTTTCTTCCCCATTTACATAGACTCTTCTTGCTGTCTTATCTATCTTAATTCCACGAATCTCGATAATGGTGTTTTCTTTTACACCAGAACCGATTAATCTTTCATAACGGGCAAGATGTGCCTTTACACGAGCTACCAGCTCGCTTGGGCTGAAAGGTTTTGTCATGTAATCGTCTGCTCCAAGTCCTAAGCCGCGAATTTTATCGATGTCATCTTTCTTTGCTGATACCATAATAATAGGAGTGTTTTTCTCCTGACGGATTTCCCGGCAGATTTCAAAACCGTCTCTTCCCGGAAGCATAATATCCAGAATAATCAAATCAAAATCTTCATTCATGGCAAGGGCTGCTCCCTTTTCTCCATCCGTTTCTAAAGTAACCTCAAAGCCCGAAAGCTCCAGATAATCTCTCTCTAATTCTGCAATAGCAAGTTCATCTTCTACAATCAATAATTTACTCATCTATTTTTTCCTCCCTATATTCCATATATTCCTTGTTATACTTCTTTAATGTAAAGAAAATACTGGTTCCAACACCTTCCTTGCTGGATGCCCAGATTCTTCCACCATGGTCTTCAATAATCTTACGACAGATGGAAAGCCCTAGTCCTGTTCCGCCTTGAGAAGAATTTCTCGAAGCATCTGTCCGGTAAAACCGGTCAAAAATGTAACTTATCTCGTTCTTGGCGACTCCTTTTCCATTATCCTCAATTTCAATCTGAACGCAGTCATACTGATCCTGAATACGGAAATTGATAATACCTCTTTTCTTATCCATATATTTTACGGAATTACCAATGATATTACTAATTACTCGCTTCAATTGCTCTGCATCAACAATAATTTCCTGACCCTTATCTACATAATTAAAATATCCCAAATCAATATTTTTTACTTCTAAATCCAATGCCAGTTCCGCAACGCAGTCACTGAAATAATCTTCCATATTCAAATGCACAAAATGGTATGGAATAGAGTTGCTGTCAATCTTGGAGAAAAATGAAAGCTCATCTACCAGATAAGTCATATCTGCTGCCTTATTATAAATGGTTCGCAGGTATTTTTCTCTTCTCTCCGGTGTATCTGCCACTCCATCCAACATTCCTTCTGCATACCCTTTAATAGCTGTCAAAGGTGTCTTCAAATCGTGAGAAATATTACTCATTAATTCTCTTGTAGTCTCTTCATACTGCATCTGTTCTTCTATCAGAAGCTTCATACGCTTACGCATATTTTCAAAATCCTGACAAAGCTCTGCAATTTCATCGTTGCTTCTGCGGTATTCCATAGGGTAGTCCAGATTACCTTCACTCATCTGATTCGTCGCCATTCGAAGAATGTTAATCGGACTTAAGATACTCTGATAAATCCAGAAGATTAGAACCACCGCTGTAAATACAATAATCAAAATAAGAGAAGTTGCAATCTGAAACAGGAAGTTTCGTATCTGCGGCACCAAAGTATCTGCTGCCGTAATAACAAAAACACTTCCCTCCTGCTCCTTATCAAAATAAAAATCCTTTTGCTTTACCAGTACCGAACTGTCCCCGTTAATGAAATAACCACCATCTATCTTGTCTGCCCCAGAATCAAATTCCGGCATATTCTTTTTTAGAGATTCAAACTCCCCTTCATTTCCTATATAGATATACTCATTATTTTTTCTTACGACCAGATACGAGCTTTTTGCCATCAACTGCTGATTTAAGACATTAAGATAATCCGCCTCTTTGAATTTATTTGGATTTTGCTGCGCCTGTAATCGAATCTCATTCCATGTATTTTTGGTTAATCGGCTCAAAATCTGCATTGGATTTACAAACATCTGCACTGTATCTGTTTCCACATCATAAGATTCCTGCAACGCACTCACCTGATACTTCATAATAGCCGTTCCCGCCGCAGTAAACATTACAACCGGTATCAATATCATTACAAAAAATGCAATTATCAATCGCTGCTTTAATTTCATGTTTTCACTCCTTCTCCCTCTATATCATAGCAAAAAACCTTAGAAACTACCACCAACTTTCTAAAGATTTTATGAATTTATGAATTTCTTTATTTTTCCTCTTGACGAGCATTAAAAAATGTTGTATTCTAAGCACTGCAAAGAAATTAAAGACAGTTATTTCTCTTATTCCGAGCGGTGGAGAGTTAAGGCTCAGTGAAACCCGGCAACCCCTTGAAGGAAGGTGCCAATCTAAGCGAGTAATCGAACAATAAGAGGATTTGAT
>CAZRLE010000213.1:0-2661 GCA_964600705.1 uncultured Lachnoclostridium sp. | reverse complement strand
ATAATGAGCCTTGCAGAGCTCCGTGCGTGCACAGGGAGCTCTATAAGGCGAATGCCTTCACGGAGACGTCAGTCGACGGGATATAATGAGCCTTGCAGAGCTCCGTGCATGTACAGGGAGCTCTATAAGGCGAATGCCTTCACGGAGACGATAGTCGACGGGATATAATGAATTGGGTACTGAAGAAAGGAGCTTTTATCATGGCTATTACAAAAGAAGAACTGAATTTAATTGAGATTTTTAAAGATTTAGGTAACATCTGCAAAACAGAAGCCACTTGCGGACAATGTGCTGAAAAACACTGTCTTGTCGGCTATTCCAAAATATGCACTGCACAGTGCCGTATTAAAGGACAGACTTATGTTGAGAATGGTTACGCTGATATTCCACCAAGTGATATCCGCGGGGGATACGACGAATTTGCAGTACTTCATGCCATTGCTCACCTGTTACTCCAATGCCGTCGCTGTAAATGCGACCACTTCGACAACTGCATTATCAACTTGGTAAGAAGCTGCAGGGAAGTTATTGAATTTGGTGAAGAACAGACCTATGATGGTGACCCACTTTCTTACATGATTAAAATTGCAAATCTTGATTCTGAAAAAGCTGCCATTATTCGTGATGAATATGTTGCTGCTAAGGAAAGAAAATATTTAGAGCAGGAAGAAAATAAATAGTTCACTTTAAAATGGTGTTAGAGTTGATTCCCCTAACACCATTTTAATTTTATCCAAGTATTCTTTTTAAATCTTCCTGTGGCGTACTAATTAATCCAATCTTATAGTTCTCCATTAACAATTCCAGTACATTTGGTGATATAAATGCCGGAAGAGATGGTCCAAGTAGTATATTCTTGATACCAAGATGTAATAGAGTGAGTAATATACATACTGCTTTCTGCTCATACCATGACAATATCATAGAAAGTGGCAAATCATTCACTTCACATTCAAAAGCTTTAGAAAGTTCAATGGCAACTTTTATTGCACTATAGGCATCATTGCACTGTCCCATATCCATAATTCTTGGCAGACCACCGATTTCCCCAAGATTAAGGTCATTAAAACGATATTTTCCACAAGCAAGAGTAAGAACTACACTGTCTTTCGGAACCTGTTTTACAAACTCTGTATAATAATTACGTCCAACCTTTGCACCATCGCATCCACCTACAAGGAAGAAATGTTTGATAGCTCCTGTCTTAACTGCTTCTACAACTGTATCTGCAACGGAAAGAACTGCGTTGTGAGCAAATCCTGTCATAACCTGTTCACCACCATTGATTCCTGTAAATTTCATATCCATTGAGTAACCACCTAATTCAAGGGCTTTTTCAATAACTGGTGTAAAATCTTTCTCTTCCCCTATATGCACAATTTCCGGATAGGAAACCACCTCTGTTGTAAACACTCTATCGGCATAGCTTTCCTTTGGCGGCATCAAACAATTAGTAGTAAATAAAATCGGAGCAGGAATATCCGCAAATTCTTTCTGCTGGTTCTGCCATGCAGTACCAAAATTTCCTTTTAAATGTTGATACTTTTTAAGTTCCGGATATCCATGGGCAGGAAGCATTTCCCCATGAGTATAAATATTGATTCCTTTATCCTTTGTCTGCTCTAAAAGCTGCTTCAAATCATACAAATCATGACCGGTAATTACAATAAATGG
The DNA here is from genome assembly GCA_964600705.1 of uncultured Lachnoclostridium sp. Taxonomy (GTDB): domain Bacteria; phylum Bacillota; class Clostridia; order Lachnospirales; family Lachnospiraceae; genus CAYTGQ01. The sequence goes on along the minus strand of CAZRLE010000213.1, from coordinate 987 downwards.
TCCTTTTTCTACTGTCAAAGATACCTGCGTCGGCTCTGGATTTCCATAAGTTTCTGTATTGGCTTTGTCCAGTAACTCCATACACTTCAGATTAATTTCCCCCACCTCTAAAACGACTGGTAATAACTGCTCCTTATCTAATTTAAGCCCGATTATTACAAGTGCTTTATAAAGAAATTCATTTATTTTTTTATCGGTATAACCAAGTACCCATGCGTGGTAGGCATAAGCAGCGATACCACGGATTCCAAATAAAATAAGTGACTTTAATGAACGGATATCTTCATTGTCATTCCATAGAAGTTCCATATCATAATCACTATTTTTGCCACAGGCAGATGCACATCCATAACATAATGGCACAAGTCTTTTCTTTTCAGATTCGATTTTCTGAAGCTGCTCCATAATCGTTTCATTATTGAAATTAACATTTGTGATTGTTGTAAACAACCCTTCTAAGACAATCCTGTCCGTCACCTCTGTTACCAGATCTTCATTCCCTTCTGTCGCCCTTGCAAGTCCAATTAAAGCTCCTGTAAGCTTATCCTGTAATCTGGCAGTATCTGCCTTTTTTCCACAAACACCTGCTGAACCAATACAAGCTTTACATCCTGCTGTCTGCTCACACTGAAAACAAAACATCTTCTGTTCCATCACATTTTCCTCCTCTAATTCACTCTCTTCACTGAAATTGACATTTTCCTATTCTACATATCTCTTAAGATTTTTCCATCCGCAGAAATAATAACTACTCTCCATGGAATAAATTTACCACTTATCTGTAATGCCCGCTTTACTGCACTTTCGATTCCTCCACAACAAGGAACCTCCATTCTTACAATAGTCACACTCTTAATTGTATTATTCATAATGATAGAAGCCAATTTTTCCTTATAAACGCCCTCGTCAAGCTTCGGACATCAAATAAGCGTTACTCTGTTACGGATAAATTCAAAATGGAAATTACAATAATCATATGCTGTACAA
>CAZRLE010000212.1:0-2661 GCA_964600705.1 uncultured Lachnoclostridium sp. | reverse complement strand
TCTGTTATTTGAGTGCTTCACGCCAATCTAAGTCACCGCGGGCTACGGCTTTAATTAAAAGCTCTGCAGTAGCTACATTGGTTGCTAAAGGAATATTATGCACGTCACAAAGATGTAACACATTTGCGATATCAGGTTCATGTGACTTAGGAGCAGATGGATCTCTCAAAAAGATAACAAGATCAATTTCGTTGTGTTCAATCTGCGCACCAAGCTGCTGTTCTCCCCCTAAATGTCCTGCCAGATATTTGTGAACGTTTAAATTTGTTACTTCTTCAATTAGTCTACCAGTTGTACCAGTAGCATAAATTTGATTTTTGCATAAGATACCGCGATAAGCAATACAAAAATTCTGCATCAGCTTCTTTTTGGCATCATGGGCAATCATACCAATATTCATAACAAACTACCTCCTAATTCATGGAGAAGCCTCCATTTCTGTTTCGTGTTCCTTGTATTCCAATATTTAATATTAATCCAATTCCAATCATACACCCGAGCATGGAACTTACACCTGAGCTTAAAAAAGGAAGTGGAAGTCCGGTATTTGGCAAAATTCTTATTGCTACCCCAATGTTTGCAAATACCTGAAACATAAACATGGATGCAACACCAGTTGCAATTAACATTCCTAAGCGGTCAGACGCCTTATTGGCAGTTCTTAAGCAAAGGAAAATAACAGTTGCAAGTAACAAAATAATCAGACAACTTCCAATAAATCCGACTTCTTCGCCTATAACAGTGAAAATAAAATCACTTTCAATAACATCTACATAACGATAGGCTCTTCCGCCCTCTGCATCTGTAAGTGTTTTTCCAATAAGCTGACCAGAACCAATGGCTTGCACCGAATGATTCTGCTGGTACATAATCGAATTATCATATTCTTCCGGATTAAGGAAGCCTACAATTCTCATTCGCTGATAAGAATTGAGAAGCTTCTGATATGGCTGCTGAATATACCAAAATACTGCAATAAAGGCTGGAAGTCCTACGGCAAGTATGGCACCAACAATCTTGTAGCTAAGTCCTGCAGCAAATACCATCATGGCAAACAGGAAAATCATAACAAGACTGGAGGATAAATCAGACTGCACTAACACAAACATGGTTGGCAAAGCCATAATCATCCCTGCAAAAACTAAGGTACGGAATCGATCCATACTTTCTTCCATACGCTCTAAAAATACTGCAAGCATCAGAATCAATAGTATTTTCATTATTTCGGATGGCTGAAAATTGATTCCCGGAAGACGAAGCCATCTGTATGAACCGGTTGAAAGGTCTGTTCCCAAAGGGCTAAATCTAGTCCCGGCAACCATTAGTGTCCCGACAATGTATCCTAACAAAGAAAATCTACATATAAAATGATAATCTACAATAGATACTATTCCGGCAATTACAAGTCCTAAAAACAGACCAACCAGCTGTTTTTTGAAATTGCTGGCACCAAAATCCGCCCCACCGGCACACTTTACAAAATAGGAACCTGCAATTCCAAGAAGAATTACAACTATTACTAAAGAAAAATTATATTTTTTAAAATTGTACTGCTTAAAATTAAACATGAACTAACTTCCTTACTTCTTTGTGTTTTTCAGGTCCTTAATTGGAATGTTAGCATACAATGCAGGAACAGCACCATTATCACCATCAGATTCAGTCTGGGTAATCTTAATATCCAGTCCTTCAGCATCAATTTCTACATATTTGGAAATAACATTGATAATGTCATTCTTAATCTGTTCCATCAGTTCAGGAGAACAGTTAGCACGATCAGAAACCAATACTAGCTTTAATCTATCCTTAGCTACATCGCCTGAAGATTTTTTCTTGAAAAAGTCCATAAATCCCATGATGTGTCCTCCTTGGTTATTTTTTGAAAATGCTTGCTAATTTAGCGAATAATCCTTCTTTTGCTGTTAAATCTAATAATGGAACATCTTCGCCTAAAATTCTATGACAGATATTCATATATGCCTGTCCTGCTAAAGTATCATTACCAACTAAAGGTTCACCCTGATTTGTTGAGATAACAATATTTTCATCATCTGGTACAACACCGATTAAATCAACTGCAAGAATTTCACTTACGTCATCGCTGGACATCATATCGCCACGTTTTACCATGTCAGTTCTTAAACGGTTAACGATTAAGTGAGTACCTCTTATTTCATTTGCTTCTAGTAAACCGATAATACGGTCAGCATCTCTAACTGCAGAAACTTCCGGTGTGGTCACAACTAATGCCCTGTCTGCGCCTGCAATTGCATTCTGAAATCCCTGTTCGATTCCCGCTGGACAGTCCATAATTATGTAATCAAATTCATCTCTTAATTCGTCTGCTAACTTCTTCATCTGTTCTGGTGTTACAGCACTCTTATCACGTGTCTGTGCAGATGGAAGTAAATAAAGGTTAGGATATCTCTTATCTTTAATTAAAGCCTGTTTGATACGGCAATTACCTTCTACTACATCTACAAGATTGTAAACGATACGGTTTTCAAGCCCCATAACCACGTCTAAGTTACGAAGCCCGATATCTGTATCAATCATGACAACTTTTTTGTCTAATTTTGCAAGGCCTGTGCCTAAATTAGCAGTTGTAGTTGTTTTACCTACACCGCCTTTTCCGGATGTAATTACAATTACTTCACTCAT
>CAZRLE010000211.1:0-2685 GCA_964600705.1 uncultured Lachnoclostridium sp. | reverse complement strand
GCATCAAATACGAGTCCATCACGAATACAAATCATAGATTCCTCCCTAAATATGTTCAAAAGCCTGTTCCAAATCCTCTATCAATGCTTCTGCACCTTCCAAGCCGCAGTGTAATCTGACAATGCTGTTATTCACTCCTAAGAAATCACTGAATTCATGTATTTATGAGGATCCTCTCCTGTATGAGTCAGTGCAAGCAAGTCCTTTTTACATGTCATTTCGTTCTCTCCTTTCTTTCAACCAGTTGATAATTGGTTGAACCACTTCCTAGACTTAATCATATATTTTTTGTAAATTATTGTCAATATCAAGCATTTTACGTTTTGTTTTTTCGTCAATTATGTCTATATTGTCTTTTTTCAATTATACATTTACAACAAAAAGGTGCCGCTTAGCGACACCTTAAAAAGCTTGCTTTTATTTGATTGGTTCAAAATCTGCTGCACCGTGTTTGCACAGTGGGCATACAATATCTTCCGGCAATGGATCTCCTTCATATACCCATCCGCAAACCTTGCACACATAACCTTTTTTTCCCTCTGTCTGTGGCTTTGGTTTTACATTGTTCTGGTAGAATGTGTATGTCATTGTCTCTGTCTTTGTCAGAACTCTCGCTTCTGTTACAGAGCAGATAAACATTCCGTGTGTATCTAAATCCACGTAATTTTCAACTTTTAATGACATAAATGAATTGATATATCTTGGCAAGAATGCAAGTCCATTGTCAGACTTCATCACTTCCATTCCTGCAAATTTATCAACAGTACGTCCGCTCTGGAAACCAAATCTCTGGAAGATCTCAAATGGTGCTGTTGTATCTAAGCAGTTTACATTCATGATACCGGTCTGTTTAATTATATGGTGTGAATAGTTTGCTTTGTTAATTGTAACAGCGATTCTGTTTGGTGTATTTGTCACCTGAGAAACTGTATTTACGATCAGACCATTGTCTTTATTTCCATCGTTAGATGTGACAACATACAGGCCATATCCAATGTTAAACAACGCTGTTAAATCATTTTTATTTGCTGTATCTTCCTTCTGCTGTAAATAGTCCATGCAAAGTTCATCAGCCATTGCTTCAATCTGCGCCTTGCTTTCATCGTTCATTGCGGAAAGAATTTTTACAGTTGTATCTGTAAATGTAATGTTCTTGCTGCCTTCGAACATTCTTCTCATAACCTTTGCAGCCAATGGTGCCCAGGAGCCATTTTCCATCAGACCAATGATACGCTTCTGGTAATTTCTTTCTGTTAAGTGATGGATAAATTCCTTCATGAATGGGAAAATGTCCGCATTATAAGTTGTTGTAGCAAGTACAAGCTTTCCATAACGGAATGCATCTTCCACTGCTTCTGCCATATCGCAGCGTGCAAGATCATTTACCACAACCTTTGGACAGCCTTTTTCTTTTAATTTCTGTGCAAGCAACTCAACTGCTGCCTTTGTATTTCCATAAACAGAGGTGTAAGCGATCACGATTCCGTCGCTTTCCACTTCATAGGAAGACCAGATATCATATAAATTAATGTAATATCCTAAATTTTCTGTTAATACCGGTCCGTGAAGAGGACAAATGATCGCAATATCAAGTCCTGCTGCTTTTTTGAGCAATGCCTGTACCTGTGGACCATATTTTCCAACAATACCGATATAGTAACGACGAGCTTCACATGCCCAGTCTTCTTCCACATCTAAAGCACCAAATTTACCAAATCCGTCTGCTGAAAACAGCACTTTATCATAAGAATCATAAGTTACGATAACTTCCGGCCAGTGAACCATTGGAGCAGTTACGAATGTTAACACATGCTTTCCAAGACTTAATGTATCGCCTTCACCAACAACGATTCTTCTGTCTGCATAATCTGTTCCAAAGAAATTTTTCATCATTGCAAATGCTTTTGCTGATGAAACAACAACTGCTTCCGTATATACTTTTAAAAAGTTATCAATGTTTGCAGAATGGTCAGGTTCCATATGCTGAACTACCAGGTAGTCAGGTTTTCTATCTCCCAGCGTCTTCTGAATATTATCCAGCCACTGATGTGTAAAGTTTTTATCTACAGTGTCCATGATTGCGATTTTTTCATCCATGATCGCATAAGAATTGTACGCCATACCGTTTGGTACTACGTACTGTCCTTCAAAAAGGTCAACCTGATGATCGTTAACTCCAATATATTTAATATCGTTTGTGATTGTCATTAAAAAATCCTCCTTATTTTTTGAGTCTTGCCTCTTCTATGATGCTACCATACTGTAACATACTTTATCACAAAACTGTGATTTTGTCACAGAAAAGGAAACAAAGCCAGCAATAAAGAATAAATTATTTTATTTTACCCCTTTTCCTATTTTCAACCGTTTGTTGATAATTAAAAACATTTCTTTGGTTTTTTAGGGAAGTTATCCACACTGTCATGTCATAGTACACCCTCATATAAATATTTGTGGATATTTGGTTATTTTTCTTCTTTTCTTTTATCGCCACCTTTGCTATAATGAAACCGTTATTCAAGATATACTGTTGTATATCTTGTGGTTTCTGATACATCTTCATCTGTTATTGTGAGTCCTCGAAAACTTTCCAGTAACTTTGAAGATGTATTTTTTATGCTCTCTTTTACTTCTTTCCGCACCGGATTCCATGCCAGATATATCTGCATGATAATATCTGCTATC
>CAZRLE010000210.1:0-2768 GCA_964600705.1 uncultured Lachnoclostridium sp. | reverse complement strand
GCAGTAAGGTAATTCGTTTATTTGAATGTGATTATCTGCCATTTTTATTCTCTCCCATATCAATTTGATTCATTACCTTTTCTGCGAGTTCATCCTGTGATAAACCTTTTTTAGTTCGGAGTTCAAGTATTACGTCTTTCGTTTCCATACAAATCATCACCTCGTATAAATTATATGGCGAGTATTTCAGATAAACAAGCAACTGGCTGTTGCTATAGGTCAAATTGGAAGCTGATTATTTTTTTCTCTTTGGCGCTGGAAGTTCATCATACATAGCATTAAACAGTCTTGTCAGAAAGTCCTTGCTGTCAACATCATAAACCTTCAACATTTCTTTCGCCCCTTCATAAGGCAATTCATAAGTTGCATCTGGCATAAGTGCAATAGCTGATTTAATAGGCTTTACAAGCAATCTATCATCATATATACCACCAACGATTTTCCCACGATAATAAATGATGTATTCACCCATCATTGCTCTATATGTTATTTCTTCCAATTCTGATAACTGTTCTAAAACAAAATCTAAATACACCTTACTTGAAGCCACATTCCACCTCGCATACTATTGTTCACTTTGAATTTAACTATTTCTCATTATATAGAATCGGTAAGATTTCAAAAAGATTTCTATACTCAATACAACAATGCTCTGCCATTCCTTTCGCCATAGCATCTGTTAATATCACTTTTCTTAACAACGGATTTTTTAAAGTTTTTCCCATCCAAAATCTACTTATCATAAATAACCCATCCTCTGTCTGTTTGAAAATGTGTGCCATTTCAGTATGCCAAATCAAACCATTAAAAGCACCTACATGCCCACACACAATCAAAGGAATATTGTTCTCCTGCATAACAGATTCTGAAAAACCAAATTCTTCCGGAGAAACAAAATCAATTCTTAATGGCATTTTTCTTTCACCGATTTTCTCAACAGGATACTGTGTATTATTCTGAAATGGTGGTAGATTTTCACATTCAAAATAATCTTTTTGCTTTTTAGAAAATCCAATCGAAAAATGGGATTCCGGGAACCATACTTGATATCTTTCATTTCTTTGTGGATGCCACCAGAACCACCATTCTATCATTTCCGGAGTAATATTAGGCATAGGGCAATACATGGACACCAGATAACTTCCATCATCCATTTTCTTATAACCTGCCTCATTTTGTAATGACTCTGATTTAAGTATATCGTTCTTTTCATAAAATGATGTTAATGTAATCTTATTTTTAATTAACGCATTTTGTATCTCATCTGAAATTTTAGGCAATTCCTTTTTCATCAGTTTTTCTATGCTCATATTACACGTCACCTCGTCAATTTCAATTTTACTTTGTTAGTGCTTTCCTATGATATCCTTTTGATATTGTTGTGTGATATTCTAGTGATGTCCACCATGATGATTATTTCCATGTCCTGCATTTGAGCTTTCATGACTATGCTTACCTGTTTGTGTACATCCTGCTACTCCACAAGTATGATATGCATGTCCATCATCTGCACTATGTCCATGATATACCATTCCATCATGTTCGTGATTTCCTGTTTCGTTACAGCCTGATACCTGACATGCTTCGTGGCTATGTGCTTCGCTTATTACACAGTTTGCAATTTCGCATGTATTTTTTTTAGAATTTGAACCTGTTAAATCAGAATTATTATTTGCCGCATATACAAAACCTACACTTCCACATAAACCTAAAAGAAGTGCTAATGCAATTACTAATTTCTTCATAATTATAATCCGTCTTTCTGCTTAATCTGTTTTCTATACTCTACACTATTGTATGTTATAACATACTCTTAAACAGTATGCAATCAATTAATGATGATGACCATGACTATGATTATGACCATGTCCATGACTATGGGTATGACTTACTGCCATAACCGGCTCACAAGCCGTATCTTTACACATTTCGTCCATATCTTCTGTTTCAATTGTTACATGTGCAATTCCATGTTCCAAAAGCTCTTGTCTTACATCTTCTTTTATTCTATGGGCATCGCCATCTGTCACAATATGCATCGTCGCATAATTTGTATAACCATCCATGCTCCATATATGCACATGATGAACACCTTTTACACCTTCCACTTCAGATACGTGTTCTGTAATTTCGTGAACAGAAATACCCGATGGTGTTTTTTCAAGGAACACTTCCAATACAGAAGAAAAATTCTTCACTGCATTTATAAAAATAAATACTGCAACTCCAATAGATAACAATGGGTCAATAAACATTATATCTGTAAATTTCATCGCAATGGCTCCAACTAATACTACAATCCAGCCTAATACATCTTCAAACATGTGAAGATTTACAGATCTCTGATTTAAAGAGCCTTCTCCTGTTGTAATAAATGAAGCCGCAAAATTAATTACAACACCAATAACTGCTAATATCATCATTCCATCATAGTTGACCTCAACCGGAGTAATAAATCTCAATATGGAATTGTATATTACTATCGCTGAACCAAACAAAAGAACTACAGTTGTTATGGCACTTCCCAATACAGAATATCGCATATATCCATATGTATATTTTTCATCTGCACCCTTTTTACTAACCTTTTCCAATATATAAGAAAGCCCTATACTAAAACTATCTCCCAAATCATGAATGGCATCTGAAACAATGGCAATACTGCCTGTCATTGTTCCACCTATAAATTCTATTACCGAGAAACATAAATTCAAAAAAAATGCTACTAAAATTTTCTTATCTGTTTTCATCTTTTTCCTCCAAATTAC
>CAZRLE010000209.1:0-2874 GCA_964600705.1 uncultured Lachnoclostridium sp. | reverse complement strand
ATTTGCACCAATTTCTTTGATTAAAGCGCAATCCTGTTCATGGTCTTCTTTAGAAACAGCCCATCCTTTATCCTTACGGTCCTGATGGCGGCTAACACCACGAAGTGGAACATTCTTGCCGTTAAGCCAGAAACCTGTGTTAGGGTCAACATGGAAGGAACGGTAACCATAAGTTACTTCTACTTCATCCACTGCAACGTCATCTTTTACGATTTTAGCCACTGCTGTGTAGCAGTATGGGTCTTCCATACCATTCCATAAATGTGGATTAGCAATATCAATAATTGCATGTGCATGTTCTTCAGCTTCTACACCTGTTGTTCCCACTACGTTACCTTCCGCATCCTTTAATTCAACGATTAAAGTTGCTCCACAGGCATTTACCGGGAATAAGTCAACACGAGTTTTACCTGTACAATGTGGTGTTACGAATACACCTTGAGTACCATCTTTTAATAAATCAAAATGTGCTTCGTTTACTTCAATGAAGTTAACGTCACGATATAAACCTCCATAGAATGTAAAGTCTGCTGTCTGAGGATATACATCACTTACTGCATTAGTAACAACTACGGTTAATACATTGCCCGCTTCCTTCATAGCTGGTGTGATGTCATAACGGAAAGTAGAGAAACCACCTCTATGTGTACCAAATTCGCGATCATTTACATATACAGTTGCTACATGGTTTGCACCCTGAAATTCAATATACTGTTTCATGCCTGGTGTTGGGTTAGGAAGTTCAATATCATAAGTAGCAATACCTCTCCAGTAATCGTTTCCGCCGTCCTGTCCATCGAATGCGTTCCATGTGTGTGGAAGTGCAACTTCTGCAAAGCTTTCACCTTTTTTTGCAAATAATGCTTTTGTCATAAGTGTAACATTTCTCATTGGAATTATCCCCTTTCAATTGCATTTATTTTAATAAATCCCCGAAGCAGAATTCCTTCTGCCCGGGGACATTACTATACTTACATCAAACTATACGGTCTGTCCTTTGTTGATATAAATTGGATATGTATCAGTACCTTTCATTTCCTTATCTGCGGAAATTACTACGTTCTTATCTGTGATAAGATATTCTACATTAGCACCAGCTTCAATTACTGTATCCTGCATTAAGATACAATTCTTAACTTTTGCTCCCTTAGCAACCTTAACACCTCTGAATAAGATACTATTTTCAACTTCACCTTCGATAACACAACCATCTGCTGCCATGACATTTTCAACCTTAGCACCTGTGATGTATCTTGTTGGGTTATCATCACGAATCTTAGTATTGATTGGCGCTCCACCAAAGAGTCCATCTAAATTCGCATCATCAAGAAGCTTCATATTTTCATCAAAGTAGCTCTTAATGCTTGTGATACGTGCAACATACTTATCGCACTTATATCCCTGTACATTAAGTGTATCTAACTGGCTGAGAAGAACATCACGTTCAAAATATCTCTGTCCACGAACAAATGCTACATTGATTAACTCAATGAGTTTTTCTCTTTCTACTACAAATATATTCATAGAAAGATTCTGAACTGCATCGTCTTTCATATTTACAAAAATTTCTTTAATACGACCTTCGTCCATTACGAAAGAATAATAGAAGCCCTGATCATCCGGAAGCTGTTTATATCCTTCTGGAATTGTTTCTTCTGTGTATGCGATTGTTACATCTGCACCTGTTTCGATATGTGCTTCAATCATAGCTTTGAAATCGAAGTTAACTGCAAGGTTAGAATCTGCCATTACAACATATTTTTCCTTCTGTGCCTTAAGGAATTCAAGAATACTTGCAATTGCAGAAACACGACCTGTATATGTCTTTGATGTTTTTTCTGCATTTGGTGGGAATAAGTGTAATCCACCATTCTTACGAACTAAATCCCATTCACGTCCTGAACCAAGATGATCCATAAGAGAAAGATAATTCTTATTTACTAATAAAGAAATATTGTCAATATCGGAATTTGCCATGCTGGATAACATAAAGTCAATCAAACGATAACGGCTTGCAAAAGGGATGGATGCCATAAGTCGCAAGTTAACCAGCTCTGGAACTGTTGCATCATAACTGTTTGGGAAAATAATACCCAATGCACTTGTATTAGAATTTAACATTTTTCTGCACCACCTTCTACATTTTCGCTAATCATTGCATTTGGTCCAATCTTCGCATTGTCACCAATTACAACTCCTGCACCAACTGTTGCTACTCCGTTTACATCGCCTTCAGGCATTGCACCTACAACTGCGTTTGCACCAATTGTAACGTTTTCTGCGATGATACAATGTTTTACTACTGCGCCAGCTTTGATAACTGTGTTACCCATAACAACTGCATCTTCAACAACTGCGCCCTTTTCAACCTTAACACCTGCAAATAATACAGAGTGTTTTACTGTACCGTCAATACGGCAACCATCTGTAATCATGGAATTTTCAACTACAGCACCAGCACCAATCTTATGACCTGTCATACCGCTGTTACGGCTGTAAATCTTCCAATCTTCATCAAATACGTCGATTCCACTGTTTTCTGGGTCAAGAACTTCCATATTAGCTTCCCAGAGAGAAGAAATTGTTCCAACGTCTTTCCAGTATCCATCAAAGTGGTAAGCATACATTCTACGACCATCTTTAAGAAGGTTAGGAATAATGTTGTTACCAAAGTCATTTTCTGAATTTGGATCAGCTTCGTCTTCTGTAAGGTATTTTTTAAGAATATCCCAATTGAAGATATAAATACCCATAGAAGCTAAGTTAGACTTAGGATTCTTTGGTTTTTCCTGGAATTCAGTAATCTTATCATTTTCATCTGCAACCATAAGACCAAAACGGGATGCTTCTTCCCAAGGTACTTCCATAACTGCT
>CAZRLE010000208.1:0-2894 GCA_964600705.1 uncultured Lachnoclostridium sp. | reverse complement strand
CCGAACCAATTATCTGCCAGACATTATCAAATCCTTCGATTACTGTTTCTACTCCGGTCTGTGGATTTACGGAAACCGAACCATCCATCATCGTTGTCATTACAAAAATCAGAATCGGCATTACAAAACATATTCCAACCATAATATAGAGAAAAGGCATCGTAAACATTCTGCGAAAATCTACCGACACCATAGTGCGAAGTCTTTTTCCAAATGTATTTTTATCAAACTTCATATTTTTCATTACTGCTTTCCTCCATTCATCAAATCTATATAATACTCTTCCAATCCAATCTTATTGGTTGAAAGCTCACTTACTACAATACCTTCTTTGTACAGATAACTTACAATCTCCTCCGTTGCCTCCTCATCATATACACGGATATATCCGGCTTCATCCTCTTCCACACGAGAATATTTGCATCCGAGTAACATTTTTGCACGATTCATATCCTTTGCCTGTAGTGCAATATAGGTACGGCAGCTTGCCTCCAGCTCCTGAGCTGTCATCTCAGCCATCATCTTCCCTTCTCGCACAATTCCATAATGGGTTGCAATCTTTTCAAGCTCGCCAAGAATATGAGAAGAAATAATAATTGTTACACCATGATTCTCTGCAAGGTCACACAATACTTCTCGCATAATACGCATTCCATCTGCATCCAATCCATTGATAGGCTCATCAAGCACTAGCAAACCAGGATTGCCAAGAAGTGCCATTGCAATACCAATTCTCTGTTTCATACCTAAAGAACAGTTCTTATACTTGTTGGATGCCGCACCCTCCATACATACCATCTTAAGCACTTTTACCACTTCCTGCTCTGCATTCGTTATACCAAGATTTGCCGCCTGCAGCATCATGTTGTTCCATACACTGTAATTCGGAAAACATCCCGGAGCTTCAATAAGCACTCCCATCTTCGCTCTGACATCCACATCATTTTGCTCTCTGCCAAATATCTTGACAGAGCCATCCGTCTGATGAAGCAGTCCACAGATAATTTTTTCTGTGGTGGATTTACCGGAACCATTTTCACCGATAAATCCATAAATAGCACCTACCGGAACTGTCATATCAAGCCCTTTTAACGCCTGCTTCTGACCAAAATTCTTTGTTAAACCTTTTATCTCAATTGCATTCATCCGGTTACCTCCTAATACACATCGCTTTTATTCAAAATATGTGTTCCAACTACATTGTAAATAACTGCCCACGCTACAGAACAAATGATACATACTATCAAAGTCACGATATTTGCAGACAAACAGGCATATACCGATGAACCATATAAAAATACATTCAGCAATGATGAATTTCCCAAAATCGCAGCAACACCAATAATCAGAATCCCTGTTCCAAAGAAAAAGCTGGACGCTATGGAAATGCCAAAATATCTTCTAAAGATGATATTGAGGAATGTATAAAGACTTGCCCAGCCAAGACTCATTATCATCTTGCTCAAAATTGCAATTATCAACGAGCCTGCATTTACTTCCATAGAAAGTCCTGTAAGCAATCCTGCCGCAACAGAACCTAAAAGATATGTAATACACATACACGCCATTGCAAACGCACAGGTCAATGATTTAGAAATCATATAATCCTGCTTTTTTGCGTGCGTGGTAAAAAGCTGTTTTACATATCCGCTTTTATAATCATGCCCGATAAAGATTGACACCATGATACCGCCAAAAATAAATACCATATTCATATTGGCATACTCAGCAATACTGCTTACTACATAAAGAGGTTTTTCTGCTGCAATAATATGCCATACATTTGTATAAAGTTTTTCCGCAACTTCTCCTGTCTGTGGATTTTCCATTCCGGAAGTTCCAAGAATCATTGCCGGAATAACCGCAGCAATCGCGAGGAAAATGTAATACAGTGGTGTATGAAATAAGCGGTAAAAATCCACACCAAGCATACCTTTTATTCTTTCTCCAAAGCTTGGAAATTCAAATTGAAGTTCTTTTGCCATTACACTGCCTCCTTGTCATTTGCACTCATCAGTTCAATGTAGTATTCTTCTAAACCTATCTTATTCTTCTTAATTTCACTTACCACATGACCCTTTTTTAATAAATGCTCTACAATACTTTCTACATCATCAACATCATAAACACAAAGATATTCTTCTTCCTCACGAACATCCCTAAACTTCGTTCTAAGCACCGCTTTTGCACCCTTCATATCCTTTGTCTTAAGCGACACAAAAACCTGTGCTCTGTTATCCATTTCTTCCGCAGACATCTCCATAATCATCTTACCTTGTCTGATAATTCCATAATGGGTGGCTATTTTTTCCAGTTCTCCTAACAAATGAGAAGAAATCAAAACCGTACATCCGTAGTTTTTTGTAATATCCACAAGAATCTCTCTCATAATACGCATACCGTCCGTATCAAGTCCGTTAATCGGCTCGTCCAAGATAAGCAGCGCTGGTTCTCCAAGGAGTGCCATTGCAATACCAATTCTCTGCTTCATACCAAGAGAACAACTTTTGAATTTGATGTTTGCGGAATCCTCCATCCTTACGATCTCAAGCACTCTTTTTATTTCTTCATCAGGGTTCCCCAGATTTAAGTTAATCGCCTGCATCATCAAATTCTGATATACACTGGAACCCGGAAAGCAACCCGCATTTTCAATCAACGCCCCAACTCTTACTCTAACACCTGCATCTGTATAATCTCTTCCAAATAGACTAATCTCACCGCTATCCGGCACAAGATGCCCGCAGAGCAGCTTCATTGTAGTAGATTTTCCTGAACCGTTCTCACCGACAAAACCATAAATAGCCCCCTGTGGAACAGTCATATTCAAATGGTCTACTGCATACATCCCACGAAAGCTCTTCGATAAATCTTTAATTTCAATCGCATTCATA
>CAZRLE010000207.1:0-2956 GCA_964600705.1 uncultured Lachnoclostridium sp. | reverse complement strand
ATAGCACCGTTTAACATGAACTTCATGTTACCTGTACCGGATGCTTCTTTAGAAGCTGTTGAAATCTGTTCGCTGACATCTGCTGCTGCAAAAATCCATTCTGCGTTAGATACCTTGTAATCTTCAATAAATACAACTTTAATCTTACCATCAATGCTTGCATCATTGTTAATAACATCAGCAACACTGTTGATTAATTTAATTGTAGATTTTGCATTTTCATAACCTGCTGCTGCTTTTGCACCAAAGATAAATGTTCTTGGAACAAAATCCATACCTGGGTTTGCTTTTAAGTTATTGTATAAGTACATAACATGTAAAATATTTAATAACTGACGTTTGTACTCATGGAGACGTTTTACCTGTACGTCGAAGATAGAAGTTGGGTCTACTTCGATACCATTGTGTTCTTTAATATAGTTTGCAAGACGAACTTTGTTTGCAAGTTTGATTTCTCTAAATTCTTCCTGTGCCTCTTTGTCATCTGCAAATTCAGCAAGCTTCTTAATCTGTGAAAGGTCTGTAATCCATGCATCGCTGCCGATACGTTTTGTTACCCAGTCAGAAAGAATCTGGTTACCATGAGCAAGGAAACGTCTCTGTGTAATACCGTTTGTCTTATTGTTAAACTTCTCTGGCATTAATTCATAGAAGTCTTTTAACTGTTCGTTCTTTAAGATTTCTGTATGAAGTCTTGCAACACCGTTTACAGAGTAACCAGCTACGATTGCAAGATTTGCCATACGTACCTGTCCGTCGTAAAGAATACCCATTGATTTAACTTTTTCTTCGTTCCATGGATATTTTTCACGGATTGTATTTTCAAATCTGCGAGCAATTTCTTCTACGATCTGGTATACACGTGGTAATAAGCTCTTGAAAATTTCGATTGGCCATTTTTCCAAAGCTTCTGCCATGATTGTATGGTTTGTATATGCACATGTATGAGTTGTAATATCCCATGCTTCATCCCAGCTTAAGCCTTCTTCGTCAACTAAGATACGCATTAATTCTGCAACTGCTACAGTTGGATGTGTATCGTTCATCTGGAAAGTAACTTTTTCCGGTAAGTTGTGGATATCATCATGATGCTTTTTGTATCTTTCGATTGCACGCTGTAAGCTTGCTGATACGAAGAAATACTGCTGTTTCAAACGAAGTTCTTTACCTTTTCTGTGGTTATCGTTTGGATATAATACTTCTACAAGGTTACGTGCAAGGTTTTCTTCTTCTACAGCCTTGCTGTAATCACCTTTATCGAAGCTGTCTAATGCAAATCCTTTTACAGGTTCTGCATCCCAGATAATTAATGTATCTACCATATGGTTACCGAAACCTACTACCGGCATATCGTATGCTACTGCATTTACTGCCTGATAGTTTTCATGTATCCATTTTGCATTTCCATCTTCATCGATTACCTGACGAACGTTTCCGCCGAATTTTACAGGGTATGTGTACTCTGGTCTGCGAAGTTCGAATGGGTAACCATTCTTTAACCAGTTATCCGGTACTTCAATCTGGAAACCATCTGAAATCTGCTGTTTGAACATACCATAACGGTAACGGATACCACAGCCGTATGCTGCATATCCTAATGTTGCTAAAGATTCCATGAAGCAAGCTGCAAGACGGCCAAGACCACCATTACCCAGTGCAGGATCTGATTCCTGATCTTCGATTTCATCGATATTTAAACCGATTTCCTCTAACGCTTCTTTTACATCTGCATAAGCCTTCATGTTAATCAAGTTGTTTCCTAAAGCACGACCCATTAAAAATTCCATTGACATATAATAAACAATCTTTGGATCCTGTTTATCAAATGCCTTCTGTGTAGCCATCCAGTCATCCATTACAACTTCTTTTACAACTGCTGAAACTGCCTGGAATAACTCCTGCTGATTCGCTTCTTTTAACTCTTTACGATATAAAAAGCGAACACTGGTTTCCACTTTTTCAATAAACTCTGCCTTATTAAAGTCTGTTGATTTCTTCATACTTCCTCCAAAATCTTTTTCAAAAAATTTTATCCTTCTAGTTACGTTTTACACCAAGAAGAACTTTCTCTCCATTGATGTTCCATTCTTTCTGATGTCCTTCGACAGTATCAGAAATTATATCTAAACCAAGTACGTCGCCCTTGATGGTATCGCCATACTTAGCAAAAATATCAGCAACTTTGTTTTCTGCTTTAAAGTAAATAGTAATCTTATCCATTACTTCAAAGCCTGCTTCTTTACGCATTGTCTGAATCTTACTAATGATTTCGCGTACAAAACCTTCTTCTAATAATTCTTCGGTCAAGTTTGTATCTAATACCACTGTTACCGTATTATCACCGTCTGTTACATAACCTTCTGCCTGAGTCATTGTAATAAGCAAATCTTCTTCCAACAACTTCACTGCTTCGTTTACTTCCGGTAATGCAAGTACACCTGTTGTCTTTAATTCATTCATTGCTGCATTTCCATCTAAAGATGCTAATGCTTTTTGAATCTGTCCTAAGAACTTACCATATTTTGGTCCTACGGTACGAAGCTGTGGTTTAAATGTGTAGCTTGTGTATGCACTTACATCTTCTGTAAACTGTACTTTTTTCACATTTAATTCATCTTCGATAATCTCTGTAAAGAATACAGGTAATTCTTCCGGTGCTTTTACAAACATATTTCCGATTGGCTGACGGTTCTTAATATTAGCAGCATTACGGCATGCACGACCCATCACAACAATTTTTAATACTTCGTCCATATATTTTTCTAATTCAGTATCGATGTATGCTTCATTTACAGCCGGGAAGTCACATAAGTGTACACTTTCCGGCGCCATTTTGTCAACAGAGCATACCAAATTACGGTAAATATCTTCTGCCATAAATGGAATCATTGGTGCCGCACATTTAGAAATTGTAACAAGTGCTGTATAAAGTGTCATGTATGCATTAATCTTATCC
>CAZRLE010000206.1:1961-3065 GCA_964600705.1 uncultured Lachnoclostridium sp. | reverse complement strand
CTTATAAAGCTTTGGCATTGCCTCTTTTTCATCAATTCTTTCTCCATAAGGTGGATTGGTGATAATGAAACCATATTTCTTTGGATTACTTAAATCCTGCATGGCTCTTTGCTGAAAATGGATATACTGGTCTACACCTGCAAGCTTTGCATTCTCTCTGGCTGCCTTTACCATACTTCCATCAAGATCATACCCCTGAATATTCATTTCCAAATCATGTATTATCACATCATTTGCTTCTGTAATTGCCTCATACCAGCATTTTTTCGGTATCAGATGAGTCCACCCCTCACTAATGAAGGAACGATTCATTCCAGGTGCAATATTCGCCCCAATCATCGCCGCTTCAATTGGAATAGTTCCACAACCACAGAATGGATCTACCAGAATTCGATCTCTCTTCCATGGAGTCAGCATAATCAAAGCTGCTGCAAGTGTTTCTGTAATTGGTGCCTTACTTGTAAGCAAACGATATCCTCTTTTATGAAGAGAAGCACCAGAAGTATCAATCCCAACTGTCACTTCATCCTTCATAATCGTTACACGAACTGGAAAGCTTTCCCCTGTTTCCTCGAACCATTCCTTCTTATACTTCATTTTCATTCTTTCTACCATGGCTTTTTTCATAATAGACTGAATATCAGAAGGACTAAAAAGCTTACTTTTAATAGAAGTCGCCTTGGCAACCCAGAACTTGCCATCTGCTGGAACAAACTCCTCCCATGGTAATGCTTTCGTCTTTTCAAATAATTCCTCAAAGGTTTCTGCCTTAAACTTACCTACCTTTAATAAAATTCTTTCTGTTGTACGCAAAAAAACATTGGCTCTGCAGATTGCCTCTTCATCTCCTGCAAATGTTACCTTTCCATCTTCTACACTAACAATTTCATATCCTAAATCTGTTATTTCTCTCTTTAACACCGATTCTAATCCAAAATGACAAGGTGCAATAAATTCAAATCGACTCATGCTGTTTCTCCTTTTATTCTTATGTTTTTTATCTTATCTTGTTTCCCTTCTTACGTCAATGGATAATTTCCCTCTTGCTCCTTGAATTCCCCCATAAAGTGTCATTACATAAAATCCCTTTTGAGCCATTTCTCT
>CAZRLE010000206.1:0-1951 GCA_964600705.1 uncultured Lachnoclostridium sp. | reverse complement strand
AAATTCTCGTATGGAATATTTACAGCCCCCATGATGTGTTCTTTCAAATATGTTTCCGGGTCCCGCAGGTCAACAATCACCGTATTTCTCTTTCCCATAAAAGAAAGCATCTGTTTTACAGATATGGTTTCAAATTCCATAAAATCACCCTTTTCTCTTATTCTATTCCAGCATTGCTAAAAGGTGTGATAAAAACTCTCCGCCACTATATCCCTGCCACTCCAATTTACAAAAAAAAGTAATAAAAATGCCACAGAATTGTCTTCCATGGCATTTCCTAACTACTTTTACTATTAGTAAACACTTACATTATTTACCAGAATTTGTACCTTTGTTCTTTGTTGTGTTTCCATTCATATTCTGAGAGCTGTTTGAGGCTTTCTTTGAAGCATTCTCACAACAATTTTGAGCCTTATTCTGGGAATTGTTCTGGGAACTATTCTGCGAATAATTTTTAGAATTACCTGTATTAGTTGTCTTGTTTTCATATCCAGTACTATAATTTTTAGCCATGATATTTTCCTCCTTAAAGCTATTTTTGAGTACAGGATTATTATGTGGCAATCTGCTAAAAATATTCTGCTCCTTTTTGTTTTTATTGTTGTAAATCTTTCCATGACTTTCTTCTCATTTTTTATGATTTAAACACATATTTTATATTTCATTCTTGATTTTTAGACATGTATATATTATAATCGTGCCGTGAATAAAGTTTACCCCTTAAATTTTATTCACACCCCTTATTAATTATTTATACTCCCCTCATAGAAAATGCCACTAGAATCCAGTGGCATTTTCTCTTATATTAACGAAAAATCTGCTTTATCATTCTGATAGCAAACAGTATCATCAAAACAGGTAAAGCCAATTTGAAGAAAATATTAACTCCCAATACAATCATACTTACCAAAACAGAAAGTACCACACAACCTATTACTAAAACAAGCAGCTTCTGATACCACGCCATTGTAGACCAACTGTAGTATCTAACTCCGGCATCCCTTGTCCTTTCACTGTACTCTTGTTCTGTATATCTTTCCTCATAACTATGACTATATCCCTTATAAGCCTCATCTTCATGACTCAGCATATATGTGTCTATAATCGTCTTGGCAATCAAACGTGGTTCACCTAATTCCTCTAGTTTCTCTTCTAGTGATTTGCCTGACCCATTTGATAAATATTCCTCATAATATCGTATGCTATTATTCACTTCCTGTTCAGGTACCTCTCCTGACAGACATTCCCTCAAAACCATCAAAAACTCTTGTTTTTCCATATAATCCTACTCCTGTTAATCCTTAGAAACACAAATATATAATCCTAATGTCTCTACTTCATCCAATAACAATGGTACCTTCAGTGCTTCAACCTCTGTTTGAAGAGATAAATGACTTCCAAGCGTTGACATCGGTGTTGTAATATCAATCAAAATCTGCTGCATAGAAAACATTGTAGCTGCATTTCCCATAATCATATTCGATAATTCACTAAGTGCTGATCTAGGCATCTCATCCAATTCTTCTACTGGCATACCGCACATCATAATGCTGGCAATCTTCTTTGCCACTTCCACTGACATTGCAATGATAACCTGTCCCTTCATCTCTCCTACTACACCTACCTGGAGTAAAAATGTATTATCTTCAAAATCAAGTGTAGCGAGCCCTGGTCTTCCTAATGTTAATTTCATCTGAGCAACACTTTCAAGCACCTGTGTACTAGCTTGCACGAAAGGATTGATATATCTCACATCTAATCCATGTTTCATATTATACCCCCAACGTTAAAATAGTTCTATTTCCTTTCATTATATCTGATTCCATGTCTATGTCAACTGCAAAAAAATAAAAGGATTATTAAATTTCTCTAATAATCCTTTACTTTACCCGTGCATGAGAAGATTCGAACTCCCGACACCTTGGTCCGTAGCCAAGTGCTCTATCCAGCT
>CAZRLE010000205.1:0-3079 GCA_964600705.1 uncultured Lachnoclostridium sp. | reverse complement strand
ATTAGATTCCATATCAAGCTGCTGTAAATGAGCAGGGAAACGGCTAAGCGCCTGAGAATATGGAAGAACTGCTGTATTTTCATATCCTAAAACATTACGTTCATAAACACCGATCAATGCATCAAGCATAGCCGGGTTTGCAAGAATGTCCTTGTTCTGTGCTGTCTTGTCTGCTGCTGCTGCACCATCTAAAAACTGTGCGAATACTTCCGGACCAAATGCCAGAGATAATACTGCCCCACCTACTGCGGAAGAAGAAGAGAAACGTCCGCCGATATAGTCATCCATAAAGAATGCGTCCAGGTAATCTGCACTCTTAGCTAATGGAGAAGTTTCACTGGTAACTGCTACCATATGTTTGGACGGATCTAAACCTGCATTCTTTAATGCATCTTTTACGAAAGATTCGTTTGTTAATGTTTCAAGTGTTGTACCAGACTTAGAAACTAATACAAAAATAGAATGTGCAACATCAATTGTTTCTAATACACCAGCTGCATCATCAGGGTCTACGTTGCTGATAAACTTAGCTTCCATCTTAAATGTATTATTAACCTTAGCCCAGTTTTCAAGTGCTAAATACATGGCACGAGGACCTAAGTCACTGCCACCGATACCAATCTGAACTACTGTTGTGAACTTTTCACCTGCTGCGTTAGTGATTTCACCATTATGTACTTTATTAGCAAATTCAGCAATCTTTGCCTGCTGTTCTGTATAGAAAGCACGCTTGTCGCCACCATCTGCTACAACTGCATCCCCTAACTGACCGCGAGTCATATGATGAAGAACTAATCTCTTTTCACCTGTATTGATTACTTCACCATTATAAAGAGCCGCAAACTTTTCTGTAAGCTGCATTTCTTTTGCTAACTTTGCAAGTGCTGCAAGTACATCATCATCCACCTGCTTTGCCGCATAGTTATATGCCATGCCTGCTGCCATAGGAGCGCTGTATTTCTTAACACGTTCAGCTCCGCTTTCTCCTGTCATAACCTTTACAAGGTCCACCTTTGCAACCTGTGTAAGTTCCTGATAAGCACTAACCGTATCCAAATTGTTCCAGTTAATCATTGTTGTTGCCTCCTTAAAATATATTAAATTTTATTATTAGCCTAAATACTTATCCATACGATGGGATACTTCCATCACCCCTGATAGTATCTCCTGTGCATGAGTTGCTGCTTCATAGTTACTCTCTGTAATATCTGCACATTCCTGTGATGTAGCTGTTACTTCCTGCGCACTTGCTGAAATCTGTACGATATTGTCTACAATCTGTGCATTTGCTTTTGAAAGACTGTCAACCATCTTACCAATTTCACCAATATCGTCTACAAGAGCACTTACATTCTTACGCTGTTCATCTACCTTATCTGCAACTTCTTTAATCATCTCATCCTGCACTGCACTAACCTGAACCGTTTTCTCTACTGCATTGGCTGTCTCATATGCATTGGTAGTCAGCTTGTTGAGGATATTAGTAATATTCTCTGTCTCAACCCTTGTACGTTCAGATAATTCACGAATCTCATCTGCAACCACCGCAAATCCTCTACCTGCTTCTCCGGCTCTGGCTGCCTCGATTGACGCATTCAGGGCAAGTAAATTGGTCTGAGATGAAATCGCAAAAATCGTCTTTGTAATTTCTTTTACGTCGCCAACATTTTCCTGAAGCTGTCCCATCAGTTCCACTACCTGTTTATTAGTATGTGCAAGCACATCTGCATGCTGCTTTAATTCACGCATTCTTTCGGCATTGCTATGATTTAATACTCTGGACTGTTCTGCTACCTGAACCATATGCTCGGAACGTTCCACTGTGTTCTCAATATTCTGCTGAATATCCTGTGTCATCATGTTCTGATCCTGCATAGACTCAGCCGCCATAGCAGTACTTTCAGTAATTCCGCTTACCGAAAGCTTTACACTTTCTGAAGAACCCTTCAACTCGTCTACCAACTGAATTGCCTCTTCTGTTCCTTTTCTTACTTCGTTGGCAATTTCCATAACGTCATCCATCATTTCCTGCTGTCTCTTTGCATCGTCAGCCATCTTTCCGATGGAATCATCACTAAAGCTCTTACCTACATAAGTGAGGTACATAAGAACATACATAACTACTGCAACTACAATGGTTGCACCTAACTGAGCAAGCATATCACCCTTCACATAATTCTGTGCTATAAATGCACGATATAGGAAAATAAGAATATTCGGAATTGCAATTCCGTGGGCACAAACCTTGGAATAACGTTTATTGAAGTACAGCACCGTTCCTAAAAATGGCACTGTTGTCATAAAGCGCATATAATAATCATTATAGGACCATGCAATCATAAAAGACACAACAAACATTCCTGCAAATGCCACGTAACGCATCTTTCTGTTGCCAGGTTCTTTTTTGTTCATAACAAAACTAGTTATACAGGTCGCAATCATAACCGCCGCCATAACAAGCCAATAGCCTACTGTTCGGTTGCCTTCTATAACAGAAATAGTTACAACCAGCATAATCAATACATCAAACAAAACCATACTTGTAGCTAAATACTTATTAATCTTCTTAACCTGTTCGTCCTTATCTGCATACAAAAACTGTTTCATACGCTTTCGTACCCTGCCTTTCTCATCAGCCATTACTTTACATCAACGTACTTCACTTATCTGATTCATTCAATAAATATATATAATCCTATTTTAAAGTCTATCTTCTCCATTGTCAATTAAATGTAGTTAAAAAAACCAGCATAGCCTTCTAGACTCTGCTGGTTTTATTATATCACTTTTATATTGTCTATCCTAGTACAATTTTGCACCTGCCGGAATCTTATTGCTTACCATAAGAAGGTTAAGTCTTTCTTCGCCTTCTTCGTTATGAATAGCAGAAAGTAACATACCACAAGATTCAATTCCCATCATTGCTCTTGGTGGAAGGTTAGTAATAGCAACTAATGTCTTGCCTACTAACTGTTCTGGTTCATAGTATTCATGAATTCCACTTAAGATTGTACGATCTGTGCCTGTTCCGTCATCTAATGTGAACTGAAGGAGCTTTTTGCTCTTTGGTACTGCTACG
>CAZRLE010000204.1:0-3090 GCA_964600705.1 uncultured Lachnoclostridium sp. | reverse complement strand
GCTTCTTCCGGAGAATCAGGAGTAACTTTTTCGCCTGCACCCTTACGAACTTTGTCAGATGCTTTAGCAATTTTTGTTGGAGAACCTTTTAAACCAAGGTTAGCATCATCAACATCTTTAAGATCTGCTCTTCCCCATGTTGTAATTTCTGCTGCACAAGCATCAAAAATTCCACCTGGAGTCATGTAACGAGGATCATTTAATTCAGCAAGAGCTGTAATTAAACATGGCATTTTAGCTTCTACCATATGATATCTGTCATCATACTGACGTTTAACAACTACTGTACTTTCTTTTACTTCGATAGCCTCTGCATAAGAAATTACAGGAAGACCTAAATGTTCTGCAATCTGAGGACCAACCTGAGCTGTGTCACCGTCGATAGCCTGACGTCCTGTGATGATTAAGTCATATTCAAGATTTCTGATTGCACCAGCAAGTGTTGTAGATGTTGCCCATGTATCTGCACCACCTAATACTCTGTCTGTAACAAGAATTGCCTTGTCTGCACCCATAGCAAGAGCTTCACGAAGAACGTCTGCTGCTTTTGGAAGACCCATAGTAATAACTGTTACTTCTGCTCCATTCTGTTCTTTAATTCTTAATGCTGCTTCTAAACCTGCTTTGTCGTCTGGGTTCATGATAGCAAGCATAGCACCTCTATCAAGTGTTCCGTCTGGGTTAAATTTAACTCCGCCCTTTGTATCTGGAACCTGTTTAATACAAACGATAATTTTCACTTTTCGTTACCTCCTAGTTTAAAATGTTTGCAGAGATAACCATACGCTGAACTTCAGAAGTTCCTTCGTAGATCTCTGTGATCTTAGCATCACGCATCATACGTTCAACATCATATTCTCTGATGTAACCATATCCACCGTGTAACTGAACTGCTTTTGTTGTTACTTCCATAGCAACTTCTGCTGCATATAATTTAGCCATAGCAGCTTCCATAGAGTAGGAAACTTTTTTACCCTGAGCATATTCATTTTTCTTCATAGCAGCTTTGTATACTAACAATTTAGCAGCTTCTACTTTAGTAGCCATATCAGCTAACTGGAACTGTGTGTTCTGGAATGCGCTGATAGAACGACCGAACTGCTTTCTTTCTTTTACATAGTTGATTGTTGTTTCAAGAGCACCTTCTGCAATACCAAGAGCCTGAGCAGCGATACCGATACGTCCACCATCAAGTGTGTGCATAGCGATAGCGAAACCTTTACCTTTAGCACCAAGTAAGTTTTCCTTTGGAATACGGCAATCTGTGAAGATTAATTCGTATGTAGAAGAACCTTTGATACCCATTTTCTTTTCTTTTGTACCGAATGTAAATCCAGGTGTTCCTTTTTCTACGATAAATGCAGAGATTTCTTTCTGAACACGGCCACGTTTTTCAATTTTACCTGTTACAGCGATGATAATATAAACGTCAGCTTCTTTACCGTTTGTGATGAAACATTTAGATCCGTTAAGTACCCATTCGTCACCATCTAAAACAGCTTTTGTCTGCTGTCCCTGAGCGTCTGTACCAGCTCCTGGTTCTGTTAAACCGAAAGCACCAAGTTTTCTACCGCTAGCTAAGTCTGGTAAATATTTTGCTTTCTGTTCCGGTGTACCATATGTCTGGATTGGGTCTACACAAAGGGATGTATGTGCAGAAACGATAACACCTGTAGTACCACAAACTTTAGATAATTCTTCAACACACATAGCATATGTTAAAGCATCACAACCCTGTCCGCCGTATTCCTTTGGTACAGGAATTCCTAAGAAACCATATTTAGCCATTTTTTCAACTGTTTCTCTTGGGAATGTTTCAGTTTCATCAACCTCCTGTGCAAGAGGTTTTACTTCTTTTTCAGCGAATTCTTTGAATAACTGTCTCGCCATTTCATGTTCTTTGCTTAAAGTAAAATCCATGATTTATATTCCTCCATGTTTTTATTCAGAACAGATTGCTATTTGAATCAATCTGTTCTGAATGTTTGTTATTAATAAACTTTATTTAACTTATTTTGTGTAATCGTAGAAACCTTTACCTGTTTTCATACCAAGCTGTTTACCACGAACCATTTTCTTAAGAAGTGTGTGTGGACGATATTTTGGATCGCCTGTTTCATCATAAAGAACGTTCATGATAGCTAATACGATGTCAAGACCTACCAGGTCACCTAACGCTAAAGGTCCCATTGGATGATTAGCACCTAATTTCATAGCTTTGTCGATACCTTCCACAGATGCAATACCTTCTGCATAGATACCGATTGCTTCGTTGATCATTGGGATTAAGATTCTGTTTACAACGAAACCTGGAGCTTCTTCAACCTGTACAGGATCTTTTCCGATTTCTACAGAAATTTCTTTGATTTTTTCAACTGTTTCAGCTGGTGTGTTAAGACCTGCGATAACTTCAACTAATTTCATTCTGTTTGCAGGGTTGAAGAAATGCATACCAATAACAGCTCTGTCTAATCCGGCACCGATTTCAGTGATAGATAAAGAAGATGTATTTGTAGCGAAGATACAGTGTGCAGGAACGATATCCTGTAATTCTTTAAATGTCTGCTGTTTTACAGACATAACTTCTAATGCTGCTTCTACTACTAAATCAGCATCTGTACAAATGTCTTTTGTACCTGTTGTGATTTTAGCTAAAATTCCGTCAGCATATTCCTGAGTAATTTTTTCTTTTGCAACTAATTTGCTGTATCCTTTTGCGATTCTTGCTTTGCCGTTTGCAGCAAATTCATCATTAATATCGCAAAGATATACTTCATATCCTTCTGTTTCAGCAAATGCCTGTGCAATTCCGGCACCCATAGTACCTGCTCCGATAATACCTACTTTCATAGTATAATCCTCCTCAATTTTTGTTTATTTATATTATTTAACTATTCAAAACAGCAAAAATATTTAAAATAGACTGCGAAATCTTGCTTTCTAAGGACTATTTTATATCTATTTTTATTGGAGGAATCTCCAACGCGAAGAAATTCGAAGAATTTTCGATCCTGTCTTGAATAGAATCTCGTATAACTAGCAGTTTTTGAATGGTTCTTTTACTTTTTCTTTGTTTTTATCTAAGAAGAA
>CAZRLE010000203.1:0-3124 GCA_964600705.1 uncultured Lachnoclostridium sp. | reverse complement strand
TTTTAATTTCCTCCATTAAAATTTAATTATAATTGGCTTTACGCCATATGATATTTTCTACTTAATCCTGACACTCCAACGGCTAAAGCACGTTGGGTTCTTATCTACATTCACTTCCAAATATACTCGAAAGTATAAAAGACTAATGAGTTTCCATAAGACTTTCACTACCAAAGACACCTTTGTGTCCATTAGTGATAGCATAAGGCTCGTGTCAAAACCCAAAGCAACCTTGCTTTTTGTTTTTATTCGTACCTTGAATATTTTACAGTAACTATTCTGTACACCTAAATCATATTCTTTTGTCCAAAACTTGTTTTGAACTACTCTGAATAATTACATTTAATCTCTTATAACGATTATTCTGCAACTGCTTCTGCTACTGGAGCTGCTTCGCCATCTTTCTCTGCAATCTGTTTAATAACACGAGCAAAGTTTGCAATAGGTGACTGCATACTTCCAAATAATCTTCCAAGAAGTACTTCTCTTGATGGGATAGCTGAAATTGCTTTCATGCCGTTTTCATCATAGAATGTTCCTTCAACTACACCTGCTTTGATTTCAAGCTTTGGTGCTTTCTTCGCAAATTCTGCTAATACTCTGGCTGGTGCTGTTGCATCTGTTGTAGAGATAGCGAATGCGTTTGGTCCTTCAAGGGAATCTGTTAAACTTTCGAATTCAGTACCTGCAATAGCACGTTTTACTAATGTATTCTTATATACTTTATAAGTAATACCAGCTTCTCTTAATTGTTTACGAAGCTCTGTATCCTGAGCAACAGTAAGTCCACGGTAATCTACTACTACAACTGACTGTGCATCTTTGATGCTATCAGCAATTTCCTGAACGATTGGCTGTTTCAATTCTACTTTTGCCACAATTATTTACCTCCTTTTATTATTCATCGATAACAAAAAGCTCTGGCTTTTTGTTATTTTGGGTCTATGACCCGTTTGCATAAAAGACTGCGAGGTTATAATCTCTAACGAAATATAAAAAACCTCTCTGCCACAAGACAGAGAGGTAAAAATCACTTTCAATAATAATCTCCTCGGTAGGTGTTTCATCTTTACGCCTTACGGCACCTACTGTCTTCGGCAATATGCTTTTGCATTATAGCACTATATATTGGGCTTGTCAATCAAAACTTCCCAACAATCTTAAAATAATTAACCTGTAATTTTATTTACGTTTAATTTCACACCAGGTCCCATTGTAGATGCAAGAACTGCACTCTTAATGTACTGACCTTTTAAGCTTGATGGTTTCGCTTTGTTGATAGCTCCCATAACGGTATGGAAGTTGTCGCTTAACTGTTCATCTGTAAAAGATGCTTTTCCAACTGGCACGTGGATAATGTTTGTTTTGTCCAATCTATATTCAATCTTACCAGCTTTGATGTCGTTAACAGCTTTTGTTACGTCCATAGTAACTGTACCAGCTTTTGGGTTTGGCATTAAGCCCTTTGGTCCAAGTACACGACCTAAACGACCAACAACACCCATCATATCAGGTGTAGCAACAACAACATCGAAATCAAACCATCCGTCGTTCTGAATTCTTGGAATTAATTCTTCTCCACCAACGAAATCTGCTCCTGCTGCCTGTGCTTCATCTAATTTAGTACCTTTTGCAAATACTAAAACTTTAACAGTTTTACCTGTACCATGTGGTAATACTACTGCACCACGAATCTGCTGTTCTGCGTGACGACCATCACAACCTGTTCTAACATGAAGTTCGATTGTTTCATCAAATTTTGCTGTAGCATTCTTTTTAACTAATTCGATAGCTTCTGCAACATCATACTGAGCTAACTTGTCATAAGATTTTACAGCTTCCTGATATTTCTTTCCTCTTTTCATTCTAAAAAACCTCCTGGTGGTATTATCGGGAGAGGCCCCTCCCACATAATAGTTAACTTATTTTCAATCTTAATTTTCAAAATGATGTTTCGGATTATTCACCGATTGTAACACCCATAGACTTTGCTGTACCTTCAATCATGCTCATAGCTGCTTCTAAAGATGCTGCATTTAAGTCTTTCATTTTTAATTCTGCGATTTCCTGTAATTTTGCTTTTGGAAGAACCGCAACTTTCTGTTTGTTTGGTTTACCTGAACCAGACTTGATACCACATGCTTTTTTGATTAATACTGGAGCTGGTGGTGTCTTTGTGATGAAGCTGAAGCTTCTGTCTGCGTATACTGTGATTACTACCGGGATAACTGTATCTCCCATTTCAGCTGTTCTTGCGTTGAACTGTTTTGTAAATTCTACAATGTTAACACCGTGCTGACCAAGAGCAGGACCAACTGGTGGAGCTGGTGTAGCCTTGCCAGCAGGAATCTGCAATTTAATATATCCTGTTACTTTCTTTGCCATTGGAAATTGCCTCCTTAATTTGCTTTTTCACTTACTTTGTAAGTTTCTACTCTGCAAGTTTTATATCTGCGAAACTTATTTCTACCGGTGTTTCGCGACCAAATAATTCTACGTTGATTGTTACGATCTGCTTACTGAGGTTCATAGAACGGATAACTCCTACTGTATCCTTCCATACACCGCCTGTTACAATAACCATATCGCCTTCTTCGAAGTCTACTTCAACGTCTGCTGTTGTTTTGATTCCTAATGGTTTCATTTCCATATCGGTAAGTGGTACCGGCTTGCTTCCCGGACCAACGAATCCGGTGACACCACGGGTATTTCTGACAACATACCATGTGTCATCATTCATAACCATATGAATAAGCACGTATCCCGGAAACATTTTCTTTGATACAGTCTTATTGGCGCCATTTTTCATCTCAACAACGTCCTGCATTGGAACTCTGACCTCTAAAATTTGGTCTTCCAAATGTCTGTTTTCAATTGTTTTGTCAATGTTCGCTTTTACCTTATTCTCATAACCTGAGTAGGTATGAACTACATACCAGTGTGCCTCTGCCATAATCACTCTGCCTCCATTAAAATCTTAAACCTACAAGGAAATCTACGCCAAACTGAATTACATAATCCATCAGCGCAATTAAAAGACCTAAAAAAATTGAAACCGACATAACTGCCACAGTCTGTCTTGCAAGCGATTGTTTGTTTGGCCAAATAATTTTCTTAAATTCAG
>CAZRLE010000202.1:0-3130 GCA_964600705.1 uncultured Lachnoclostridium sp. | reverse complement strand
CTCCTTCTATCAGACGGGATAATACTACTGTCTCATCAAATTCGAATACAATATCATTATTGGTAAAGAAAATGTTTACTTCATCTTCCATACCACCGCTTAAAATTTTACTGATTTCATTTAATGTTTTACCAGGAACAACAACTTTAATGTTATCATAAACTTCTTTTAACTGAATCTTACGGATTGAGATACGATGTCCATCTAAGGAAACAACTTTGAATTCACTACCATTGATTTCAAATAATTCTCCGGTCATAATCTTGTTACTTTCATTGTCAGAAATGGAGAATACTGTCTGTCTGATAATTTCCTTCAGGCTGAACTGGGATAATACAATGTGTTTATCCTTTTCAATGAAAGGAATAGATGGAAATTCGTTGTCGTCTTTTCCTGATATATTGAATTTTGCTTTTTCACAGGTAATATATGCCATAAAATTACTGTCTGTTTCAATGGTAACTTCATTGTCTGGAAGTTTACGCATGATTTCAGAGAATAACTTTGCATTAATGGCAATTACGCCTTCTTCTATAATATTTCCTTTAACAACAGTACGGATGGCAAGTTCCATATCGTTAGCAACTAACTGAATCTGATTATTCTTAACTTCTATAACGATACATTCTAAGATTGGCATAGTAGATTTAGCAGGTACTGCCTTTAGTACAATATTGACACTGTTTAAAAGGTCCGATTTTTTACATACGATTTTCATGGTGTGTATAACTCCTTTCGGGAAAATGCAATGTATATATATAAATAATAATGTCGTAGTAGTCTTAATAAGGGGTGTGAATTTGTTAATAAGTATTCTGAAGCTCCTATTTTAGCTACTTAAGGTAGATTGATAACTGTGTTAACTAAGGCAGAATTGAGTGTGAATTATGTGTGTATCATGTAGGTGAAAGATAAATGTAAAAAATTTACAATTAGGTTATTAACATAAAACCCACTTTTTATTCACTGCCCTATGCACAGTTTATCCACATTTTAATGTTATGAAGTTATAAAGCACTTTAAATGCTTATTTTACTTACTGAGGATTGATTTTCTTCTTTAATACTTCAATAGTACTCAATAAAGAAGCATCTGCCTTCATATCCTGTTCAATTTTGTTAATTCCGTGAAGAATCGTAGTATGATCTCTGTTACCAAGATTATTACCAATGTCCTTTAAGGAGATGTCTGGTAAGAGAGAACGACATAAGTACATACAAATCTGTCTTGGATATGCTACATTTCTGCTCTTCTTGGTAGAAATAATATCTGTAACTGTAATTCCATAATGCTCTGCTACAATGCCTGCAATATAGTCGGTAGTGATTTCTTTCTTATTATTAGGAAAGATTAAATCTTTTAATGCTTCCTCTGCAAGGGAAACATCAATCTTCTTATTAATAAGGCGTGAGCGTGCAACAATTTGGTTAAGTGCACCTTCTAATTCTCGAATATTGGAATTAATATTGGAAGCAATATACTTCATTACTTCATCATCAATGGTAAGACCATCTAATTCTTCCTTTTTCTTAAGAATTGCCATTCTAGTCTCGTAATCCGGCTGCTGGATGTCAGCAGTAAGACCCCATTCGAAACGGGAACGAAGACGTTCTTCTAATGTTTCAATATCCTTTGGAGGCTTATCAGATGAAATAATAATCTGTTTTTTTGCTTCATAAAGAGTATTAAAGGTATGGAAAAACTCTTCCTGTGTACTTTCTTTTCCGATAATGAATTGAATATCGTCAATAAGAAGTACATCAATGTTGCGGTATTTATTTCTAAACTGTGTAATAGAGGTTGTGTCGGAACGGTTACGAATGGCTTCAATCAATTCGTTCGTGAAAACCTCGCTGGTTACATATAAAACTTTAGCATTCGGATTCTGTTCTAATACAAAATGAGCAATGGAATGCATCAAGTGAGTTTTGCCAAGTCCCGGACCACCATAGATGAAAAGTGGATTGTATACTTCGGCTGGTGCTTCTGCTACAGCTAAGGAAGCTGCATGAGCCAGATTGTTATTGTTACCTACTACGAAGGTATCAAATGTGTATCTAGGATTTAAGAATGGATATTTATTCTCTTTACCTGAAGATGGCTTTGGAGCAGGAGCTGTCTCTTTAATTATGGTGTCTTCCTTGATATCACTGGCCAAGATGAATTCTAATTCAAACTCTTTGCCTGTAATTTCTTCAATTGAGACTCTTAAAGGAATACCAAACTTTTTAATAATGAAGTTCTTACTATCACCAATCTCCCTATCGTCGATGGAAATGGTAATAATGTCTTCTGACACGGAGTAAACACTGAGTTTCTGAATCCATGTACGGAAAGATACATTGGATATAGAATGTTCTACTTTCATGTATTCTAATATTTCATCCCATTTTTCTATGATAATTTCTTTCATATTGCCTCCCAAAAAAACGTATCTAAGCTTAATGTAGACATAAGCATACCTAATTACTATGATATACCAAAAAAGAAAAAATTTCAATAGTTGGAAACACAGGATAAGGGGTGTTAAAGTTGTGGATAAGCAGATATGGATAAATGGGATAAGTATGTGTGGAAGAAATTTATTCACATGTATGTGTATAAAGTAAAATTGAAGTATGCACATAGAGAAATGTCGATAAATGGGGAAGATTATCATAATAGGTGTGTAGAAAATATGTAAAAAAGCACAAGTTATCCACAAGTTATCCACAAAATGTGGATAACGCAAAGGTAGAATAAAAACGGTGGAAGAATATGTTGATATATTCAGAGCCACTTTGTGTTTGCAAGGTTGGCTCTGAATAGTTACAAATATTTCTTGAAAAAAGTGTAAATATTTACTTGACGAATTGGAATATCAACGATATAATTAATCGTGATATTTTTCAATTATAGAATAGAAGAAATATGCCTACTATATTTATAGATAGTTTGGTAAGAAAAGGAGGTGCCGGGACAATGAAAATGACATTCCAGCCAAAAAAGAGATCTAGATCTAAAGTACATGGTTTCAGAAGTAGAATGAGCACTAAGAATGGTAGAAAAGTATTAGCTGCTAGAAGAGCAAAGGGAAGACATAAATTATCTGCATAGGTCGCAATTTTTTGTGACCTTTTCTTCTCTTATT
>CAZRLE010000201.1:0-3145 GCA_964600705.1 uncultured Lachnoclostridium sp. | reverse complement strand
AGCTAACACAAACTAAAAAATAAGGAGGACGAAACTATGTGCATCAAATTTTTCAATAGCTGCTCCGAGTTATTTACTTCTTTTTGTAACATTTTTTATTTCGGATGCTAATTAATAAAAATCATTGATAAATGATAGTTCAACAGCCCCGGTCTAAGTCGGGGCTGCAATTTTATTACATTATTCTAATCCCAATCAATTGTATCATTAACGCCTTGTTTTTTTACTGTACTCCAAGCTCTTTGCAAATACGTGCATATTCTGTTTCATCTAATTTATATTTCTTCTGATATAAATAATTAGAAATTAACATCAATGCACATGGTAATACCGTCATACAAATAAGAAGACCCATAGTCTGTCCTGTCTGTACACTGCCAAGAATCTCACCAATCTGACTTAACTTATCTGCTTCTGTAATGGTTCCCATGGCAGAAGCACTTTCTAAATCTGAAATCTTATTGGTATAGTTTGTTACATCAAAAATCACATAACTTGCTGTTGTAACCATTACAATAAAAGCAGATGCCATCTTTGTCATAAAAGGTCGTACCGAAGCAATAATTGCTTCATTTCTTACACCACATTTATACTGGTTATATTCTACTGTATTGATAATGGAAATCATCATAACCAGGTAGTAACAGTACTGTCCAAAGTTTGAAAGCATATATCCTACTACTAAAAGTGCAAATCCAACACTTGGAATCAAATAAGATAATACCATAAACACATAACCAACTACAGCAATTACCGCCATAATATTCATCAATTTCTTTCTATTAATCTTCTTAGAAATCGTTGGATAGAATACCATTAAAAATGCAGTTGCTGACATTCCGACCGTAGTAAAGAGAGAATAAAATCCTCCTTCATATCCAAACCGGAAATAGATATAAGTAGAACCAATTCCACCAATTACAATACCATTTCCAACCTGCTGAATGAGGAAAATAATTGCAATCCAACGAAGCTGGTCATTTTCCTTAATTGTATTGATAACCTGTTTTAATCCACCAGAGGACTTCTCAGGCTTCTCAGTTTCTCTATGTTCCTTTACACCAAATAAAGTAAAACATAAGAATAATGGCATTAAAATAGAAATCGCAACAGCTACATACTTGTATGCCACATTGGCACTTCCGCCAATAGCTGTATTACCTGTAGTCAGCATTGGAATTAAGATAGAAGCTAATGTTCCACCAATTCCCGCGAACAAAGTCGCTCTAGAGGTATACTGGTCTCTTGCTGCTGCATCTGAACTTAACGCAGGTACCATGCCCCAGTAAGAAATGTCGTGCATGGTGTAGGCAATACTATAAGAAAAATAAAACACACCAAATAGCACTACAAAGTCCCATCCCTTTAAGTCTGATGAGAACACCATTGTAACAACAACAGAAGTAAGCAATACACCAATTACTAACCAAGGCTTAAACTTGCCCCACTTCGTATGTGTTGCTTCGATAATATTTCCCATAATCGGGTCATTCAACGCATCAAATACACGGGCAGCAACCATAATTGCTGTAATCGCACCTAACTGCGCTGCCGAAAGCCCTTTCGTAAACAGGATGTATGTAAGAAGGAAGTTAGTTACTAAGTTGTAACACATATCTCGACCTACCGTTCCCAAAGGAAACATCCATAGATTTTTCTTTTTGATTTTTAGTTCATCCATTGTGATTCCTCTCTATTATAGTTAATTTCACCATCTTTACCATTATACCAAATGTAAATAGAAAAGGGTATATCAAACGCGAATTTTCTTCGCTTTGATATACCCCTAAAACCTTATTATTCACTCACATGTACAGCAATCCACTTTGTCAATGACGAATCATTTACATTTATAATTCCAATCGTAGTTACACCTACTTCATTTGCTGTAATAACCATTGGATAATATACATCATAATAGCATTCAATTTTTGAACTAGCTATAGAAGGGTTGCTATCTACAAAATATAAAGGTCCACAATTAGTATAGACATTCATTTGTACACTCTCACCCTTTACAAGCTCCAGGTAATACTTTTCAACATTAACAAAACAGGACTGATGTATATGTTTTGTTGAACCGTTATTCGTAGTACTGTCACTCGTAGTAGTATCCGTATCTTCACCAGATGTATCAGTGCTGCTATCTGAGGTAGCACTTTCTTCTGCTTTCCCCTTTATTGTAACCGTACAATGAAAACTCTTTTTCGCTACTTCTGCTCTAATCACTACTGTTCCTTCTGATTTTGCAGTTACTTTTCCAGTAGAATTTACAGTAGCAACAGCATTGTCAGATGAACTCCATTTCACTTTTTGATCCGTACCTTTCACTTTCAAGCGAAACGTCTGCCCTACCTTTAGTGTTTTCCTTTTCTTGTTAAGCTTCACTGTTGCCGCCTTGGCAACGGCTGTCTCTCCTGTTTGCATGGCATAAGGTTGTTGTACCAGCATTACCATAAATATAACTCCTATGAAAAGCAATACTTTTCTAACTTTACTCATAACGCTTCCCCTTTCTTATACATTCTGTATATATTATAACTCTTATCTACAATTTTTTCCACAATACAATGAAGGAGATATAAAAAGGGTATACCAAACCGAAATTTCTTCGCCTTGATATACCCTTAAAACCTTATTTTACATTGTCCTTATGAAAATACGCTATTCCTTAGAACTTACCTGCATCTGCAGCTTCCTGGATAGTTGCTGTATTCCTTTATTTTCCGGCATTTCAAAGCAACTTGGTGGCTGTGCGGTAGTTACCATCATCATACTATCACACATCTTTCTTCGTCTTATATATTTTATAACCCAATTTCTTTTTCAAAATATTGTAATGTAGAATATTTTACCAACATTTGATTTATCGGTTTACTCAAATCTTTCTTTGCTTTTTTATAGTCCGCAATATATTTCTCCATTTTGCTTTTAATTTTAAAATCCTTACCTCTAAGTGCATCAAATTCATTTTGTCTTAAATGAGGTTCAACAGATAAATCAATGTAACTATCCTCCTTAATTACAACCGCCTTAGAAAAATCAACACCGCAATGATTCTTTTTATCCGTCCACAATACATGTGGGTGGTGTATATCTGAACGTAATGGAATTGCATACTGTACACCATCAATCTCTACACAAA
>CAZRLE010000200.1:0-3186 GCA_964600705.1 uncultured Lachnoclostridium sp. | reverse complement strand
GGAATTGTACTTGGAACCTTCACCCAGATGGAAGAGGGGAATTGCCAGCCTGATATGCTTACTTTAGTGCAACAATTTGTAGGAGAAGAAATCCCCCTTGCAGTGACTAGAGATATTGGACATGGAGTGGATTCTAAGGGGATTGTAATCGGTGAGACAATCCATTTGCAGAAGGCATAATTGTAAAGGATTAAAAGGAGAATTTAAATTATATGTTCACAAAAGAAGATAACACCTACAACGACATTCGTGAAAAATCATTATTACAGTGGTTAGAAGATATTGAAAATCATGACGACATTGTAGTTCGTGGTGGGGTAAAGTTGTGCAGGGAATATATGCAGCATTTAAAAGATAAGAATAAAAGATTGCAGGAAGAAAATGAGTTGAAAAACACATATTTAAAGAAACTGTCTAAGAGAGGATAATAAGAAAAATGGAAAACAATCAGCCACAGGAAAAGGTGCACAAACGCCGTGTACGCTATTCGGGAACACATCCAAAGAGTTACAAGGAAAAATACAAGGAGCACAATCCGGAAAAATATGCAGATACCATTGAAAAGGTAATTCGTAAGGGAAGTACACCGGCAGGAATGCATATTTCCATTTGTGTCAATGAAATTATAGATTTTTTACAGATTAAGCCGGGAATGACAGGATTAGATGCAACTCTTGGATATGGCGGTCATACAAAGGCAATGTTACAGTGTCTGGAAGGTCAGGGACATATCTATGGATTAGATGTTGACCCAATTGAATCTGCTAAAACAAAAGAAAGACTTGCAAGCCAAGGCTTTGGCGAAGATATTTTGACGGTTCGTTTACAAAACTTTGCAGATATTGATTTGGTGTCTAAGGAAACAGGTAAGAAGTTTGATTTTATATTAGCAGACCTTGGAGTATCTTCCATGCAGATTGACAATCCGGACAGAGGTTTTTCATATAAAGTAGAAGGACCACTGGATTTACGAATGAATCCATTAAAGGGTGTTAGTGCGGCAGAACGATTAAAAGAAGTAACAGAAGAAGAACTGGTCGGAATGTTAGTGGAGAATTCGGATGAACCTTCTGCAGAAGAAATTGCAGCTACGGTTATGAAATGGTTCAAAAATGGCAAGGTCATCGAAACGACGACTCATATGCGCGAAGTAATTGAGCAGGCGCTTGTGTATGTGCCAAAGGCAGAGAGAACAGAGGCAGTAAAGAAATCCTGTGCCAGAGTATTTCAGGCGCTTCGTATTGATGTAAACAGTGAATTTGAAGTGTTATATGCATTTTTGGAAAAATTACCACAGGTGCTCGCACCAAATGGGAGAGTGGCAATTCTTACGTTCCATTCTGGGGAAGACCGTCTGGTGAAACGTTCCTTTAAAGAACTTCATAAGGCAGGAATATACAGTGACATATCAAAAGAGGTTATTCGTCCATCCGCAGAAGAGTGTGTTAGAAACAGCCGTGCAAAATGTACAAAAATGAGATGGGCAATTCGCAGTGAAGAATAAAATAAAAGAGGAAAACAAGGAGGACAAAATTATGGGACACATAATTTGCATTAAAGGTGGTATGGTACATGATGCTATCCACCCGGAAAGCTATTTAGCTGACATTTTAATTGAGAATGGAAAGATTAAAGAGATTGGGACTAATTTTTCTGTTCCGGAAGGTGCGGAAGTAGTAGATGCAGAAGGCTTACAGGTATACCCTGGTTTTGTTGAAGCCCATGGACATCTTGGATTAGATGGCTATGGAATTGGCTATGAAGGAAGAGATTACAATGAGTTAACTGATATTGTGACACCACATCTCAATGCAGTAGACGGCATTAACCCAATGGACCCTTCTATTCATCAGGCGGCAAAAGGTGGCGTAACCTGTGTATGTACAGGACCGGGAAGTTCTAATGTGCTTGGGGGTTATTTTGTTGCAATCAAGACATGCGGAACCCGAGTGGAAAATATGATTGTAAAAGAAAAGATTGCCATGAAGTGTGCCTTTGGAGAAAATCCAAAACGTTGTTACAAGGATAAATGTGATACTTCCAGAATGTCTACCGCAGCAAAGCTTCGTGAAATGCTCTTTAAGGCAAAAGAATATAAAGAAAAATTAGAGGCAGCCGGAGATGATATTTCCAAGAAGCCTGCATATGATATGAAGATGGAAGCACTTCTTCCGGTACTTCGTGGGGAGATTCCATTGAAAGCCCATGCACATCAGGCAAATGATATTTTCACTTCTATCCGTATTGCAAAGGAATTTGGTGTGAAGCTTACATTAGAACATTGTACAGAAGGACATCTGGTAGCAGAAGAACTTGCAAAAGAAGGTTATCCGGCAGCAGTCGGCCCAACGTTAACCCATGCAACAAAATTTGAATTACAGAATAAGACATTTACAACTCCGGGTGTGTTAGCGGCAGCTGGTATGCAGGTATCCATCATTACAGACAGCCCTGTTATTCCACAGCAGTATCTTGCATTATGTGCAGGTCTTGCAGTAAAATCCGGGATGGACCCATTTGCGGCATTACAGGCAATTACGATCAATCCGGCAAAGCATAACGGAATTGAGGACAGAGTAGGTTCTTTAGAGGTTGGTAAAGATGGTGACGTAGTATTAGCAGATGGTGACCCAATGGTATCTTCAACAAAAATTGTTGCAACTTATATCAATGGTGAGCTGGTTGCAACATGTAATGAAGAATAGATTATTTTAGGCTTATAAGACACAAAGAGTCTGGCTTTATAAAAGAAAATAATGAACGAATTAAGGGTATCTAATAATGCAATTTAGAACGCTAAATTCTATGGTAATAAACAACAAAACCTTGAAAAATAAAGGGATTTTTTGTCGGTTCGGGTGTTGACATTCCAAAGTGAATTGAGTATACTCTTAAATTAAATACAATGAAAACAATTAACATAAGCCACAGAAAAGGAGAAAATCATGGGAACAATTATCGGTGAAGGAATTACATTTGATGACGTACTTTTAGTGCCTGCATACTCAGAAGTTATTCCAAATCAGGTTGACTTATCTACTTATTTAACAAAAACAATCAAATTAAACATTCCAATGATGAGTGCCGGAATGGACACAGTAACAGAACATAGAATGGCAATCGCTATGGCTCGTCAGGGTGGTATCGGTATTATTCATAAGAATATGTCCATTGAGGCTCAGGCAG
>CAZRLE010000199.1:0-3265 GCA_964600705.1 uncultured Lachnoclostridium sp. | reverse complement strand
AAATGCTTGCATTTTTAAGGCTGTTTTTAAAATTTTATTTGGCGGATACGCCACATCGAGGAAACACGCAGTGTTTTCGAGATTAGGCTCTGAATAATTACAATAATGCAAATTGAATAGTAAAGGATCTGTTGCACACTTGTGTGACAGGTCCTTTTTTTGATATAATGCTTGTATGGTTTTGAAGTAGGCAATTATAGTGATTACGCATAAATATACAGTTTGATGTATGGAAATGTGATATAGATTGTTATGGAAGCTAGTATTGACAGAAAGAGGGAAAAAGCATGACTACATTAAATCAGACACCATCAGCTAATCGTTTGCATATTGGATTTTTTGGAAAAAGAAACAGTGGAAAGTCTTCATTAATCAATGCCGTTACAGGACAGGAGGTTTCTATTGTATCAGATGTCTTAGGAACAACGACAGACGTGGTAAGTAAGCCTATGGAAATTCATGGACTTGGGGCTTGTGTGCTGTTAGATACCGCAGGTTTTGATGATGAAGGGGAACTTGGGAAGATTCGTGTAGAGAAAACAGAGAAGGCGGCAGAGAAGATAGAGATAGCTGTCATGGTGTTTTCTAGTGACGAAGTAGAACAGGAACTTCAATGGTGTAAGAAGTTTAAGGTAAAAAAAACACCAGTGCTTCCAGTTATCAATAAAATAGATGTACTCACAGAAGCAGAACAGACTGCTCTTGCAGATAGAATCCGTACAGAGTTAAAATGTGAGCCGGTATTTGTCAGTACACTAGAAAAAACAGGAATTGAAGAATTAAAAGAAGCTATCATCCGTCTCATACCAGAAGAATTTGGTGAGCAGACCATAACAGGAGATTTGGTATCAGAAGACGATGTGGTTCTTCTTGTAATGCCACAGGATATCCAAGCACCAAAGGGAAGACTTATACTTCCACAGGTACAGACAATCCGAGAATTATTAGATAAGAAATGTACTGTAATCAGCACCACAACCGATAAGCTGGAGAATGCATTATCAGCTCTTAAAAATCCACCAAAGCTGATTATTACAGATTCACAGGTGTTTAAGATTGTGTATGAGAAGAAGCCAGAAGAGAGTATGTTGACTTCATTTTCTGTATTATTTGCAGGATATAAAGGAGATTTATCCTATTATATAGAAGGAGCTAATGCAATTAGCAGGTTAACAGAAGATTCCAAAGTTCTCATTGCTGAGTGTTGCACTCATGCACCATTAGAAGAAGATATTGGAAGAGTGAAGATTCCGATGATGCTTCGAAAGAGAGTTGGACAAGGACTTACGGTAGATATGGTAAGTGGAACTGATTTTCCAAAGGATTTGACGGATTATGATTTGATTATCCAGTGTGGTGCTTGTATGTTTAATAGGAAATACGTTATGTCTCGTATAGACAGAGCCAAAGAACAGGGAGTTCCAATGTGTAATTATGGAGTGACTATTGCGTATTTGACGGGGATTTTGGATAAGATTAGTTACTAGGATTTTATTGAAAAAATTTCCCCAAAAGGTTATACTAGTAGATATGGCAAATGACATATTTTCTATCACAAAATATGAGACAGTAGAGATGTGAATTTAAAACAAGAGGAGAAAAAGTTATGTTAGCACATGAGAGATTATTAAAGTATGTAAAGGTATCTACACCTAGCGATGACAAGAGCACAACAAATCCAACAACAGCCTGCCAGTTTGATTTGGCAAAGGTGTTAGTGGAAGAAATGAAAGCTCTTGGTATTGAAGATGCCAGAGTAGATGATAAATGTTATGTATATGGTACAATTCCGGCAGCAGCAGGCTATGAAGATAAAGCAAAAGTAGGTTTTATTGCTCACATGGATACAGCACCAGATTTCTGTGGTGAAAATGTAAATCCATGTATTATTGAAAGTTATGACGGTAAAGATGTAGTTCTTGGTAACAGCGGAAGAGTTCTTTCTGTAGAACAATTTCCGCACCTTGCTAAATTAGCAGGCAGAACTTTAATTACAACAGATGGAACTACATTACTTGGTTCTGATGATAAGTCTGGTATTGCAGAAATCCTTACAGCAGCAGAAAGAATTATCAATGAGAATGTTCCACATGGTAAAATCTGTATTGCATTTACACCAGACGAAGAAGTTGGACAGGGTGCAGACCATTTTGACGTAGAAGGCTTTGGTGCAGATTTTGCTTATACAGTAGATGGTGCAGAAGAAGGGGAAATCGTATACGAAAACTTCAATGCGTATGGCGTAGTATTTACAGTAAATGGTGTGAATGTACATCCGGGAAGCGCAAAGAACATTATGCGCAACGCCCAGTTAATTGCAATGGAATTAAACGGTATGCTTCCAGCAGCAGAAGTTCCGGAATGCACAGAAAATTATGAAGGCTTCTACCACCTTTGCGAAATGAAGGGTGATGTAGAAAAGACAACTATGGAATACATTGTAAGAGACCATAGCGCAGTGAAGATGGAAAATCGTCTTGATACAATCAGACACATTGTAAAAACATTAAATGAAAAATATGGTGAAGGTACAGTTGAAGCAGAGATTGAAGAACAGTACCGCAACATGGAAGAAATGATTCGTCCATGTATGCACATCGTGGATAATGCTAAGAAAGTAATTACAGAACTTGGTATGGAGCCTATCACATTAGCAGAACGTGGTGGAACAGACGGAGCTAGATTAAGCTTTATGGGGCTTCCATGTCCAAACCTTGGTACAGGTGGATTCGCATTCCACGGACCATACGAACATGTAACAGTAGAAGGTATGGAAAAATGCGTAGAAATTATCGTTGGAATTATTAAGGAATATGCCAAATAAATTCAGAGAATTTTCGAGCCTGTTCTGAAACTGCAGAGGAGTTTTTGAATGAGTTATGATTACGCCCTTATTGTGGAGCCTTTAATAGAGTGGTTTGAGAAAGAAAAACGAACACTTCCATGGAGAAGTCAGTCTGTGGAAGAAGGTAATCCGCCAGCATACTATGTGTGGATTTCTGAAATTATGTTACAACAGACCAGAGTAGAGGCTGTTAAAGAATATTTCAGGCGTTTTATATCAGAGCTTCCAGATGTCAAATCGTTGGCGGAAGTAGAGGAAGACAAGCTTTTAAAGCTGTGGGAAGGTTTGGGCTACTATAATCGTGCAAGGAATCTTCAAAAAGCAGCGAAAATCATTATGACAGAATACAATGGAGAACTTCCGGCAGACTATGAGGCACTTCTTAGTCTGCCCGGAATTGGTTCTTACACAGCAGGAGCC
>CAZRLE010000198.1:0-3274 GCA_964600705.1 uncultured Lachnoclostridium sp. | reverse complement strand
ACAACTATCGTAGATGGTCGTAATCCAATCGTGGCACACGAATTCTTAGGAACTGACGTAGAAGGTAAGGATATGCTTATTATCGATGATATGATTTCTTCCGGCGAAAGTATGTTAGACGTTGCCAAAGAATTAAAAAGCCGTAAAGCAGGTAGAATTTTTGTTGCTTCTACTTTCGGTTTATTTACAAATGGTCTTGAAAAGTTTGACAAGGCTTACGAAGAAGGCTTAATTTACCGTGTGCTTACTACAAACCTGGTATATCAGCCAAAAGAATTATTAGAAAGAGAATACTATATCAGTGCTGATATGAGTAAGTATATCGCATTATTGATTGATACTTTAAATCATGACTCATCTATCAGTAGCTTATTAAGCCCAACCGATAAGATTCATGCAATTCTGAAACAGTATGGACAGAGATAATTTAAAATCATTATTAAATTGTATTACAAAGGAACACATTTATATACAGCCACACAATTACCCAGACCCTGATGCACTTGCCAGTGCTAAGGGTCTTCAGGTGTTGCTGGAATATTGTGGTGTTTCTTCTACCATTTGTTTTTCCGGACACATTGATAAGCAGAACACTCTGAAAATGATTGATATTCTTAATATCGATATTCACCCAGTGGAAACCTTATCTCTCCAGGAAGAGGATGAGATTATCCTCGTAGACTGCCAGAAAGGCAATAATAACGTAGAAGACTTTATAGGTAATGAAGTTGCCTGTATCGATCACCACAAAACTCAGGATACTGACTATTATCGCTTCTTCGATATCCGTCAGGTTGGAGCCTGTTCTACACTAATCGCTGACTATTTTTTAGAAAATGAATTTCCAATTGATACTGAACTTGCAACCACACTGCTCTATGGCATTAAAATGGATACAGAAAATCTGACCCGTGGTGTGTCTAATTTGGATATTGATATTTTTTCTTATCTGTATAAGAAAGCAAACCATGATATTTTAGCCCAGTTAGATGCTAACCAGTTAACCTTACAGGATTTGGAAGCTTTTGTACATGGCTTTGAAAACTTATGGTTGGAAGAACGTATTGGATTTGCCAATCTTGGTGACAATCTTTCCGATGCAATTTTAGGAACCTTAGCAGACTTCTTATTAACCTTAAATGAGATTGATTTTATTGTAACCTTTTCCTTCCGTTCGGATGGAATTAAATTATCCGCCAGAACAGCAATCGAACATTATAATTGTGCCCGCATTATCAAAAACGCTTTGCAGGGACTTGGTTCAGGCGGTGGACACGCTCATATGGCAGCTGGATTTGTTCCGGTTCACAAGGAAGACTGTGCAGCCGTTGCAGCACAGTTGCAGCATAGGTTTGTTCGGGAGATTGGGACATTGCAGTAAGCGGGAGTGGTGTTTTGGCATACGGACGGACTTTCCACAGGCTGTTGGAAAGTCCTACTATTTTCATAGTGTTTGTCCCAAAAATCTTTCATCCTCAAACCTCAAATTGCACCTTTTACTTCACTTCCTCAAATTCTGCTGCCACTTTATCCAGTAATTCACGGATTTTTAGGTACTGTGGACATTCTTTTTCACACTTACCACACTTAATACAATCGGAGGCTTTTCCATTGCCACAGCCTGTTGTAAGTGCCTCATAACGTGCCGCATCTTTTGGAAGGTCTTTCTGCTTCTTCTCATTGAAATAATCAAATAAAACCGGAATATCTATTTTCT
This sequence comes from uncultured Lachnoclostridium sp., assembly GCA_964600705.1. GTDB lineage: Bacteria > Bacillota > Clostridia > Lachnospirales > Lachnospiraceae > CAYTGQ01. The sequence continues at coordinate 1,557 of CAZRLE010000198.1, read as the reverse complement.
TTGGACAGCCATCTACACAATATCGACATCCTGTGCATGGAATGTTATCCTGTTCTCTTAATATTTTCCGGACTTTGGAGATTGCTTCCATTTCTTTTTCGTTAAGTGGTTCGAATTCTTTCATATAGCTTATATTATCCATCATCTGTTCCATATTACTCATACCTGACAGTACCATGATACTGTTTTCGAAGCTTGCTGCATAACGAATGGCGTAACTGGCCGGACTATACTTCACTGGAGTATCTTCAACTTCCTTCTGTACTTCTTCCAATACTGCAAGTGCTTCTTCTGGTAGATTTACTAATTTGCCACCTTTTACCGGTTCCATAACAAGAACTGGTTTATTATGTTTTTGGCATACTTCGTAGCAAAGTCTGCTTTGTACTCTTGCACTTTCGTAATCGGCATAATTAAACTGAAGCTGTACTACTTCTATCTGTGGGCAGTCAGTAAGAATCCTATCTAATACTTCTGCTGTATCATGGAAGGAAATTCCTAAATGACGTACCTTTCCTTCTTTTATTAATTCTCCAACTACTTCATAAGCCTGGCACGCCTTATATTTTGCATGACGTTCCGCACTCTGGGCATGCATCAGATAAAAATCAAAATATTCCACGCCACATGCTTTCAACTGTTCTTCAAAAACAGGTCTGATTTCCTCTTCCTTTTCAAAGAACAGGTTAGTCAGTTTATTTACCAGTATGTAGCTTTCTCTTGGATATCGTTTTACCAGACACTCACGAATAGCAGTTTCACTTTTCCCATTAATGTAATTGTGAGCCGTATCAAAATAGTTAAAGCCTGCCTCCATATAGGCATCAATCATTTTATTAAATTCTTCGTAATCAACTTCTTCTCCATTCATTGGAAGTCGCATACAGCCAAAGCCTAAGTTTTTCTTTAATTCGCTAAATCTTGTACCCATAATAACCCCTTTTTCAATTCAAATTTTTTTCATTATAACGCAGAAAGAAAATGTTTACAACAATTTTAGATTTGTGGGGCTGACTATACTTCGAACGACACCCCACCCCTACACCAGTATTTTTCTTGCAACTGTGACTTCACTGAGAAAGTCTATTCTCTCGAATTTTTGCTTTCATTGCGAGGCTTTATCGTCGATAAACTTGCACTCCCAAGCCTCGCTTGGCAAAAATTCTTCAAGCATGACTTTCTAACAGTGAAGCACGTTGTCGGGCGAAAAATGCTGGTGTAGGGGTGGGGTGGCTGTTTAAAGGTTATCGGCACACGGAACAAACTATAGCAGATATTTGTTAGGATTTATTGACTCATTTTATAAAAGTAATTTCCCCTTTCACAGTCAGGATTTTCTGCGGTGGGCAATTACCTAAATACTTTGATTACGGCAATAATGTATAATAAAAAGAACAAATGTGGATATATTTTACGTTAGCCAACCTGAGAACTATTAGTAAAACAATACTTGAAGAATTTTGCCAGGTGCGGTTCGAAAGTGCAAGCTTGTCGACGAAAGGACCGCACAATAGGGGCAAAATTCGAAAGTATTAAGTTTTACTTTAGTTTGAAAGG
>CAZRLE010000197.1:0-3382 GCA_964600705.1 uncultured Lachnoclostridium sp. | reverse complement strand
ATTTGGAACTAAATCAGATAGTCTGAATATTCAGTGTGTAATTTTGAAGGTACAAACCTTTGCAAAAGAAGTTGCTAGTCAACTTCTTTTTTTGTATTCTTTTTTACTTAATATGTATATTTCATTGTTTTAAAGAAAAAGATGTAGTAAACTATATTAAGTTGGATATTAATTTAAGAAATAATGAAATGGGCTATAATATTGGAGGAGAGAAGATGTATCATATTGCAGTTGTAGAAGATGAAAAAGAGTTTTCAAGTCAGATACAGGAATTTTTAAAACAATATGAGTCAGAACATGATATAAAGTTTAAAGTATCTGCATTTTATGATGGCTCAGAAATACTGGAAAATTATCAAAATATATATGATATCATTTTATTAGATATTGAAATGCCAAAGGTAAATGGCATGGATGCAGCAGAACAGATTCGTAAGGCTGATTCGGATGTGGTGCTTATGTTTATTACAAATATGGCTTCTTATGCCATTCGTGGCTATGAGGTAGAAGCATTGGATTTTGTGATGAAACCGGTTACTTATTATAGCTTTTCGATGAAAATGACAAGGGCATTAAAGAGAGTTGTAAAGAAGGAACAGCAACAGATTGTGCTTACATTACCTGGTGGTGTTAAAAAATTTGGAATTCAACAAATTTACTATATAGAAGTACAAAATCATATGTTACATTATTATACCAATGAGGGTGAGTATGTAATACGAGGCACTATGCAAAGTGTAGAAGAAATGCTTAAGCCTTATCCTTTTGTGAAATGTAATCACTGGTATTTGGTTAATCTGGCACATGTAGCAGAGGTGAGAAAGAATACGGTAATCGTTCAGGAACATGAACTGGAAATTAGCAGACGTAATAAAACCCCATTTTTAAAAGCTTTGACAGAATATATAGGAGGAGTGCACTAATGGAAACAGTAAGCTACTGGATTTGTGAGATTGCTTTACTAGTGAGTGGCTTTATTTATGTGCATACAATTGAACCAAGAGAAATTTCCAGAAAAAGGATGTGGCTTGATGTAGTGCTGTATATTTTGGTATTGGGAGTAATGAATAATTATTTTCCTATTGATTTGTTTGCCATGGAGATTTTGGCAAAGACAGCAGGATTATTATTTCTGGCTCATTTTTTGTATATGGGAAGAAATTTATCAAAGCGAGCCGCACTATATTATGCAATTTGGTCGTTTATATCTTGGCAGCTTATATATGAAATTTGGATTGTAGTTACAAATATAGTAGAGGATATTGGAAATTCTACTATGGTTGAACAATGGTTAAGTGAAATTCTGGTGTTTATAGTCGGATATACGTTAATTGGATTTACAATTGCAAAATGGATGCCAGATGGTGGGGGAAAACAGATTGGACCAAGACAGTTTTTAATTGCGGCATTGATTTTTTTAGTATTTGAAGTGATTTCTGTGATTCCACTTAGCAGAGATTTGAAGGCAAGTGAGTGGCTCGCAATGTATTTAACACAGGTTTTATTGGCAGTGGTCCTGTATTTGCAAAGTGAGTTGTTTAAGAAAAGTGAAATGAAACAGGAATTAGAAATGGTAAAACTTTTGTGGAAAAAAGAGCAGGAGCAATACCGAATGTCTAAGGAAAATATAGCTTTGATTAACCAAAAATGTCACGATTTAAAACATCAAATTCGTGCAATTCGTAATGCAGAACATACAGAACAGGAGAAATATTTACAGGAAGTAGAAAATTCCATTGAAATTTATGAAGCAATTGTAAAAACAGGGAATGAAGTTTTAGATACCATTCTGACGGAAAAGAGTCTTTATTGTAAGGAAAAGGGGATTACTGTTTCTTGTGTAGTAGATGGAAGACAATTGGAATTCATTAAGACCATTGATTTATATTCAATATTAGGAAATGCTATTGATAATGCGATTGAAGCAGTAGAAAAGCTTCAGAATAAAGAAATGAGACAGATAGATGTCTTGATTTATCGTCAACAGCAGTTTGTAGCCATTAATGTGATGAATCCTATATTGCAGAATCTGGTGTATGAGGAGGAGTTTCCGGTAACAACAAAGGAAGAAAAAGACTTTCATGGATTTGGATTGAAAAGCATTAAGTATATGTTGGAAAAATATAATGGATTTCTAAGTATTTCTACAGAAGATGGATGTTTTTCTTTGATGATGCTCATTCCGATTCCTCAAAAAGAGCGAATTGTAGAGAATAACATGTAATATTTCCTAGGAAAACTGTCCACTTAAGATATTTTTTTGACCACTTAGTAAAAAATACTTGTATACTTGGAAAGGACTTTGTAAAATTTAGATACGGCAAAGTTCTTTTTTTGCGTAAAATTTGTGAAAATAATAGAAAGACAGAAAGGAGGAAATAATAATTCTATGCGACAGACAATAAGTTTAATGAAAGATTGGATGTTTACAGGAAAAACTGGAAAAACCAGATTAGTAGACCTTCCACATACTTGGAATGATCAGGATGGTCAGGATGGTGGAAATGACTATTATCGTGGTACTTGCGTGTACGAAAAGAAGCTTCAAAAACCGGAATTTAAAGAAAACGAGAGAGTTTATCTGCAGTTCCATGGTGTAAATGCCAGTGCAACAGTTATTCTCAATGGTAAAGAGTTGTGCAAGCATGATAATGGATATTCTACCTTTAGAATGGATGTAACAGATGAACTGAAGGAAGAAAATGAACTCCGTGTGGAAGTAGATAATAGCGTAAATGATAGAGTTTATCCTCAAAAAGCAGACTTTACTTTCTATGGCGGTATTTACAGAGAGGTGGAATTCTTAATAGTAAATGAGGAACACTTTGATTTGGATTACTATGGTGGTCCTGGTATCAAGGTGAAAGCCGATGTTAAGAATGGTAAAGGTATTTTAAAGGTGAAACCTCGTGTACGCATTGACGATATGGAAGAAAAAGGACTCAAAGTTGTATTAGAGCTTAAAGATGCGGAAGGAAATGTGGTTGGAACAGCAGAAGGTTTAAAAGCAATTATTGAGGTTCCAAATGTACACTTATGGCACGGAGTGAAAGATCCATATCTCTATCATTTAACAGCAAGCTTGAAACGAGGAGAAACAGTATTAGATGAAATCTATGTGAATTGCGGTTTCCGTACTTTTAAGATGGATCCAAATAAGGGATTTATCTTAAATGGAGAGATTTATCCACTTCGTGGTGTTTCCAGACATCAGGACTGGAAGGGAATTGGTAATGCCATTTCTCATGCTCACATGGATCAGGATATGGATTTAATCAGGGAGGTTGGTGCCAATACCATTCGTCTTGCACATTACTAGCATGAACAGTATTTCTATGATTTATGTGATAAGTATGGTATGGTAGTATGGGCTGAAATTCCT
>CAZRLE010000196.1:0-3483 GCA_964600705.1 uncultured Lachnoclostridium sp. | reverse complement strand
TGACTACGTTGCAAGTTACGATATGTATGGTGCAGGCACATATATCATGGATGCCGGTGATTACTATTTCACAGCAGCTACAGATGCTCACAATGCAGCAAATAACGTATTAGCAGCAAAAGGCTTTACAGTAAATGGCACAAACGGACGTATGGATGTTGATGGTAATGCGGATTTAGTTGCTGTATGGAATAATCCAACTTTAGATACAACTACGTATTCTGTAAGTGATAATGGTACTGAAATTGTTAACCAGTTAAGTATTGCTGACCCTAACTTAAATGAGCGTGTAGAAGAAGAAGTTGTATTTGTTACACGTAATGACTGGATGGGAACTATGCCAACTGGCGAGCCAGTAGTGCTTACATTAACAGAAGCATTGGTTCGTGCATTGCAGGATGTACAGTATGATCCTGCTGATTATGATATCGTAGATATGCCAACAATGGGTGCAGATAATGGTCTTGAGCTTTATGATATGCGTGGTCTTGACTATGATGATCCACAGTGGGAATTATTATTAGATCAGTTGACATTTGATGATATGGTTTCTTTAATTGGTGACTCTTTCCACTGGACAATGCCAGTAACATCAGTAAATGCTCCTGGTACTCGTGACGAAAATGGTCCTCAGGGCTTAACTGTTGCATTATTCGGTTCAAAGTTAGGTGTACAGACAACTGCTTTAACATCAGAAGACGTTTTAGCAGCAACCTTTAATAAGGATTTAGTATATGAAGTAGGTAAGATGGTTGGTGAAGACTGTTTAGCTGCACAGGTAGCAACTCTTTACGGACCTGGTGCCAATACACACCGTTCCCCATATGGTGGACGTAACTTTGAATACTATTCAGAAGATGGTTATTTAGCATCTGAAATTGGTGAAGCTGAAGTTAAAGGTATTCAGGAAAAGGGCGTTAACGTAGTTATGAAGCATTTTGCTTTAAATGACTGTGAACAGCAGCGTATTGGTCAGGCTGCATGGTTAACTGAACAGGCAGCTCGTGAAATTTACCTAAGAGCATTCCAGGGAGCTTTAGAGTCTTCTCAGGGTGCTGGTAATGGTGTTATGATGGCTTATACTCGTTGGGGTACACTCTGGTCAGGTGCTGTTGCAGGCTTAAATAAAGGCATTATGAATGGCGAATGGGGCTGCTATGGTAAACAGATTACAGATAACGTTTTAACAACTTATGTAAATGGTGTTGACGGTGTTATGGGTGGTACAACAGCGTTTGACTCTATGATGGCATTCTACATCGTCAGTGATGGTGACGGACAGGGAAGACTTCCTGAATATAAAGATGACCCAGTTGTAGTATCTGCAATGAGAGAAGCCAGTCACCATAACTTATATGCTACATTAAATTCATGTGGTATGAATGGTGTCGGACCAGATACTGTTGTTAAGGAAACAAAATTAATTGCTTATACAGTAACACAGATTCTTTCTTGTGGATTCATCTTCTTATTTGTAGTATCTACTGTACTTTGGATTTTAAAAGCAAAGAAATTCAAACAGACAAGTGATTATACAGAATTTAAAGCGTATAAAGCAGAATATAAAAATAAATAACAAGTTCTAATTGTTCAGAGCCAGTGCTTTTGAGACTGGCTCTGATAAGCTTAAAGATGATTTCCAACCTGAATGTAAAAGGAGGAAAACAGTATGGAAAACGAAAATAAAGCAGTGGTAGCAGATGGCGTGAATCGCGCCAAGATGTATCAGCTGGCATTATTCCCTATGAATAATGGTGCGACTAATGTGTATTATGTATTGATTTTATCGTACATTGCTACTTTCGGTAACAACATTCTTGGGATTGCCATGGTATTTGCATCTGCCATGGTTACCGGTATGCGTGTATTTGATGCGATTACAGACCCGCTTATTGGTGCATTAATGGACAGAACCAATGGACGTTTTGGTAAATTCCGTCCATTTATGGTAATAGGTAATGCTATTATGGCAATTTCCGTTATTTTGCTGTATATGGTAACACCAGGTATTCCGGAGAGTATGCAGGGGTTACGCTATGTGGCATTTGTTGTATTATATGCCGTATGGGTAATCGGTTATACATTCCAGACATCTGTAACACGTTCCGCACAGAGCGTACTTACAAATGATCCAAAACAGAGACCTTTGTTCACTATTTTTAATACAATTGGTTCTATGGCTGGTATGGGACTTATGCAGTTCTTAGCGCCAATTATTCGTTCCAATGTAGCAGATTATAACAAAGCAGAATTTTATCAGTTTTTAACACCGATTGGTATCGTTGTATCTATTGCACTTACAGTACTTGCAGTAATCGGTATCTGGGAAAAGGATAATTCGAAATATTTTGGTATTGGTGGAGAAAATCAGGAGAAGACAAAGGTTTCTGAATATATCCAGATTATCAAAGTAAACAAGCCGTTACAGCGTCTCATGATTGCAGGCGGTGGTTGTAAATTGGCCTTATCCATCGCAACAAACCTTACGGTGCTTTGCATGTTATATGGTTGTATGATGGGTAACTATGACGGACTGTATCTGCCTATGATGATTGTTGGATATGTGTTCTCTGTTCCATTCTTTATGCTGACAGTTAAGACTTCACAGAAGGAAGGTCAGAAAGCTTCTTTAGTGAAATATGTAAGAGTGGCACTTATCTGTTATGTGGGTGTCCTTGCACTTCTCGTATTGTGGAAACAGGGAAATCCTGCATTTAATTTAAGTATTATGGGAGAAAACGGGCTTTCCATTAACCTGTATACCATTGCATTTATTCTTTGCTTTGGTATTGGCTATGGTGCATATTATGCAACAGCAGATATGCCGATTCCTATGGTAGCCGATTGTTCCGATTATGAAACATATCGCTCAGGTAAATATATTCCAGGTATTATGGGAACTTTATTCTCTTTAGTTGATAAGTTAGTATCTTCTTTATCTGCAACTGTAGTAGGTATTGCAGTTTCCATGATTGGATTACAGAACCTGCCAACAGCGGAAACACCATACGCACCAGGTATGAACTGGGTAGTAATTGCATTATTCTGTATCGTTCCTATGGTTGCATGGGCTCTGACTTTGTGGGCAATGAAAGGATATGAATTATCCGGACCTCGTATGAAAGAAATTCAGGAAATCAATGCAAAACGTAAAGAAGGCATTGCAAACGGTATGACACTGGAAGAAGCTATGCAGAAATGGAAATAATTTACTAAATAAGTTCAATATAAATGTCGGTCAGTACCTGGACCGGCATTTTTTTTGAGAAAGATGTGTTTTTATGTAGTTTTAGAAGAATAGTATGCCTTTTTTGCTAAATTTGACAAAAAAATCGAAAAATTTGCGAATAAAGTTTGTATTTTCATTTTAAATATAATATAATAGACTCATGTAAGTATTGAATAAACCAATATGGGAGGAACGAATATGGAAACAGGAATTTTACTGGAAAGTGGAACGAATGAATTAGAAATATTAGAGTT
>CAZRLE010000195.1:0-3491 GCA_964600705.1 uncultured Lachnoclostridium sp. | reverse complement strand
TTAAAGGTGGCACCTGAGCATGTTAGTGACAATGTGCTTCGTTTGATGGGTAAACCGGAAAATGCAGTATATGAAAGATTTATTAAGAAATATAAGGAAATGAACAAAAAGGCAGGGAAAGAGCAGTTTGTTGTACCATATCTGATGTCTTCCCATCCGGGTTCTACAATGAAGGAAGCTGTAAAGCTGGCAGAATATATTAGAGATCTTGGCTATATGCCGGAGCAGGTACAGGATTTCTATCCGACACCGGCGACGATATCCACTTGTATGTATTATACAGGCTTAGACCCAAGAACCATGGAAAAAGTTTATGTTCCAAAATCGGCTCATGAAAAAGAGATGCAAAGAGCCTTAATCCAGTACCGTAATCCTGCAAACTACGATTTGGTGGTAGAAGCACTTAGAATTGCAGGAAGAACAGATTTAATTGGATTTGGCAAAGAATGTCTTGTGAAACCAAGAAAGAATATTGGTGGACAGGCTGTAAAAGACACCAAAGGGGCTGATAAAGGTGGTAGAAAGCCGGCAGGAAAGCCAACTGGAAAAGGAACTGGTAAAACAACAGCTAGGACATCTGGAAATGCAAAAGAACAGCCACAGCATAAGAAAAAATCAATTCGTAATGTTCACAGCAAAAAACGTTAGGTACAGATAAACTTTTTTGAAAAGGAAAGGAAGTACGCAAAAATCAGGGTACTTAGAAAAGAAATATGAAAGAAATTATCATAACAGATAAAGAAGCCGGACAGCGTTTTGACAAGTATCTGGGAAAATATTTAGAAAAAGCTGGAAAGAGCTTTGTATATAAGATGCTTCGAAAGAAGAATATTACCTTGAATGGTAAGAAGGCAGAAGGTTCAGAACGTCTCAATGAAGGGGATGTGATTAAGCTCTTTCTTGCAGATGAGACGATTGAGAAGTTTACGAGCGGTGTGGAAGAAGCAGTTGTACAGCCTGTTTTAGAGGCACAGACAGAAGAACTTGATATTATTTATGAAGATGATAAGGTTATGATTATCAATAAGCCGGCAGGTATGTTATCACAGAAAGCAAGACCGGAGGATATTACTTTGGTAGAGCATATTATAGCTTATCTGTTAAAGAGTGGTTCTCTTACAACAGAACAGATGAAAGGCTTCAGACCAGGAATCTGTAACCGACTTGATCGTAACACCAGTGGAATTATAGTAGCAGGTAAGTCTTTGGAAGGACTTCAGGTAATGGGTGAGCTTTTTAAGGACAGAAGTCTTGATAAATATTACTATTGTATCGTAAAAGGCGTGGTAGAGAAAAAAGAGCAGATTGAAGGTTATCTTTACAAGAACCATAGCCATAATAAGGTGACAATCAGTAAGGAGCCGCAGGAAGGTTCTGAATATATTAAGACTCAGTATGAGCCAATTAAGAGAACTGATGAATATACCTTGTTAAGGGTAAAGCTGATTACTGGTAAATCTCACCAGATTCGTGCGCATTTACACAGTATTGGTCATCCGATTATTGGAGATGGCAAATATGGCGATGTGCGTGTAAATAAGTTCTTTAAGAAGAATTATAAATTAAAACATCAGCTTTTACATGCGGCAGAGCTTCATTTTCCAACTTTGAAGGAAGGTTTTGAAGGTCTTTCCGGGAAGGTAATAAAGGCACCGGTTCCAGATTATTTTGAGGCTATAATAGAAGGTGTTTTTAATAATTAAAGAGTTTACATTTTTACCTAAGAAAGCGGTAGGGCATTGTAAATATAAGAATTAGCAGGAGGTTATTGGAATGCCTTCATGGAATTCAAGAGGGTTAAGAGGTTCAGCTTTAGAAGAAATTATTAATCTGACCAATGAAAAATATAGAAATAACGGTTTGGCACTGATTCAGAAGGTGCCAACTCCTATTACACCGATTAATATTGATAAAGAAACTCGTCACATTACACTGGCATATTTTGAACAGAAAAGTACGGTTGATTATATTGGGGCGGTACAGGGGATTCCAGTGTGCTTTGATGCAAAGGAGTGTGCAACAGATACATTTCCGCTTCAAAATATTCATGAGCATCAGATAGAGTTTATGAAGGCTTTTGAGAGACAGCAGGGAGTGGCGTTTCTTTTAATTTATTTTTCGGGTCGGGATATCTATTATTATCTGACTTTTGAGGAACTTCTGAAATATTGGAATCGTGCACAGAATGGAGGAAGAAAAAGCTTTCGTTTTGAAGAGTTAGATCCGTATTATCAGATTTCTACGAATAATGGTGTGTTCGTGCATTATCTGGAAATGTTACAAATGGACTTGGATAATCGGGATTGATTAAAAAAAGTAAGAAATCTGATTAAAAAATACTGGTATTAGGATTGCATATAAAATAGATTTGCAGTAAAATAAAGGTAGAATATAAGTAAAATTGTCGTAACTGTAAGAATTGTCAAATAGGTCAAAGGAGTGATAATATGGCAAATTATTTTGGAATTAATTCAGACTATGATTTCTTTGGAAATGCACAGGGAAGTACACTTTTAAGTGATTATGGTTTGATTCGCTCAGGTGCTTATAAGAAACTGATGAATGCTTACTATGGAAAAGATAAGGCAGAGTCCAATTCATCTGATTCCACATCTGAAACTGAGAAAACAGAGAATCTGGAAAAGATTAATTTAAAGTCTATTCAGACGGAAGCAGACAGTTTAAAGACAGCAGCAGCTAAGTTAAGAAGTGGTAAGGTATTTGAACCGGTGGAAAATAAAGAAACCGGTGTAAAAGAAATTGATAAGAAGGCGATTACAGAGCAGGTAAAGGCTTTTGTAGACAGCTATAACGCAACCATTGAAGCAGCAGGAAATTCCGATACAAAGTCTGTTCTTCGTAAGACTCTTTGGATGATTAATGATGTAAAGGTCAATGCAGGGATATTAGAAGATGTAGGAATTACCATCGGTACAGATAACAAGCTGACTTTAGATGAAAGTAAGCTTGAAGAAGCAAAGATGAGTACGATAAAATCTGTATTCAGCGGTTCAGGCTCTGTGGCAGATAAGGTTATGCAGAAGGCATCTGAGCTTAACAGATTATCCGGAGCAGCTATGAATACGGCATCAAAGAATAAAGTATCCTACACTTCAAGTGGAGATTATACTTCTTTGAGTACAAGTTCTATTTATAATAGTTTTTTCTAGAGTGATGAGCAAACTTAGAGTTAAGGTTGTTTCGCTTGCTTCTTTTTAGGCTGCTAGTGGAATACATACGATTTTTCAGAATTCTTGATAAAATCACTTGTTAAATGTGGCAGATGGTGTTACAATGGTAGCAGTGGTAAAAAGCTAGATGGCAGGAGGGTATTAACAATGTTATTAAATGGATTTTTATATTATATTGGACGTTTTATTATTTATAGCTCTGTAGTGGCGGCTGGGGTATTCACAGGAATTAAGCTTTCCAAAAAGAAAAGCGCTAAGGCAGACAAATAAGAATGAGACAGACAGGCTGTTCGTAAGGAC
>CAZRLE010000194.1:0-3493 GCA_964600705.1 uncultured Lachnoclostridium sp. | reverse complement strand
GCGAGAAATATGCGTGAAGGCGGAAGTCTTACTGTGCTTGCAACTGCACTTGTGGACACAGGAAGCCGTATGGATGACGTTGTTTTTGAAGAATTTAAGGGAACTGGTAACATGGAAATGGTATTAGACAGAAGTCTTGCAGAAAAGAGAATTTTCCCTGCGATTGATCTGTTAAAATCCAGTACCCGTAGAGATGATTTATTGCTTTCACAGGAAGAAGCAGAAGCTGTTTACCATATGAGAAAAGCACTTAACGGACTTCGTTCTGAAGAAGCATTAGAGCAGATTATCAATATGTTTGTACGTACCAAGAATAATAAGGAATTTGTCAATACAGTACGAAAAGTAAAAATATTAAACTAGGCTATTGTGGATAGTGACAGAAAGTGACGGAAAACGAAAATTCTGCTTGCATTCACAAAGGGACTATGATATACTTAAAAAGCTGTTTATAGAAAGCGTGAATCGGTTGGAAACCGATAAAAATTGTAAAGAGGTGAAAATAATGAAAGAAGGATTACATCCAACATACCACCAGGCAAAAGTTACTTGCAACTGTGGTAATGAATTTGTAACAGGATCAACAAAGAACGAAATCCACGTTGAAATTTGTTCTAAGTGCCACCCATTCTACACAGGACAGCAGAAAGCTGCTTCAGCTCGTGGTGCTATTGATAAGTTCAATCGTAAATACGGTTTCAATCAGGCAAACTAATATGATTTCATTAAATAGGTTGAGGTTGTTTAATCTCAGCCTATTTTTGATATAAGGAAGGCGATTTTGTATGAAGTCATCAGGAATTGGTGGTCAGGCGGTCATTGAAGGCGTAATGATGAAAAACAAAGACACCTACGCTGTCGCAGTCAGAAAGCCGGATGGTACCATCGAAATTAAGAAAGAAGATTACAAAGGACTTGGGGAGAAGTATTCATTTGCTAAAATGCCAATTATCAGAGGTGTTGTTGCATTTGCAGAATCCATGATGATTGGAATGAAGACATTAACTTACTCTGCAAGTTTTTATGAAGAAGAAGAGACGGCGAAGCCGGACAAGTTTGAAGAAACGGTTAATAAAGTATTTAAAGATAAAGAAAAAGCAGAGTCAGCACTTATGGCTTTAACTGTATGTGTATCTGTGCTGATGGCAGTGGGAATCTTTATGATTCTTCCATTCTTTATTGCAGAATTTTTCCAGAAGATTATTACTAACACAGTGGTATTAGCGTTAGTGGAGGGAGCACTGCGTCTTGGAATTTTTATTGCCTATGTAGCAGCGATTTCCCAAATGGAAGACATAAAGCGTGTATTTATGTATCATGGAGCAGAGCATAAGACAATCAACTGCGTGGAAGCAGGTAAAGAGCTTACCGTTGCTAATGTAAAGAAATGCTCTAAGCATCATAAGAGATGTGGAACAAGCTTTATGTTCATCGTTATGTTTGTAAGTATCATTTTCTTCCTGTTTATCAGAGTAGAGAATGTATGGACAAGAATGTTGTTCCGTATTCTTTTAATTCCAGTTGTAGCAGGCGTATCTTATGAATTTATCCGCCTTGCAGGTAACAGTGATTCGCCTGTGGTTGGAATTTTGAGCAAACCGGGAATCTGGTTACAGGGATTAACAACAAGAGAACCGGATGATTCTATGATAGAAGTAGCCATTGCTTCTGTAGAAGCAGTATTTGACTGGAAAGCTTATCAGGAGAAAATGACAAAAGGTACTAAGAAGACTTCTGTTTCTAAGAATAAGAAAAAGAAGGAATCGAAAGTGGATAATAAAGCGGTTGCAACAGAACAGGTTGTATCTGTGGAGAAAACAATGGAAATAACTCCTATGGAGACTCCGGTAGAATCAAAACCAATATCTACAGGCATGAAAGCAGTAAAGCCGGTTGCGAATAGAGAAGCAGCTAAGAATGCCCGTAGAGAGCGTGAAAGACAGCTTGCGTCCATGGAAAGTGCGGCAACCCGAATCGGATTACCGGAAGAAGACGATGATGACGATGAAATCTTAAAGGCATTAGATCGTTTCTTCGTAGAGAAAGAAGAAGGAAAGGATACTCCATAAAATGACAGCAAGGGAATTACTAAGCTGGGGTGAGGAACGACTTTCCAAGGCAGAAATTGACGATGCAAAGCTGGATGCATGGTATCTGTTAGAATATAGTCTTCCAACAGACCGTGTATCATTTCTGATGAATGGTAGTAAGCCAGTCACAGAAGACAAGAAAGAACAATATGAAGTTTTAATAGAAAAAAGAGCCAGTCATATTCCATTGCAGCATTTGACCGGAGTACAAGACTTTATGGGATTCACATTTAAGGTTAACGAGAATGTATTGATTCCAAGACAGGATACAGAAGTACTGGTGGAAGAAGTGCTGAAGGTGTCAAAGGGCAAAAAAGTACTGGACATGTGTACAGGCTCAGGATGCATTATCATAAGCCTTGCAAAGCTTGGAGGAATTGAAAGTGCTACAGCAGTGGATATTTCTGCAAAGGCTTTGGGAGTAGCAAAGATGAATGCAGAGGCACTGGAAGCAGAGGTTACCTTTGTGGAAAGTAACTTATTCGATAAGGTTGAGGGACGATATGATATCATCGTGTCCAATCCCCCTTATATTGAAAGCAAAGAAGTTGATAAGCTGGCGACAGAAGTAAGAGAACATGAGCCAAGACTTGCTCTTGATGGAACCGAGGATGGACTTTGGTTTTATAGAAAGATTATTGAAGAAGCAGATGCATATCTTACAGAAAATGGTGCAATTTTCTTTGAAATTGGTTATAATCAAGGAGAAGCAGTGAGTGAGCTTTTAAGAGCCAGAGGCTATCAGGATATAAAAGTAATCAAAGATTTGCCGGGATTAGACCGGGTAGTAACAGGAAGACGTTAAACTTATTTAATGGAGGACTAATATGTTTGATAAGTTAGAAGACATTGTAATTCGTTATGAAGAACTTTTAAACGAACTGGCAGAGCCAATTTCTGACCAGAACAGATACCGTCAGTTAATGAAGGAGCAGTCAGATTTAACTCCTATTGTAGAAAAATATAAAGAATACAAAGAAGCAAAAGAAGGCATCGAAACAAGTCTTGCTATGTTAGAGGAAGAAAGCGACGAAGAAATGCGTGAGCTTGCAAAAGAAGAATTAAATGACTGTAAAGCAAAATTAGCAGAAACAGAAGATGCATTAAAGATTCTTCTTCTTCCAAAGGATCCTAATGATGATAAGAACGTTATCGTAGAAATCCGTGCCGGTGCAGGTGGAGACGAAGCAGCATTATTCGCAGCAGAAATCTACCGCATGTATGTACACTACGCAGAAGAAAAACGTTGGAAAGTAGAACTTGCCGAATTAGAAGAAATCGGTATCGGTGGTATGAAGAACGTAAGCTTTATGGTAAGCGGTAAAGGTGCATATTCCGTATTAAAATACGAAAGTGGTGTACATCGTGTACAGCGTGTTCCGGAAACGGAGTCTGGCGGACGT
>CAZRLE010000193.1:0-3494 GCA_964600705.1 uncultured Lachnoclostridium sp. | reverse complement strand
TAGACTTAATCTTCCAGAGCGGTTTTGCCGGAATGAGATATTCTATTTCTAATACAGCAGAATATGGTGACTATGTAACAGGTCCAAAGATTATCACAGAAGATACTAAGAAAGCTATGAAACAGGTATTAACAGATATTCAGGACGGAACATTTGCTAAGAACTGGTTATTAGAAAACTTCGTAAATTGTCCAAACTTCCATGCAATGAGAAGAAGAGCAGCAGACCATCCATCAGAAGTAGTTGGTGCTGAACTTCGTAAGTTATATAGCTGGAACAATGAAAATAAGTTGTTAGATAACTAAAAGAACATAAAAATAAGGTCGCAGCCGCGACCTTATTTTTATGTTCAATATTAATCTTTAAGAATATACTGTTTGTAACCTTTTGTTACGAATACTGCTAAAGCAACAATGTTGATACCACTTACAACGAAAAGTAATAAGTCTACTGCGTCGAATACGATATTGAAACCGAATACAGCTAATGTACCAGCGATGATTTCGATACAGATGTAGATTGCGATGTTTTTGTTTTCACTGTTGTTGAATAACTGTGATAAGAAGAAGTAGGAACCAAGTAATGTAGTTAAAGCTGAGAACAATGCAAAGATTGTTAAAGCGATTAATCCTAAGTTACCTGTAACTGCTACTGCTGTCTTGTAGTATCCACCTAAACGTCCTAATGCATCATCTGGTAATGCAAAGAATCCGTGATCTACACCATAAGATGTAATGTAAGATGTTACAACCATGGATACAACTAATGTTGTAATACATGGAATTAAAGCGATTAAACCAGCAGCACGTGGGTCTGTATCTTCTTCCTGAGCAGCCATAGCTAAGGAACCCAAACCTGTTTCAGCTGTCTGACATACACGCTGCATAGCGAGGATGAAACCTGTTGGCATACCAATCATGGCAGCTACCGGGTTTGACATACCCTGCATCATCTTTCCGAAGAATACTGGTAAGTAATCTGTTGTCTTCAAAATAAATGTAATGAAGAAGATGAAGTATAAAGCTACAGCAGAGAAAATTAAGTATGTCATTGAGTTAATGAAAATGTGGTGTTTCTTTGTCATTACGATACAAGAAACGAAGATGATGATTGGCACTACGATGAAAAGGTAACGCTGCATTGTAGTTAATGTAACACCAACGAATGTTTCTGTAACGATAGTAACAACTGTGTCAATACCACTGTACTGGAATCCTCCGAAACCAAAGATGTATAAAGCAGTAAATGCGAACATATAGATAACGCCTAATACTGGGTGAAGTAAATCTCTGATATACTGATGAGGCTTCTTGTTCATAATCTTAGAACATAATACTTCACTGTAAGATACAGGTACCATGATACATGCACCGATTACAGCCCAAAGACACATACATTCTAAGAAAGGCTGTCCGTTTGCTACAAGTTTACTTAAAGAACCAAGTACACCTACAACGGCACCTGTACCGATCATGGAACCTAAACTAATGGAAGCTGGTCCGATAATCTGTTTTGTGTTTAACTTAGATGGTTTAGTAGCTACTTTTTTTACGTGGAAAATAGCTCTGATAGCTGTGTAAGCACCCACGATAAGCATGAATGGCAGGAAAAATGGCCATACACTGTTTGAAATTGAGCCGATAATGTTTTCGACAATTCCTAAAAAGTTGTTCATGAGTTATTCCTCCTATATGTAATTAGGTAAAAGTTATAATGTTGCCGCGAGAACAACATTTGCTAATCCTAAGTATATCACCTAAAAAAAATCAAGCAAATGAATAAAATTGACAAAAAGTGAAACTTTATAAATTCAATTTTTTTTCCTATTCATACCATGAATTCAATGGTATAATTTGAGTAATGATGTCAGAGTCAAGAGTCAAAATAAGTAATTTGCTTGTATAATATGTACAAAAAAGTTACAGGACTTAGGTAGCTTTGACCTTAAAAAAAGAAAAGGAGAAGATGTAACATGAAGAAAATCTATTTTAATGCAGATGTCCTTACAATGGATGAAAATTTACCAAATGGGGAAGCGGTAGTAGTAGAAGATGGTAAAATTTTATTGGTAGGAAGCAATGATGAAGCTATGGCTCATAAAGAAGGTGCTGAGCTTATCGATTTAGAAGGAAAAGCTTTACTTCCAGCATTTATTGACCCACATTCACATTTCTCTGGTTTAGCATTCGGAACATTAAACTGTTCATTAGAAGGCAGCAAATCTTTTGCAGAAATCAAAGAAAGAATTCTTGCTTTCATTAAAGAACGTAATGTGCAGAAGGGAGCATGGGTTGTTGCGAACAACTATGACCACAACGTTTTAGAAGAAAAGGCACATCCAAAGGCAGCTTTTATCGATGAATTTGCTTCTGAATACGCAGTTGTATTACAGCATAAGTCTGGTCACATGGGTGTATTTAACAAACTTGCTTTGGATAATCTTGGAATTACAGCTGATACACCTTGTAGAGAAGGCGGTTTAATTGAAAAAGATGAAAATGGATTAACTGGTTATTTAGAAGAAGCTGATTACATCGAATATGTAAAAGCAAAACCAATGCCTTCACCACAGGAAATTTTTGGTGGATTTATTTATGCTCAAAAGGTATATGCAAGCTATGGTATCACAACAGCGCAAGAAGGTTTGTTAGTAAAAGAATTAGGTGGTTTATATCAGGGATTACAGATGCAGAATATGCTTAAGATGGATGTCGTTGGTTATGTAGACTGCAATAACAAAGAAATGTTACTTGAACAGTTTAATGGCTGTATCAAAGAATACAAAAATCATTTAAAAATTGGCGGTATCAAGTTATTATTAGATGGTTCTCCACAGGGTAGAACAGCATGGATGAAGACACCTTATGTTGGTGAAACAGAATACTGCGGATATCCGGCGATGAAAGATGAAGTTATGTTAGAACACTTTAAATATGCTATGGAAAACAAATTACAGGTATTAGCTCACTGTAACGGTGATGCAGCTTGTGAGCAGTATATTCATGCAGTAGAAAAAACACACGAAACACATCCGGTTATTGATGATATGAGAACAGTAATGGTTCATGCTCAGTTATTACAGAAGGGTCATGTACCAGCTGTTAAAGCTGCTAACATTATCCCATCCTTCTTCGTAGCTCATGTATATCAGTGGGGTGATATTCATATTCAGAACTTCGGAAAAGAAAGAGCTGCTCAGATCAGCCCAGTTAAGACAGCAATTGACAATGATATCATTTATACATTCCATCAGGATTCTCCAATCATCATGCCAGATATGATTGAAACACTTTGGGTTGCTACAAACCGTATCACAAAAGAAGGTGTAGAACTTGGAACAGATGAATGTATCTCTACATACGAAGCATTAAAGGGTATCACAATCAATGCTGCATACCAGTACTTCGAAGAAGACATCAAAGGTTCTATCACAGCTGGTAAGTTAGCTGACTTAGTAGTATTAGATAAGAACCCAATGAAGATTGCTAAAGAAG
>CAZRLE010000192.1:0-3499 GCA_964600705.1 uncultured Lachnoclostridium sp. | reverse complement strand
ATGGAAGAAGTGCCTAGATAGGCTCTTCTTTCATAGAGGGTTCCTGTCTGATAGGAGAAGTCTATGCGTAAAAATAGTATTAAAAATACCCGTATCAATGGGGAAGTACAGAAAGAATTAAGTAAGCTGATTACAACAGAAATCAAAGACCCAAGAATTAGTCCTTTGACTTCCGTTGTAGCGGTAGAAGTAGCACCGGATTTAAAGACTGCCAAAGTGTATATCAGTACTCTTGGTAATGAAGAGGAACGTCAGGATACTTTAAGAGGTCTTAAGAGTGCAGCACCTTTTATGAGAAGTCAGCTTGCTAAGAATATCAATTTGAGAAATACACCAGAGCTTAAGTTTGTAATGGATCAGTCTATTGAATATGGTGTAAATATGTCTAAATTGATTAACGATGTTAATAAGGATTTACAGGACAAAGAAGAGATGATCGAAGATGAGGACATCTTTGATGAAGAAGATTTTGAGGATGAAGACTTCGAAGATGAAATCATCACTGGTGATGAGGATGAATAGTATTTTAGAAGTAATTTCTTCGGAACAGACCATAGCCATTTCCGGACATATTAAGCCGGATGGGGATTGTTTTGGTTCTACTATGGCATTGTATTGCTATTTAAAACAGGAGTTTCCGGAACGACAGATAGATTTATATCTGGAAATGATACCAAATAGCTTCCGATTCTTTTCGTTAACAGAGGAAATTAAGACAAAAGACAGGGTGGGAGATACAATATCAGAAATGCCACCCTATGATTTGTTTATTTCATTGGACTGTGGTTCGCCAGATCGTCTTGGTTTTGTAGAAGGTGTTTTTGAAAAGGCGAAACGTACTATCAATATTGACCATCATATCAGTAATGTGAATTTTGGCGATATTAATCATGTAGTGCCATACGCAAGCTCCACATGTGAGGTTATTTACGATTTGCTTGAAGAAAGCAGACTCACAAATGAGATGGCAGAGGCATTGTATCTTGGAATTGTTCATGACACAGGAGTATTTAAGTATTCCAATACTTCCAGACATACGATGGAGATTGCGGGCAAACTGATGGAAAGAGGGATTCCTTTTTCTAAAATTATTGATGAAACCTTTTATGAAAAAAGCTATACGCAGAATTTATTAATTGGAAGATGTATGCTGGATAGTACTTTGTTTTTCGATGGACAGGTTATAGCGACACATTTAGAGCAGGCTACCATCGAAGAATATGGTGCGAATCCGCAGGAATTGGAAGGTATTGTAGATCAGCTTCGAGTTACCAGAGGTATCGATGTTGCCATTTTTATTCATGAGATGGCGACAGGAGAATATAAGGTGAGCCTTAGAGCCAACAACCGAGATGTAGTGGATGTAAGCAAGATTGCGGTGCATTTTGGCGGTGGCGGACATATAAAGGCGGCAGGCTGTACTATGAAGGGAACTTACAAAGAAATATATGATAAGCTTCTGGAACAGATAAAAGAACAGCTTCAATAGAGAGAAACGACAATGGATGGAATTATTAATGTTTATAAGGAAAGAGGCTTTACTTCACATGATGTTGTGGCGAAGCTTCGTGGAATTTTAAGACAAAAGAAAATTGGTCATACAGGAACTCTTGACCCGGAAGCGGAAGGAGTTCTTCCGGTGTGCCTTGGAAAGGCTACTAAGGTTTGTGATTTGCTGACAGATAAGGATAAAACTTATGAAGCAGTTATGAAGCTTGGTATTGTTACAGATACACAGGATATGACTGGTGCAGTATTGGAAGAAAAAAGACCTTTTGAGGCTGAAGACAAGGTGTATTCCGACGAAGAAAAGAAAAAACTGATTCAGAATACAGCAATGAGTTTTCTTGGTGAATACAGCCAGGTTCCACCAATGTATTCAGCGTTAAAGGTAAATGGCAAAAAACTCTATGAGCTTGCAAGAGAGGGTAAGGAAGTAGAGAGAAAGCCAAGAGTGGTTACCATTCATGAACTGACAGTGGAAGAGATAGACTTGGTTCAGTATGAGGTGAAAATGACTGTGAGCTGTTCTAAAGGAACGTACATCCGTACTCTGTGCCATGATATTGGAGAAAAGCTGGGTTGTGGTGCCTGCATGAAGTCACTGAAGCGAACCAAAGTAGAACGTTTTAGGGTGGAAGAAAGTTGTACCCTTTCACAAATTGAAGAACTTGTAAAGAATGGAAGTATAGAAGAAAAGCTCCTTCCGGTAGATATGGTATTTGCCAATCTGCCAATGATTGTAGTGGATGAAAACGGTTCTAAGCTGGTTTATAATGGCAATCATTTTTATCCAAAGCACATAAAAGAGACAAGTGATGAAAAAATCACTGAGTATACAGGAAATGTACGTGTTTATGACTGGAAGGGAATGTTTGTTGGGGTGTATGAATTTGATGCATCTGCAAAACGTTATAAACCGGTTAAGATGTTTTTATAAGCACGCAGGAGGCAATTGTAATGGAATATGTAAATCATACGAATTTTCATTTCCAAAACACGGCGGTTTCATTAGGAAAATTTGACGGAATACACAAGGGACATCAGAAGTTAATGGACTGCGTCTTAGAACAAAAGAAAAAAGGATTGAAAGCAGTTACATTCAGCTTTTTGGTTCACCCTGAAACACTGCTTGGCGGTAAAGAAATGTCTCTGATTCTGACAGAAGAGGAGAAAAGAAGAAAGCTTGAGATGATGGGGATGGATGCTTTAGTATCTTATCCATTTTCAAAAGAAACACTTTCTATGAAACCAGAGGACTTTATTAAGGAGATTCTGGTAGACAAGTTAGATGCCAAAGTAGTTGTGGTTGGTGAGAATTTCCGCTTTGGACATAACCGAAGTGGTGATACAGAGTTATTAAAGCAGTATGCACCTAAGTATGGTTATGAAGTGCATGTGTTTGAACGCTTTATGGTAGAGGATGCCAGAGTCAGCAGCACATGGATTCGAGCATGTATTGCAGAAGGGAATGTAGAATATGTACAGACTCTTCTTGGAGAACCTTATAGCATTAGCGGTGAAGTAGTACATGGAAAGAAACTGGGAAGACAGCTTGGGATGCCGACTGCCAATGTAATACCAGAGAAACAGAAATTGTTACCGCCTTTTGGTGTATATGTATCAAAAACATTAGTAGATGGAATTTGGTATGAAGGAATCACGAATATTGGTGTAAAACCTACGGTAACAGAAGAGAATGGAAAGCTTGTAGAAACCTTTTTGTTTGAGTATAAGGGAGATTTATACGGAAAAGAGATTCGAACAAATTTATATTATTTTGAGCGTCCGGAACAGAAATTTGAATCCATTGAAGCTTTGAAAGAACAGATGGAGAAGGATTGTCAGGAGGCAAAAGAATATTTTAAAAGAAGATTTGAAGAGTAGAAGTGCTTCAAATCTTCTTTCTTTTATTTAACAGGAAAGTTCGACTTTCGTCGAACAATTGAATTAAAATAGCCCGCGCGGAGGCGGGCATAAAAACAAGGCGACACAGTTA
>CAZRLE010000191.1:0-3539 GCA_964600705.1 uncultured Lachnoclostridium sp. | reverse complement strand
GACCCATTAGAATCAACATCTCGTATTCTTGACCCACGTGTAGTAGGTGAAGAACACTATAAAGTTGCCCGTGGAGTACAGGAAATTCTTCAGAGATATAAAGAATTACAGGATATTATCGCTATCCTTGGTATGGACGAACTTTCCGAAGATGAAAAACTTCTCGTTTCCAGAGCAAGAAAGATTCAGAAGTTCTTATCCCAGCCATTTAACGTTGCAGAACAGTTTACAGGCTTAAAGGGTAAATACGTACCAGTTAACGAAACAATCCAGAGCTTCAAGGAAATCTTAGAAGGTAAACATGATGACGTACCTGAAGGCTATTTCTTAAATGCAGGTAATATCGATGACGTACTTGCAAGAGTAAATGGCAAATAGGGAGGGATTCCATGGCAAAATTATTTGGCGTAAAAGTCATTTGTCCTGAGAGAATCTTTTATGAAGGCGAAGCAGAAATGCTTGAAATGAGAACAACAGAAGGAGAAATCGGTGTGCTCGCAGACCATATTCCTCTGACTGCAGTTATCGCACCAGGTGTTTTGCGTATCAAGAATGCAGAAGGAAACAAAGAAGCAGCTCTCAACGAAGGCTTCGTTGAAATCCTTGGCGACAAAGTTATCATTCTTGCAGAATCCTGTGAATGGCCAGAAGAAATCGATGTAAATCGTGCTCAGGAAGCAAAGGCTAGAGCAGAAAAAAGAATAAGAGGCGAAGACGGCGAAATCGATGTGGCAAGAGCTGAAGTCGCACTTAGAAAAGCGCTGGTTCGTATTGATTTAGCGGAAAAATATAAATAAACAGAAGGCACAAACTCATGAAAGTGGGTTTGTGCTTTTTATATATTGGCTAAACGGGAGATGCCTGCAAAAGTAAGAGGAGTAATGCAAGAAAATGGGTAAGTGTTGCAGAAGGTAGAAGGATTTGAGAGTAAAGTAGCTGATAAGTGTATTTGTATTGCTGGAAATGTTAGAAATGGCTTATGGTCGGAAGATTATAAGCCATTTTCTATACAATATTCTGCACAAAAACAAAAAAATTTTTTAGTAAAATGCAATAATTGAATTTTACTCACGAAAGGGTTATACTGTGAAAAGAATATTATTCGAATAAATTCTAATATCTAAATTTCGATTTTAATCTATGAAGTCATGCAAAATTTCTGGAAGATTCTATTAAGAAAATCCTTTGAAGTTTACTGATTTTAATTGTAAAAGTAAGAAAAATGTTTTATAATGAAAGGGAGGAAACATCTTATTTGAAAAATGTAAATACACCATACGATGATACATTCCGTACTTTGCAGTATGACTGTCCGGAGTTGATAATACCCATGGTAAATGAGATATTTCATGAGGATTACAATGGAGATGAAGAGATAACTTTTGCACCAAATGAATTATATTTCCAGATATCAGATGGGGAAATGGAAGAAAGAATAACGGATAGTACTTTTACCATTACAAAGCAGAGGAATGGAATTAGACAAAAGCGAAGATATCACATGGAATGCCAGAGCAGACCAGACGGAAGCATAGCACTGCGAATTGTGGAGTATGATATGCTTGTTGCCGCAAGAAATGGAGAAAAGACACCGGAAGGGGTTGTGGTGCGCTTTCCAGAGTCGGCAGTTCTGTATTTAAGGCATACTAAAAATACGCCAGATAAGTTGACCATTCGATTAGAAACACCAGGTGGGAATGTATCTTATGAAGTTCCGGTTGTAAAAGTTCAGAATTATGGGATAGAGAAAATATTCGAGAAAAGGCTGTTGTTTTTAATTCCATTTTATATTTTCGGTTATGAACATGAATTTGAGAAAATCATGGACCATGAAGAAAAGCTGCAAAAGTTGAAAGAAGAATATGCCATGATTCGAAGACGTTTGGATGAGTTATGTGAAGTGGGGGAGATAGATACCTATATCAAGCAGACCATTGTAACTATGACAGGTACAGTAGTTAGTAATCTTGCAAGGAAATATGAGAAGATTGCGAAAGGAGTGAAGGATAATATGGGAGGAAATGTTTTGGAATATGAAGCGAAAGATATATTGAGACAGGGACGAGCTGAAGGAAGACAAATAGGAGATTTAGAAAGATTATTTCAAAGTGTAGAACAGGTTATGAAGAACCTTTCAGTTGAATTAGCAGAAGCCTGTCGTATATTAGGTATCACTCCTGAGGAGTATGAAAAGGCAAAGGCAGAGATTTTAATTGCTATGCTTGAAAGTGGAATGAGTGTGGAAGAAATAAGTGAAATAGTTAAAAAGCCTATAAATGAAGTGAAAAGGCTGATTGAAGAATTTGGATAAAATATGATTTGAATAAATATGTAATCACAGGGAATCCTATAACTGAAAGTGTCATTTTGGTTATAGGATTTTTTGATTTTAATGAACAGAGGGTGGTTGTATATGTATAGGAAAATGAGATTTTATTTACTTTTATTAGTAGTTTTATGGAGTGGAGTTTTGATGGATGGAATTGCAGGTGAAATGAGGGAGTATAAAAAGATAACTGCAATTGAAGCAATACAGAATAGTGGCAATGGGGATGAAACGCAAATTCTCCATGAAAGGGAAGTTGAAGGGAAAATGGCGTTGCTGGAGATGGAATTGGAAGCAGGGGATTTGCTTACCTCTTATGATGGTGAAATGGTAAAATCCTTACAAGGAGAGAATTTTTATTCTTTTTATGGTTATACTGATAAGATAGATAATTATGTAGTGGCAGACAATGAAAAAATAAATTTGAATTTGGTAATTACTTATGACGAAGAAAAAGATGTTACCCATGTGATTTGGGCAACACCTTTTTTTAATGAAGATTTCTAGCGATTGTTCCACCGATTTCTACTCCGATATCTTCTTCTTCGATGTATCATTTCATTGTAAAGTAATGAGGCAATCAAGTCCCTCATCCAATCTGGTCTACCGTCTGGGCGGTAGTCTGGTTTTGGCGGCATTGGTGGACGGGAAGGTCTTGGGGGTGGTGGACAGAAAGGTCCTTGGCATGATGGCGGAGGAGGGCAGTTGTTTCCCTGACAAGGCATTGGGCGAGGCGGAGGCATTGGTGGTCTGTAATTAGGTCTTCCGATTTGCTCCATCTGAACATCCCATCCCATATTCTGCATACGATCATAGATGTTATCAATAATAGTACCTAAATGGACCTGGTCAGGAAAAGCATCAAACATACAGCTTCCGGCATATTCTAACTTATCACATTCCTCCTCCACTTCTTTTTGAAGCATTTTCAGAGTCCTGGAATAAAGACTTTTCATATATTCCACATCTTTATCAAGTTCCTCAGAATTGTCATATCCATAGAAAGGATAAGGAGGCAGAACCGAATCACTGTCCTGATTAAATGGTTTATCTAAGAAATTCATAAAAACTCCATACTTTATCTTTATAATAAAATATGTACCTTCCCCAAAAAAGTGACACTTCACATAACAAGAATTATGCGAAGAAGGTTATGTGGGATTTTTATACTACATTTTGGACGGCAGGCTCTATGATAATAAATTTTACTTGC
>CAZRLE010000190.1:0-3655 GCA_964600705.1 uncultured Lachnoclostridium sp. | reverse complement strand
GTCTCTTTCATCCTATGCACGAATGTTTCTTGGTCAGGTAGAAAAGCCAAATGTGGAAAGTATTGAAGGACTTTCGCCGTCTATTTCCATTGATCAGAAATCCACCAACCGTAACCCGCGTTCTACGGTAGGAACCGTAACGGAGATTTATGATTATTTCCGTCTGCTTTTTGCGAGAATTGGAATGCCTCACTGTCCACAGTGTGGGAAAGAAATCAAAAAGCAAACCGTAGACCAGATGGTAGATGAGCTTATGACCCTGCCGGAGAGAACGAAAATCCAACTTTTAGCTCCGGTTGTTCGTGGAAGAAAAGGGGAACATGCCAAGGTTTTTGCCCAGGCAAAGAAAAGTGGTTATGTCCGTGTTATGGTAGATGGTAACCTGTATGAATTATCCGAAGAAATTAAATTAGAAAAGAATAAAAAACACAATATCGAAATTGTGGTGGACCGTCTGATTATCAAAGAAGGAATTGAACAGCGACTTGCTGATTCGATTGAGAATGTATTGAGACTTGCAGATGGCTTATTAGTGGTAGATGTGAATGGAGAAAGTACTATTAATTTCAGTCAGAGCTTTTCTTGTCCGGATTGTGGTATCAGTATTGATGAAATTGAACCACGAAATTTCTCCTTTAACAATCCATTTGGTGCCTGTCCGGTATGCCATGGTATTGGTATGCGAATGGAATTTGATGAAGATTTGATGATTCCAGACAAGTCTGTAAGCCTTGCAGATGGGGCTATTGTTGTACTTGGCTGGCAGTCAGCCAAAGATAAAGGCAGCTATACAAGATGTATCTTGGAAGCTTTGGCAAAGGAATATGATTTTGATTTATATACACCATTTAATCAGCTTCCGGAAAATATTCAGCATATGGTTCTTCATGGTTTTGATCGAAGTGTAAAGGTTCATTATAAAGGACAGCGTGGAGAAGGCGTTTATGATGTGCAATTTGAAGGTCTGATTCGTAATGTAGAGCGTCGTTACAGAGAAACCGCATCGGATTCTACAAAACAGGAATATGAAACATTTATGCGTATTATTCCGTGTAAGGATTGTGGTGGAAGACGTTTAAAAC
Source organism: uncultured Lachnoclostridium sp. (assembly GCA_964600705.1). Taxonomy (GTDB): domain Bacteria; phylum Bacillota; class Clostridia; order Lachnospirales; family Lachnospiraceae; genus CAYTGQ01. Next base: position 2,573 of record CAZRLE010000190.1, on the reverse strand, counting down.
CAGAAATATTGGGCGTTACCGTTGGCGGTAAGAATATTTCAGAGGTTTGTGATTTGTCCGTTGGCGATTTGGCAGAATTTATGAAGAACTTGGATTTAACAAAACGCCAGAAACAGATTGGTGAGCTGGTGCTTCGTGAAATCAATGCAAGAATTGGATTCTTGATAAGTGTAGGACTTGATTATCTGACCTTATCCCGTTCTGCAGGTTCTTTATCTGGTGGTGAGGCACAGCGTATTCGACTGGCAACCCAGATTGGTTCTGGCTTGGTTGGTGTGGCGTATATTCTGGACGAACCAAGTATTGGGCTTCATCAGAGAGATAATGATAAGCTGTTAGGAGCATTAAAAAATCTTCGTGACCTTGGTAATACGCTGATTGTAGTAGAACATGATGAAGATACCATGCTGGCAGCAGACCACATCGTAGATATTGGACCAAGAGCTGGAGCTCATGGTGGTGAGGTTGTAGCAGAAGGTACAGCAGAAGAGATTATGAAAAATGAGAATTCCATTACAGGAGCATATTTAAGTGGAAGAATTAAGATTCCAGTGCCAGACAAGCGCAAAGAACCAACGGGCTGGCTTACTGTAAAAGGTGCAAGAGAAAATAACTTAAAGAATGTGACAGCTAATATTCCGCTTGGTGTAATGACTTGTATTACAGGTGTGTCCGGTTCAGGTAAGAGCTCGTTGATTAATGAAGTATTATATAAGAGACTGGCAAAAGATTTAAATCGTGCCAGAACCATCCCAGGTAAGCACGACAGTATTGAAGGCTTGGATCAGTTGGATAAGGTAATCAATATTGATCAGTCCCCAATTGGAAGAACACCTCGTTCCAATCCGGCAACCTACACAGGTGTATTTGATATGATACGTGATTTATTTGCTTCAACGGCTGATGCCAAGGCAAAAGGTTATCAGAAAGGGCGTTTCAGCTTTAATGTAAAAGGTGGACGTTGTGAAGCCTGTTGTGGAGATGGAATTATCAAGATTGAAATGAACTTCCTGCCGGATATTTATGTACCATGTGAAGTTTGTGGTGGTAAACGTTATAACAGAGAAACACTGGAAGTGAAGTATAAAGGAAAGAGCATTTTTGATGTACTGGATATGACAGTAGAAGAAGCATTGACCTTCTTCGAAAATATCCCATCCATCCGTCGTAAAATCGAAACTCTCAATGATGTAGGACTTTCTTATATCAAGTTAGGACAACCTTCCACAACCCTTTCAGGTGGTGAAGCCCAGCGAATTAAGCTGGCAACAGAACTTTCACGCCGAAGCACAGGAAAGACGATTTATGTTCTTGATGAACCAACAACCGGACTACATTTTGCCGATGTTCATAAGCTGATTGAAATCCTTCACAGATTAGCAGAAGGAGGTAATACAGTAGTCGTTATTGAGCATAATCTGGATGTGATTAAGACTGCTGATTATATCATTGATATTGGACCAGAAGGTGGCGATAAAGGCGGAACTATTATTGCAACCGGAACACCGGAAGAAGTGGCAAAGAATAAGAAATCGTATACAGGGCAGTATGTGAAGAAGATGCTGGAGAAGTAAACAATACATTAAACTTATAATTTTGGTAACGGAGAGGGATGGGTTATGGAAAAGCAAGAAAATATTTCAAAAGCTTGGGACTGGAAAGTCAATACAGATAACTACTGGTTAGAACCAAGTGATGAGAGTTATTATTTAACACATCGCTGGAAAAAGTCAGATTACAAGGATATATTGGATTTTGGTTGTGGTTTGGGAAGACATGCTATTCACTTTGCAAAAGAAGGTTTCAATGTATTTGCTTTTGATTTGTCGGAAACAGCGGTAGAGCATGTAAAACAATGGGCAGAAAAAGAGAAAGTCCAGGTAGAAGCTGTTTGTGCAGATATGCAGAAGCTTCCTTATGAGGATAACAGTTTTGATTGTATATTTGCTTATCATGTTATTTCTCATACAGACACCATGGGAATGAAAGTGATTCTGAAAGAAATTGAAAGAGTTATGCGTCCGGATGGAGAAATATTTTTAACACTATGTTCGAAAGAGACGTGGTCATTTAAAGATGCCGGTTATCCTAAGTTAGATGCAAATACAGTAATCAAAGTAGAGGATGGACCGGAAAATGGAGTGCCGCATTTTTATGTGACAGCAGAAGATATATTGGAGTTAATGAGTGATTTTGAGATGATTAAAATGCGTCATATTGATGATTGTTATTGGAATGGAGCATTGAGAAATAGTAAGCACTATTTTGTGGTTGCAAGGAAGAAGTAGAAGCTGGATAGATGTTGAGGGAAGGGAATATGAACGAAATGCAGGATTGGTTTACAGTGGAAAAAATAGATTCGGATACCTATGTAATTAGTGAAAATAAACATTGGGAGGAAACTAACTGCTATCTTGTATGCGGAAGCGAGAAGGCAGTTCTAATTGACACTGGATTAGGTATTGCCAATATAAAAGAAGTGGTGGATAAATTAACGAATTTACCAGTGCAGGTGTTGACAACTCATATTCACTGGGATCATATTGGTGGGCATAAGCATTTTGATAATATTG
>CAZRLE010000189.1:0-3734 GCA_964600705.1 uncultured Lachnoclostridium sp. | reverse complement strand
ATGCCATTCTATCATTTTGATGTATACCGCATTGGTGATGTGGAGGAAATGGAAGAAATTGGTTATGAAGACTATTTTTATGGAGAAGGTGTGTGTCTGATTGAATGGGCCAACCTAATCGAAGAAATTCTTCCAGATACAGCAAAGACAATTACCATCGAAAAGGATTTGGAAAAAGGATTTGACTATCGTAGAATTACGGTTGAGGAATAGAAAGGTTGGAAGAACGATGAAAATATTAGCAATGGACAGTTCAGGACTGGTAGCCTCTGTAGCATTGGTATGCGACGGGGTTATGGTGGCAGAATATACTACGAACTTTAAAAAAACACATTCACAGACATTACTTCCGATGATAGATGAAATTGTGAAAATGACAGGAATTGCATTAGAAGAAATTGATGCAATCGCTGTTGCGGCAGGACCAGGTTCTTTTACAGGACTTCGAATTGGTTCTTCTACAGCAAAAGGATTAGGGCTGGCACTTGGCAAACCAGTTATTCCGGTACCTACAGTAGAGGGAATTGCCTACAATCTTTTTGGAATGAATAAGCTGGTTTGTCCAATTATGGATGCCAGAAGAAATCAGGTTTACACTGGATTATATACCTTTGATGCAGGTGAAATGAAAGTGATTAGTGACCAAAAGGCAGTTTCTATTGATGAAATCGTAGAAGAAATCAACAACTTAAATTTGGAAAATTATAATATATCCTGCAAAGAAGTTGTGTTCTTAGGAGATGGCGTTCCTGTATTTAAGGACTACATCAAAGATAATTGTAAGATGTCTGTGTCCTTTGCACCGGCACATCTGGCAATGCAGAGAGCAGGTGCAGTGGCGGACAGAGCAGAGTACTACTATAATCAGGGTAAAATAGAAACAGCAGCAGAGCATAAACCAGATTATTTAAGACTTTCTCAGGCAGAAAGAGAACTGCAGGAGAAGCAGGAACAGAATTAGGAATTAAGTTAAGAAGACAAAGCAGGAAGAGTATTTTCTGTAAGGGAGTTTAAGTTTGGAATATAGAAGAATGGAAGAAAGGGACTTGGAACAGGTGGTGACCATTGAGGAAGCAACCTTTTCTATGCCCTGGAGTAAAGAAGCTTTTTTGGAATCTATGAATAATCCTTCCCATGTTTATGTAGTTGCCTGTGATGGAGAAGTTATCTATGGATATTGCGGAATGTGGGGAATTGCCGGTGAAGGTCAGATTAACAACGTGGCTGTAAAAAGTGATGTTCGTGGAAAGGGAACTGGCTATGAACTAGTCCGGTTTCTTTTATCAGAAGGTGAAAAACAGGGGATTGAAGCATTTACCCTGGAAGTGAGAGAGAGCAATGCAGCAGCTATCCATGTTTATGAAAAAGCAGGCTTTCAGAATGTAGGGATTCGTAAGAATTTCTATGACAGACCAAAGGAAAATGCAGTGATTATGTGGAAGAATCCGCTTTAATACCGATAATTACCACTGGAAAAGCCTGTCCTTTCCAAGTATACTTAAAAATGAGGAAAGAAGGAAAACGGAGGAGGACGGATATGGAAAACAGAGGAGTAATTTACTGCAATGCCTGTGGCAGAGGGATAAAAATGGAACGTGGCATCCTAAAAGAAGATGTGGCAAGATTAGAAAAGGAATGGGGATATTTTTCAAAGAAAGATACAGAGATTCACCTGTTCCATTTATGTGAAGAGTGTTATGACAGAATAACGGCCGGTTTTGTGATTCCGGTGACTCTTTTGGATAATAATGAAGTATTATAGAAAAACCAGAATAGAACCAATATAAGGTTAGTGGTTGGAGGAATCAGATGTTAGATGTATGTTTGCTTGGAAGCGGTGGTATGATGCCGTTGCCGGATAGATGGTTGACTTCCTTAATGACACGATTAAATGGAAGCAGCCTTTTGATTGACTGTGGTGAAGGAACCCAGATTGCAATTAAAGAAAAAGGTTGGAGTTTTCATCCAATTGATGTAATCTGTTTTACCCATTACCATGGAGACCATATTAGTGGTCTTCCAGGGCTGTTATTATCAATGGGAAATGCAGACCGTACGGAACCGGTAACTATGGTTGGACCAAAAGGACTTGAGAAAGTGGTAAATGCCCTTCGTATTATTGCGCCAGAGCTTCCTTTTGAATTAAAGTTTGTTGAGATTACAGAACCAAAGGCACATTTAGAAATCAACGGATACCAGATAGATGCCTTTAAGGTGAATCATAATATTATCTGCTATGGTTATAGTATTTCTGTGCCAAGGGCAGGTAAATTTGATATGGAGAAGGCAGAGAAAAATCAGGTTCCAAAGAAAGCATGGAGTCGTCTGCAAAAAGGCGAAGTGGTAGAAATGGATGGCATTACCTACACACAGGATATGGTACTTGGACCAGAGAGAAAAGGAATTAAGCTTACTTACTGTACAGATACAAGACCAACGGAATCATTAGTGGAAGCAGCACAGAATTCTGATTTGCTTATTTGTGAAGGCATGTATGGAGAAAAGGATAAGGCAGCCAAAGCAAGAGAATATAAGCACATGACCTTTTATGAAGCAGCAGAGGTGGCAAAGAAAGCGAATGTAGCGGAAATGTGGCTGACACATTATAGTCCTTCATTAGTGAGACCGGATTTGTTTTTGAAAGATACAAGAGAAATCTTTGCAAATACCAAACTTGGTAAGGATGGAAAGAGCATTACATTAGAGTTCGAACACGAAGAAAAAGCAGAGTGATTTATGGATGGGAGGTAATGACTATGACCAAATCAAATAAGACAACAATAATTACACTGGTAGTGATGGCAGTGATTGCCCTGGCGGTGTTCTTTGGATATTACCAGATGACCAGTAAAGTACCGGAGGAAGAAGTGTCGGTAGCTAAAACAGAAGTAGATAAATTATTACAGAAGGATATGGAGAATAACTACCCTGGTACACCAAGAGAAGTGCTGAAGCTTTATGGAAGAATAACTAAGTGTCTCTATAACGACGATATGAAGGTAAATCAGATGGAAGGGTTATTGGAGCAGGCGCGAAAACTCTATGATGATGAGCTTCTGGCGAATAATCCATGGGATGTGCACCTTAACAACCTGTTAGCGGACATAAAAGATTATGATGAAAATGAAAGAACGATTATGAGCTATACGGTGCAGAACAGCAGTCAGATTAAGACACAAAAGATGGATGGGCAGGAGTATGCCATTGCACATATCCTGTTCATTACATCAGATAAAAAGGCGGCATATACTAAGAGTTGTGAAAGGTTTCTGCTGAGAAAAGATATGGAAGGCAACTGGAAAATTGTTGGCTGGGATTTGGTTGATCCGGATTCGGTAGAAGTAGGAGAATAGCAGATGGAAAAAGATGTGTTAATATTAGGAATAGAATCTTCTTGTGATGAAACAGCAGCTGCAGTAGTCAGAAATGGAAGAGAAGTATTGTCAAATGTAATTTCATCTCAGATAGAATTACATAAATTATATGGTGGAGTAGTTCCGGAAATTGCATCCAGAAAACATATTGAAAAAATAAATCAGGTGATTGAAGAGTCTTTAGAAGAAGCGAAGGTTACCTTGGATGATATCGATGCAATTGCGGTAACCTATGGACCGGGTCTGGTTGGTGCACTATTAGTAGGGGTTGCAGAGGCAAAGGCAATCAGTTATGCAACAGGAAAGCCACTTGTAGGGGTGCATCATATTGAAGGACATGTTTCTGCAAATTATATTGAG
>CAZRLE010000188.1:0-3743 GCA_964600705.1 uncultured Lachnoclostridium sp. | reverse complement strand
TCATCTGATCCTTTTTCTTTTAGCTCAATTTTTTCATAGATCATTTGACACTATCTTTACTGCATCGCTTTCTTCAAATATACTCCTGCCGAAAGCTTGGATATCGGCTTCTTGTAAAGCAGTTTTCTAAATATACAGGAAAGCACAATTCCTACTGCAACAATCACTCCACTAATCAGACTGCTATTTACAAAATTAAGTTTAAAGGATACTCCATGCTCAAAAATGTAAGCACTCAAACCACCATAAATCACTAGGAATCCCACCACAAATCCAATGGTTCCAAGTACGAAATATTTGTAACACACTCCAAAATAGAGTAACATTACTGCTAATAAAATCCCTGAACTGATAATCACTGCATAATAATTTTCTGCCAAATCCGGTGATACCTTCATTCCTACCAATGCCCCAATAATAGAGCAGATATAACTGAAAATTCCAACTAGCGTTGCAAAGATATTTGGTGCTGTTACTTCCAACGTGTAATTTCTAGGTGATGATTTTGCTATTTCACAATATAATAAAGTATATAATACCTGTACCACCATAAGCGGTCCAAGAAACATATATATTGTACTAAGCACTGCCGGCTGCATATGATTACTACTGGACATCATGCTTCCAAGTACGGAAAATATAATTCCAAATATGGTAAATATAATCCCAAAACCCACATTCACTTTTAAGTTAAATCCATATCTAATCAGCTTACATGCCTTTTTCATCTCGTTCATCATAATAACTTCCCCTCGCTTTTCTCATAATCATTATACGACTTCCTGTTGCTACAGCAACTGCCAAAATTACCAGTATCATCCCTGCCAATAATGAGTTCATATTTTTTGCCAATAACCACACTGTAAGCCAAGGTGCCGCCAAGGATACTATCATGGCACTTGAGGCAATAACCAGCAATGATGTAAAATGTCTTGTTATAATAAGTGCCGCCTCACTAAGCACAAAATAACATAATACCAGTGTCAATATCTGCCCGTTTGTAAAACCATAGCCAAACATATATTTTAATCCATATATTATAAGACTGATGCTAAAAATTCGCCTTACTGCATCTCCTATTAAGCTTTTCTTTAAAACCAGCATTCCTTTTGCTGAAGTTTTTAAATACTCAAGCTTATTCGTATCTCTCGCAGCAATTCCACCAAAGATAAAATAATCCATACATACTTCTACCGAAATAATCAGACCGGAAAGTATAATAACTGCAAAATGCCCATTCAAAATGCCTTTACCCAATACATATCCGATTCCATAGAATACTGCTGGCAAGAGTACATATACAATCCATTTGCTCCATCTTCCCGGAAGGAAGATGTGATAGCTTTTTATCCATTCCCTCATCTTGCCCCTTCACTCCCTTCTACTCTTTTAAATCCCCAGTGTAGTATACTGTTTCATAATAAAGATACTGATTTGTGATAAGGTTGGTGTTTCCACCGCAATATCCATTCCAGCCATTTTATCCAGATTATCTGAAAGGCATAATCCCTCATATCCAAAGGAATTTTTTGTAAATCCAATCAAATATTCTTTTGCTTTACCTTCTTCTGCTGCCTCTCCCTTAACCATCACATATTTTTCTTTCAAATCTTCCACAAATCCCTGTTCCACAACCTGACCTTTTTCCATAATCACTGCATAGTCTGTTACATTTTCCATATCCGCAATGTTATGTGTGGAGAAAAATACACTCTTTTCTCCATTTCCTTCTTCCAAATAGGCTCTTATCATAGAGCAAAGCTTATCGCGCATCAATGGGTCAAGTGGCGATGCCGGCTCATCCAGACAAAGCATCTTCGTATCTCTTGCAAATACAGCTGCAAGTTCTGTCTTCATACGCATACCATCTGAAAGACTGGATACCTTCTTCGATTTTTCATTTATGCCAAGTTCTGCGCAAAGCTTTTCATATCGTTCTTTATGGAACTGGTCAAATAATAATTCACTGACTTCCCCCACCGCTTCTACGGTCCAGTTTGGAAGGAAATAATTTGTTGCACTAGTGTAGCCGATATTTTCACGAATTATCTTGTCATCTGTCTCTCCGCCAAAATAATTAATCTTCCCCTTATAATCCAGTCTGGTTCCTACAACCAGATTCATTAATGTACTTTTACCTGCTCCATTCTCCCCAATCAAAGCAGTAGCGAAACCCTTTGGAATATTAAGCTCTGACACCTCTAACTTAAATCCTTTAAATTTCTTTGTGATATCTCTCATTTCGATTCCATATTCTATGCTCATAGTTCTCCTCCTTATTCACTCTCCATTAGCAGCATTTCCAAGGCCTGCTTCAATTCCCTGTCTGAAATATTAGCAATTCTGGCTGCTGAAATAGCATTGCTTAAATGCTCCTCCATTTTGCGTAAATGCTGTTCCTTTAACATCTCACTATCCTGTGCATTTACATAATATCCTTTTCCCTGTACTGCTGTTACAAGTCCCTGTTTCTCCAGTTCTTCGTATGCCTTCATCGTTGTAATTACACTGATGCGAAGCTCCTTTGCAAGTCCCCTGATAGACGGAAGATACTCTCCCTGCTTACGCTTACCAGACAAAATCTCTTCACGGAACTGAGTTGCAATCTGCTGATAAATTGGAATATCTGAGTTCTGTAGTAACTTCACTCTATATCACCTCTCCTCTTTCAACTGTCTATATGTTATATATACACCTATAACATTCAATTGTCAATCCCTTTTTATAAAAACCTTAATTCATGCATAACTTACTTTTTATTTAATAGCATCGTAACACCAGAAGGAAAGCAGGGCAGAAGTATTTTTCGCCAGACAGCATAGCAAATTAGAAAACCTTGAACCGCAGATTTTTTGCAGTTTATGGCACGAAAGCCTTGTTTGAATAAAATAAAAAGAGATACCACAGACTGATAGTGTTTTCTACTATCAAGACTGTGTATCTCTCTTTTATTTTATGAGTTTGGCGTTAGTGCCATATTATCAGAGCAAAAAATCAAGGTTCTTAGGGCTTTCTTATGAACGTAAAGCTGCAAGAAAAATACTTCAGCCCTGCTTCCCTTCGTCCGTCTGCCAAAAACCTTTCCTAGCAAACACCCTGTGCCATCATAGCCTCTGCAACTTTTTCAAAGCCTGCAATATTAGCACCTACAACGTAATTACCTTCCACGCCGTAACGTTTTGCTGCTGCTTCTGTTTTTGCATAGATACCAATCATGATACCTTTTAGCTTTTCATCTACTTCTGCTTCTGACCAGCTAAGTCTTAAGCTATTCTGAGACATTTCTAATGCGGAAGTTGCTACACCACCAGCATTAGCTGCTTTACCTGGCATAAATAACATACCACTTTCTAAGAAGAAGTCTGTTGCTTCCCTTGTAGATGGCATATTCGCACCTTCTGCAACTGCCATACAGCCATTTGCTTTCAATGCTTTTGCATCGTCTAAGTTAAGTTCATTCTGTGTCGCACATGGAAGAGCGATATCACATTTTACTGTCCAGATTCCCTTGCCTTCTGTATAAACAGCACCTGGAACTACGTCTGCGTATTCCTTGATTCTTCCACGTTTTACTTCTTTGATTTCTTTTACAACATCTAACTTGATGCCTTCTGCATCATAGATATAACCATTGGAATCGCTCATTGCAACTACTTTTGCCCCATATTCCTGTGCTTTTTCTGTTGCATAAATAGCTACATTACCAGAACCGGACACAACAACTGTCTTGCCTTCTAATGTAT
>CAZRLE010000187.1:0-3752 GCA_964600705.1 uncultured Lachnoclostridium sp. | reverse complement strand
AATAGATGGATGGTTATAGTTCTGAGTAATCAGTTCCTTCATCTGACTGATTGTATTTTCACGTCCATTTCTTAAATGAGATGTAATATATGGAATTTCTGCCCAGATAACCATACCATATTCATCACATAAATCATAGAAATACTGGTCATGCTGATAGTGTGCAAGACGGATTGTATTCGCACCTACTTCTGCAATTAAGTCCATATCCTCTTTGTGCATTTCTTTTGTTAATGCATTACCAACGCCCCAACGGTCCTGATGACGTGAAACACCTCTAAGTGAGTATTCTTCTCCGTTTAAAATGAATCCGCGTTCAGGGTCAATCTGGAAAGAACGACATCCGAAACGTGTACATACTTTATCCAGTTCTTTATCCTCTTCTACTAATGCCACTTCTGCAGTGTAAAGATAAGGATCTTTTCTTGCCTGCCATAAATGTGCATTTTCAATGACAAATTCTGCCTTTGTATCAGCAGTTACAGCTTCAGCAACTACATTGCCATCTGCATCCTTTAATGTATATGCTAATTTCTGGCTGTCTTTCTTATTTGTAACCCAAGCTTCAACTGTTACTTTCGCATCTGCGCCTTCTACTACTGGAGTTACAGCAAGACCTGGTCCACCATAATATTCTAAATCAAAATGACTTTCTGGAACTGCGATTAAGTTTACATCACGGTATAAACCGCCATAGAATGTAAAGTCAGCATTCTGTGGGTAAACTCTGTCATTAGCTGCATTGTTTACTTCAAAAACTACAAGGTTCTGTGCATCCATTACCTCTGTAACATCCACTCTCCATGTAGAGTAACCGCCATCATGACTTGCGAGCTTTTTACCATTCCAGTATACAGATGCGGAAGAGTTTGCACCATTGATTTCTAAGAAGTAACGTTCAGCTTCTGGTAAATCAATCTTATCTAAATTTTTTGCATAGTAAGCTGTTCCACGATAAAGGTCGTTGTTACCGTCCTGTCCGTCAATCTCATTCCATGTGTGTGGTAACGTTACCCAGTACCATTTCTCAGGCATAGTTGCAGGAACGCTTTCTGCTTCCTTGCTAAATGCCCATTTTGTGTTTAAATTGTAAATCTGTCGCATGTTTGTATAACCCCTTTCTTATTGTTCACAACAAACGCCAGCACATCCTGTGAGCCAGCTTATTGTGATAATCTGCTAATCTTAAGTATAGCATACTATCCCCATATAAGCTTGTATTATTTTTTGCTGCACTTGAATTATTTTTGCCAAAAAAGTCTCAGGTCTATTATAGCCCAAGACTTTTTGTTTACTTTTTCATTTGACCTTTACTTTTTCTCAAAATGTTGGTAATCTTTCAGACTCTTCCAATTGCCTCCCCATGTAAATCCATGTTCCGTAACACCTGTCTCATCCGAAACTGCTTCTACTACCTCTGTCATTATTTCTTCCCATTTTTGACTATCCTTTTGTTCCGTACCATTACACCCCGATAGCACCATTGACATACCAAGCATTATCATTGCAAAACAATGATTTTTTCTTCTTTTCATGGCATTCTCACTTTCCAATATAGATTTTATATTATTTCGTCATATCATTTAGTGCTGACATATAACCTTCCAAACGCTTCTTTGCATCCAAATCCAACTGTTGATACATCTCTATCAGTCTATACTCCGTAGAATTCTTATCCACCATCATACACTCTGTAGTTTTGTATTCTTTATGCTTTTTATTTTCTGTACCAGACAGCAATTCATAAGGAGAAATATCCAGCACTTCACAAATAATCATAATTTTATCTGCAGATGGATTGGTTCCTTTCCTTCTCCAGTCACTAATTGTACTCTGGGAAATTCCAGTTCTTTTGGCAAATTCTAACTGTGATATCCCCTTTTCTTCAAGATACTGGTAAATACGTTCACTTATAAGCATAGTTGTCCTCCTTGGGTGTGGTAAAGTAATTATAGCATAGTTATAATGAAACCTCCAAATCTTTCAAAGATTTGGAGGTTTCATTCCAATCATTTATCTTTTAAATAAACATTGCCAGTCTATTTTATTGTACAACACTCTGATTATGTACACCACATCATTCTGCACATCATAGTAATAGAATATATTGTAGTTATCAAAGCGTGTCATTCGCAAACTAACACTTTTCAACAGTTCATCATCCACTATTGAATGGGCTGTTGGATATTCCCTCAATTTCTCAGCTGCATCCAATATACCATCAATTATTCTTTGAGCTGCTTTAGGATTGCTTAGGTCAACGAAAATATAGTATTCTATATCCAGCAAATCATATTCTGCTGGCTCAGTAAATACTATTCTAGTCACGCTCTTCTCTCTTTTTTCTCAATTTCTCTTTTACTTCATCGATTGTACTGACTCTGCCATCCTTCATTGCTTTATAGCCTTCGCCAATCAAACGATAAAATTCCAACTTCGAAGTATCCGTTGGTTCAATTACTTTATGTGAATTTGTTGCTAACATACAATCACATCCCTTCTTCATAATGAATATACCATATTTTTTCGACCTCAACAATCTTTTATCACTTAATTTTATCAACAAATTGATTCCTTACGTTTTAAGCTACTGATGTAATATCTGAACCACATATTAAAAAAGCTAATGCACAATTTTTATTATTATATCGTATATGCGTTATATTATCGCAAAAATTAGAGTATGTCAATAACAACATACTCTAATTTTACCTACTTTTCTATTTTCATATTCAATACTCTTCTTATACATGCTATTTCATCAAAATCCACTTCTGAAACACAAACTCCTTCTTGCGGTACAGCATGAACAATTAAGCTATTTCCAATATAAATTGCCACATGAGAAGGAGTATCATAGAATACCAAATCTCCAACTTTTGCATTTTCGATGGTAGTAATTTCAATTCCCTGTTCCCTCTGTTTTATAGAATCATGTAGAAGATTAATTCCAAAATATCCATATACACTCTTTGTAAAACCAGAACTATCAGTACCTTCTGCCAAACTATCACTTCCCAAAACATATGGCGTTCCTACAAACTGTAATGCATATGCTTCCTGCTGACTATTGGTAATTTGTTTGCAGAAAGCATAAATGTCTTTTCCATATTCTTTTATACATAGTTCTAATTCCTGTTTTGTCACTTAAATTTCCCACCTCCAAAATGGTAATTGAAAGGATTACTTTTCTGTCCTTCACTAATACATTGTAATAACTTAAAGGATTATTTCATTTTTATAAAATAATTTTTTTCTCATATGTCCTTTAATTCAAGACAAAATAAAAAGATGTTTCCAAATTTTCTTTAATCCAGAAACATCTCTCTACTTTATTTACCCTTATTCTTTTAACGCCAATCCATCTTTAAAAGCATTTCCAACTGTTTTCCCTAAACCAATATAAGTATGATTTGCAGGGTCATAAGTAATTGGTTTTAATTTAGCAACATCTATTTTTCCATCTGTGAGAATGCTTTCATCTGCATTCACATTGACAATTTCTCCAATTAAAATGCCATCTTCAAAGCTTTTCACCTTACATTCCAATGCCATTGGAAGTTCATCAATTAGTGGTGCGTTGACAAATTCACTCTTTGTTGCATGAAAACCTGCTTTTGCAAACTTGTCTGGTACTTTACTTGCTGTTTCTACCCCCACATAATCACAAGGTACTACCGTATCTTCTGTAGCAATACTCACAGTGAAAGCCCCTGTTTTTGCAAAGTTTTCTGTTGTCTTATGCTCAGACA
>CAZRLE010000186.1:0-3827 GCA_964600705.1 uncultured Lachnoclostridium sp. | reverse complement strand
AGAAATGTATGATAGAATGAGAGAAACGAACATATATTCGTTGGAGTAGGTGTGACCAATAAGAGAAGAGTGTATATAAGAGAGCTTGTCTGCCATGCAAGGAGGAATTAACTGTGTTACTTAATTTACATGTGAAGAATCTGGCAATTATTGATGAAGTTGAAGTGGATTTTTCTGAACATCTGAATATTTTATCTGGTGAAACCGGAGCAGGTAAGTCTATATTGATAGGCTCTATTAATATTGCTCTTGGTGGCAAGGTTTCTATGGATATGGTTCGTAAGGGTGCAGAATATGCACTGGTTGAATTGACTTTCCAGATTGAAGATGTACATTCTTTGAATAAGTTAAAGGAATTGGATATTCCTGTGGAAGATGGGCAGATTATAATATCCAGAAGAATCAAGAATGGAAAGAGTCTTTCTAAGGTGAATGGGGAGTCTGTGACTACTTCTACATTGAAAGAGATTGCAGGACTTTTAATTGATATTCATGGTCAGCATGAGCATCAGTCTTTATTGTATAAGAGTAAGCATTTAGAGATTATTGACCGCTATGGTGGGGAAGAAGTAGCTGCTCTGAAAGAGAAGGTTGGTGAGCAGTATAAGGAATATACATTGCTTATGAGAAAGCTATTGGAGGATGAGATTCCGGAGGAAGAGCGTCTTCGTGAAGTGTCTTTTATGCAGTATGAGAAGAACGAGATTGAAAGTGCCAGATTGAAGAAGGGTGAGGAAGAGGAGTTAGAGGCGATGCAGCGCAGGCTTTCTAACGCGAATACACTTGCAGAAGGACTTGCAAGTGTATATCAGATTACTGGTTCTGGGAACGAGTCTGTCAGCGAATGTATTGGAAGAGCAGTTAGGCAGCTTGGAAGATTGGCTGAACTTGATAAGGATGCACAGGGCATGGAGAATGAACTGTTAGAGATTGAAGATTTACTTAATAGTTTTAACAGAGAACTGGCATCTTATATGGATGAACTTAGCTACGAGCCGGAAGAACTGACCCAGATAGAAGAACGCTTGAATCTGATTTATAATATAAAAGCAAGATATGGTAATTCGGTAGAAGAAGTAGAAGCATACTATGGTAAATTGCAGGAGAAGCTTGCAAAATATGAGGATTATGAACTTTATATAGAGCAGCTAAAGCAGAAGACTACAAAAGTAGAACAACAGCTGGAAGCAAGTAGCAGGGAACTTGCAGAGCTTCGTAATAAGGCAGCTAAGGAATTAGAGGAGGATATTAAGAAAGCATTAGAGGATTTGAATTTTTTAGAAGTAGAATTTGTCATTGCAATGAGAGAGTTAGATAAATTCACAGCCAATGGTAAGGATGAGGCAGAATTTATGATTTCTACGAATCCGGGCGAGGAAGTAAAGTCCCTTGCTAAGGTGGCTTCCGGTGGTGAATTGTCTAGAATTATGCTTGCGATTAAGTCGGTATTAGCTGAGAAGGATGCAGTGGATACGTTGATATTTGATGAAATTGATACAGGAATTAGCGGAAGAACTGCGCAGAAGGTATCCGAGAAGTTAAAGAAGATATCCAGAACCCATCAGGTTATTTCTATTACCCACTTACCACAGATTGCGTCCATGGCAGATAATCACTTTATTATTGAGAAGTCTACAGACGGTGCGGTAACTAAGACAGATATTACATTACTTTCTGAAGATGCTTCTGTAATGGAACTTGCAAGAATGTTAGGTGGAGCGAAGATTACAGATGCCGTTGTTGCTAGTGCAAGAGAGATGAAGGAACTGGCAAGACAGATATAGGGTGTAGGAGTCGACTTTTTGTTCAATGCAAATATAAGTTTGAAAATTATGTGACTACATAGAAATTTGAAAATTACCCATACTAAGAAGGTATTCAAGATAGAATTATGCTATTTTGGATACCTTCTTAATTTTGAAATGAAATGAGGAAAAAGTATGGGTTCAATGAAGAGTTATCGCAGGATAGTGTTGGGGTTACTGATATTAAGTGTGATTGGAACAATAGTATATGGATATATTCTTTTCGAAAGCAATGTACCAGACCAGCTAATGTTGTTTATAGATGAAACAGAAGAATTTGATTTTGCATTTCCCTTGGTTGGGGAGATGCATATAAGTAACGAAAATGAAGATAGCGTAAGTGTATTTCAAAGTGGTAATCAACCTGTTTCAAATGATATAATACAGTTTAATTTTAATGAACCATTTTCCATAAAAGCAGATGTGGCAGGAAATTACAAGTTATTAGTAAAGCTATTTGGTTTTATTGAACTAAAAGAGATGGAATTACATGTTGTGGAACCTGTAACTGTAATTCCTGTAGGCAAAACGGTTGGTATTTATGTGGAAACGGACGGGGTCATGGTTCTTGGAACAGGTGAAGTCACAGGGAAAGATGGAATGAATTATACACCGGCAGAAAATATAATTTATTCTGGAGATTACATCATGGCTGTGAATGGAATCAGTGTGGAAACCATAGGAGAATTAAGTAGTCAGATACAAAATGCCAGTTCAGAACAGGTGAGATTAAGGATAAGGAGAAAGGGAGAAGAACAGGAAGTGATGCTTTCTCCTATAGAATCAGTGGATGGCAGCTTAAAGCTGGGAATATGGGCAAGACAGGATACACAGGGGATTGGTACGCTTACCTATGTAGATAAAGAGGGTAAATTTGGTGCATTAGGGCATGGAATTACAGATTCTGATACAGGAATGCTTATGGAGATTTCTGAAGGGAGTATTTATGAGGCAAGGATACTGGATATTGTAAAGAGTGAAGTGGGTGAACCGGGAGAGATGATGGGAATGATTCAGGTATCTGACAGTACAAGATTGGGAGAAATAGAAGCGAATTTAGAACAAGGGATATTTGGAATAGTTTCAGAGAATCTGGAGTTAGAACCAGCCGCTATACCAATAGGTCTAAAGCAGGAAATTGAAATAGGAGAGGCACAGATACTCTGTGGTTTTGGTGAAAGCAGCAAACTTTACGACATAGAGATTGAAAAAATTCAAATAAATAGTAACGATGTGAATAAAGGCATGGTTATCCGTATTACGGACGAAGAATTGCTTGCGAAAACCAATGGAATTGTGCAAGGAATGAGCGGTAGCCCCATTATCCAGAATGGAAAGCTAATAGGAGCAGTAACCCATGTGTTTGTGAATGATCCGACTAAGGGATATGGGATTTTTATCGAGAATATGTTGGAAGTAGCAGAATAATGCCATGGATGAACGAACATTACAGGCACTCTCCAAAGCACTAACGCATCGTGTTTTTCGTAATGGAGTTGTAGAAAATCTGCATTCGAAAAGTGCATGTTTGGATGATGAGACGATGAAAATACTGAATATAGATGTCAATAATCGGATTTATACCGTACTTGATATCTGGTTTAATGGGACAGAGAAAGAAGTGGAACGATTAGAACGTACACTTAATTTTCTAGGAAGGTATTATGGTCAAGACTGGAATCAGGCAGAGTGGATTGATGGTGTGATGTAGTAAAAGTAGGTGAAGCGGGTAATGCAGTATATGGTGCTGTATTACCTGCTTTTTTGCATTAAAGGGGTCGAATTCGACACTTTAAAAGTCAATGGTCTTGGTGAACAAATGTTCTTGCTCGTAAAAAGGATATGTGGTAAAATAAAGAAAGAGCAAAAGTTCGCAGCAATAATTAACAATGTGCAATTTGAGGCGATAGAAAGGACGATGATTTATGGGAAAACTTAATGTTGATGGAACTGAAATACAAGTATTGCAGATTGAAGAAGATGATTATATTTCATTGACAGATATGGTGCGAAAAATTGATA
>CAZRLE010000185.1:0-3841 GCA_964600705.1 uncultured Lachnoclostridium sp. | reverse complement strand
TGCAGCAATTATGTGTAGAGCAATGGAAGAAATGGTAGAAAAAGAACGTGCAGAAGCTAAAATAGAGGGTAAACTTGAAGAAAGAATACAGATTCTTGCTAAAATGCGAAACAATGGTCTATCCATTGAACAGATTGCGGAAATAGTTGATATACCAGAGGAAGAGATAAGAGAATTACTGAACGAGTAGTATGATATAAACGAGAAAAATAAGACATTATAGTGTGTTTAGATTGATACACTATAATGTCTTTTTGCAAATCTTACAGCATCTTCACCATTCGTTCGGCATCGGCATAAGTGCCATCGGAATATTTCATATTGTTTGGGAAGTGACCGCAAGTTTCAAACCCTAATTTTTTATACAATTCAATAGCACTGGTATTAGTAGAGATAACCTCTAATTCAGCCTGCTCATAGCCTAAGCTTTTGGCGACATCAAGAATGGTCTCCATCATGATTTTTCCAATGCCATAACCGCAATATTCCTGATATAGTGCAATGGCAATCTCACATCGGTGCGCATAACGCTTGAATGGTGCAATGCTCATAAGAGAACAATTACCTATGTGCCTACCGTCTATCATTGCGATAAGCATTAATTCCTTTTCGTCAGATAACTTGCTTTCGATGAATTTTTCTTCACGCTCCAGTGTTATGGTAACCTCCTCAGGTTCCCTAATCAGATAAGGAGTTTCCGCAGTTGTTATTTTGAGATAATCAATTAAAGCAGCAGCATCCGAAATCTCAGCATTTCGCAAAACAATCTCACGACCAAGTTTGTCATATATAATAATTGGTTTAAATTTCATAAAATTATCAACCTTTCTAAATAGAATTATTAGTTTTATATTAGCAATTTTGAAAAATGAAGTCAATGGAGAGGAATTTCCTCACTAGACAAAAGAAAATGTCTAGTAGGTGGGGGTTATTGCAAATATAGTTTGCCAAAACATCAACCTACACTCCAAAGGATACGTGTATACATTGATTATTTCTTCAATATATGTTAAAATGTAATCAACCGACCGGTCGGTCGAAAAGCGAACAGAAAAAAGTAAACATACACAAAATGAGGAGGTATTTTTATGGCTTTTGAAAAATTATTTGCGCCTATTAAAATCAGAGATTTAGAACTTCGTAACAGAGTGGTATTATCTGCCATGGGAACCCATGAAAGTGCTGCCAGTGAAGATGGCAAGTCAGTGACTGACAAATTAATTACATACCATGTGGAACGTGCAAAGGGAGGATGCGGTCTTAACACAGTGGAAGTTAGTGCTGTTGATAAGGCAAGTTCACCAAATGGATTTTTATCTATTGCAGAAGATAAATATATCGAAGGATTCAAGAAATTAAACGATGCAGTTCACGCAGCAGGCGGTAAGACAGCCATCCAGTTATGGCAGGGTGGTCTTGCAGTAGCAAGCGACCGTTCTGCAGAAATTTTATTGCCAAATGACACACCATTTGGACCACAGTACACTGTGCCTGCAATCACAACAGAAAGATTACTTTCTATTATTGAAGCTTATGGGGAAGCAACAAGACGAAGTGTAGAAGCTGGTTTTGATGCCATTGAATTCCATTGTGCACATCAGTATTTACCACATTCCATGTTGTCTGGCGGTATCAATAAGAGAACAGACGAATGGGGCGGAAGCTTTGAAAATAGAAAGAAATTCCCATTAGAATGTATCAAATCCATTCGTAAAAATATGCCAGAAGGAATGCCTTTATTTATGCGTATCGGATGTCAGGATGATATGCTTCCAGGCGGTTTAACCATTGAAGAAATTATTGAATTTTGTAAAGATGCCAAAGAAGCAGGTGTTGATGTATTAAATATTTCCAGAGGAAATATGGCAACAGCAGCTAACATTTATGAAGTAGCACCAGTAGATATTCCAAATGGTTTTAACGTAGAAAGTGCGGCAAGAATCCGTAAAGAAACAGGAATGCTTACAATGCCATGCGGACGTATTAATACACCGGAATTGGCTGAACAGGTATTAGAAGAAGATAAAGCAGACTTAATCGTTATGGCTCGTGCACAGCTTGCAGATGCACATTTCTGTAATAAGGCAAAAGCTGGCGATTTAACTTCTATTAAATATTGTATTGGATGTAATCAGGGATGCTTTGATTACTTCTATAATTCTTTATATGACCCATCTATCGAGCATATTTCTTGTATGAGAAATCCTGCATTGATGGAAGAAGATACCATGTCCTTAAAGAAGACAGATGCGCCTAAGAAAGTTCTGATTGCAGGCGGCGGTATCGCTGGTATGGAAGCAGCAGATGCTTTGGTAAAATGTGGTCACACACCAGTTGTTTATGAAGCAGCAGACCATCTTGGCGGACAGTTTGCAATTGCAGGTATAGCTCCAAGAAAGAATGATTTTAAATATGCTTGTGATATGGCAGTCAAGAATATTGAAAAACAGGGTGTGGAAGTACACTTGAATACAGTAGTGGATGCAGATGTTATTGCAAAAGAAGCACCAGATGCAGTAATTGTGGCAATTGGTTCTGCTCCAGCTACTATTCCGGTAGAAGGTATTGAAAAGGCAGATGTAATTCAGGCTCATGACATCCTTTCTGGCAAAGAAATAAATGGGAAAACAGCTATCGTAATCGGTGGTGGTTTAGTTGGTATGGAGACAGCAGAATATCTTAATTCTAAGGGTGTTGCAGTTACTGTAGTGGAAATGAGAGACGGTATCTTAAAAGAACTTGGTACACTTCGTAAGATTGGTACACAGTTTGCACTTGCCCAGGAAACCATTACTGTTTTAACAGAAACAACCTGTAAAGCATTAGATGCCGGCAAAGTAGTAGTAGAAGGTAAAGATGGTGAGCAGACATTAGAAGCAGATGCAATTATTATGGCAGTTGGTTCTAAAGCAAGAGATACAGAAAGCCTTACAAAACAGTGTGAAGCTATGAATATTCCATGCTATGTAGTAGGGGATGCAAATTCACCAAGACTTGCATTAAATGCTATTCATGAAGCGTATAAAGCTGTATTGGAAATTAACAAATAATGTAACTATTCAGAGTCAACTTCGAAAACACTTCGTGTTTCCTCAGTGTGGCATATCCGCCAAATAAAATTTTAAAAACAGTCTTTAATATGCAAGCATTTTACGTTTGTTTTATAAAATTTTGCTTGGCTCTGAATAGTTACCAAATAATAGATGACAAATGCGGGCTGACAGAAGTGTCAGCTCTGCAGGAAGATAAGCAATACTGAAAAGAAGATAAAACGGAGAATTTCATGAAAACCAACAACCGCAAAGACGAGATTATAAAAGCCTGTATTCATATGATGTGCGAAAAGGGCGCGGGACTTTCTTCCATGCAGGCAATTGCAGATGAAGTAGGAATTGCAAAAGGAACCTTATATTTTTATTTCGATTCCAAAGAAACGTTGTATAACGAAGTATTTGAATATTGCCATCAGCTTGATGTGGAAGCTTGTAATGTAGGACTTGAGTATTGCAAAAATGCTCTTGATAAGCTGTGTAAGCGTTTTGAGAATATCATCGAGCATGCCATACAGCATCCGGAAGAGGCAAAGGTCGAGAATATCATTGCACTTTATCCGATGTATCAAAGGGAACATTACAAGAAAGACTTTACAGATGCAATCATGGTGATTATGCAGGAAGGCATGGAACAGGATGAAATTAAAGAGATGTCTGACTGGCTTTTAACGGAATTATACTATGGGATTACCATGTCCATGTATATGAAGTTTATTCATAATCCGGATTTGTGGAACGATGAGAAGATTCGTAAAGATTGTTGTCAGTTTATCAGAGATTCTTTTAAA
>CAZRLE010000184.1:0-3897 GCA_964600705.1 uncultured Lachnoclostridium sp. | reverse complement strand
TATGGTCAGAGGATTTAATTTTTCCTGAGTTTTTGGAATAAAATAGTCTCTTCCGGGAAGCACTTCTCTTACAGAACTTACAAGCCCTGAGATATGCTTGATACTGTCTACAATTTTCATCTGGTCATCACAGAAAATAATATTGCTGTGCTTACCCATAATTTCCACGATTAAGTACTTAGTGCAAATATCGCCAAGTTCATTTAAATGTTCAATTTCAATCTGTACAATACGTTCCAGTTCCGGTTGAGTAATGCTGATAATTTTGGCACTATTTAAGTGCTTACGAAGCAGCATACAAAAATTAGGTGCTGTTAAGGGACTTGGTTTGTTATTGTCTGTCAGGTAAATCAAAGGAAGGCTGGCACTCGCAGAAAGTAAAAGCCTGTATTGTCCGCCATTTCCCTTTATAGTAAGTAAAAGCTCGTCTTTCTCAGGCTGAGCTATTTTGTTGATTCTTCCACCAACTAAAGCCGTCTGTAATTCAGAGACCAGGTTGGAGATTACGATTCCGTCTAAAGCCATGTTTAGCCTCCTAAATATAAAATAAGCATAAAAGATGCCTTGCGGGTCATTAGGTCTAAAAACCACTCCTGTGCTGGCACATCGTACTTTCAGACTTTTGCCCTAGGCATTGTAATGCTATTATACAATATCATTCCCATATTTACAAAATAAAAAAAATTTGGTACTCTATTATTAGGTATTGTATAAGGGGAAATGTTATGTACATAAAGATAGAATTTATTATTATTTTAGCTGTATTTCTTGTAATGTTTATTGTTGTTTCGGGTCTTGGATGGTATCATCTTTACCTCAAAATAAAGGGGGGAGGTGTTGTTACCGGAGAACGTAAAAGACAAATGGAAGCGGAGCGGCTGATAGAAAAGCTGGAGAAGGAAATCGACAGTTTTGACACAAAACATGAAGAAGCCCATGAGAGATTAGATAGAGCAGAAGGCGGGAAAAGATTTGGAAGCCGTTTCCTCTTGGAAATGTTTCAAGAGATTCGAATGCCTTTAACTACAATGATAGACACTCAGGAGCAGATTCTTAAGGCTGCTTCTATTGGTGATGCAAAGAAAGGTGCCCTTGAAGCAAAGCGCATGGGAGAATCTTTGATGTCTATTGTTGACGATATGATGGATATAGCAGGCTTTGAGTCTGGTGAATATACTGATGTGGCAGAAAGCTATAATTTAGAGAACCTGTTACAGCCAATTCTTGCTGCAGTAAGTGCGGAGGCACATAAGAAGGGAATTGCTTTTGCTATTCATATTGATAAAGAGATACCGGTAAATCTTCTTGGTGATGAGAGAATTATTAGAAGAATTTTTAATGTTTTATTAAATGGTGTAGTGAACCATACGGAAGTTGGATCTGTATACTTTAATCTGAGTTGTCAGATGGAGGATGACAAAGTTCGATTGGTTGGTACATTGGATGATACAGGAGTTGGACTTAAGCAGGAAGAGGTAGAGGAAATCTTTAAGCCGTATGAGGATGGACGTCGCATTGCAATGACCAGAGAATGGATGGAGCTTAATTTCTGCAAGAAGAGCCTGGAGTATTTTGGCGGAAGTCTTCAGGTAGACAGCATTTATGGAACAGGAAGCAAGTATTCTTTTGAAGTGGTGCAGAAGGTAGAGGATATAACTGCCTGGTCTGTAGAAGAACAGGAAAAAGGTGATATTTTCGTAAATGAGAATGCAATCCAGAGGGAGCATGAGGAGAGAGAGAGGGCTGTTAATGAACAGGCAGGACAAAAGAAATCCTCCCGCGTGCTGATTGTGGATGATAACATTGTAAATGTAAAGCTGGTTAACAGTCTTTTAGAACCATATAAGCTTCCAATTACATCCGTATATAGCGGACAGCAGTGTTTGGATGAGCTGGTTAAGAATCCGGATTATGCAGTGGTATTTTTGGATCATTTAATGCCGGGAATGGATGGAATTGAGACACTTCATAAGCTTCGTTCCATGGAAGGTGAGTACTTTGCTACGGTACCTGTAGTGGCATTAACTGCAACAGTTTCAGGGGATGCAAGGGAAGTATTTCGTAAAGAAGGTTTTCAGGATTATGTTGCAAAACCGGTAAGTGTGACTGAGATGGAACGCGTACTAAGAAAGTACATTCATACAGACAACTGGCAGGAAAAAGCAGTTAGTGTTAAGGAAAAAGAAGAAAATGAATTTATGATTGCAGGTGTGGATACTTCCATTGGACTTAGACAATGGAACGGTAATCTGGATAAGTACAAGATGATTCTTGAAGTTGTATATACAGATGGTATTCAGAAGCTGGTAGAGATGAGGCAGCATCTTGCAAACATGGAATATGAAAAGTATATGATTGAAGCACATTCTGCAAAGAGTGTAACGGCCAGCATTGGTGCCATGAAGGTGTCAGAGCTTGCAAAAGAACAGGAATTTGCAGTAAAGGAACAGAATATATCCGTTGTAAACAGGAAAAGTGGTATGTTTTTACAGGAATACGAAATCCTGCTTTCTAATATAGGAGCTGCACTGGGAATAGCATCTGAGGCAGAGGAAGAGGCGGAAGAACTGCTTGCCATTACTATAGAAGAGGTGGAAGACAGATTAGAAGCAGTAGGACGTCTGATTGATGATTATGAGGATGAGGAAGCTGTAAGACAGTTGAAGGATTTGTTGAAGCATAATATAGAGATTTATTCTGTAGGTTTCATAAAAGAAATTATAGAGGCGCTTAATCGTTTGGATTATGCTGAGGCAGGTGAGCGTATTAAGAACCGAAGGAGCGAGTTTGATGAAGAAGATATTATCAGTAGACGATAGTGTTCCGGCATTGACTTTAGTGAGGGAAGCATTGCGAGATGAGTACAAGGTGTTTGTAGTGACTTCTGGGAAGGAAGCGCTTGCATTTTTGGAAAAACAAAGACCGGATGCTATTTTAATGGATTTTTATATGCCAGACATGGATGGCGTGGAGACTTTGGAGAAAATGTGTGAGATAGAAGGTTTTGACATTCCTGTAATCATGATTAGTTCTATCTCGACAAAGCCGTTGGAAGAAAGATGCAGTGAACTTGGGGCAGTCACATTTTTACCAAAACCATTTAAGTCGGAGGAACTGAAATCCTGCCTTGCAAAGGTATTTGAGGATAAATAGTTTATTGACTTTGGCGCAGTATTTTTATATAATTGTATGACTATGTAAGTACTATAAGAAGAGAGAAAGGCTTGGTACGAAAGATGCTAAAAAGTATGACGGGATTTGGCAGATGTGAGATTGCAACTGTAGAACGCAAAATTACAGTGGAGTTAAAAGCAGTAAATCACAGATATTGTGATATTTCCATTAAGATGCCAAAGAAACTTGGTTTTTTTGAAGCAAGCATAAGAAATTTGTTAAAGCAGTATATTGGAAGAGGAAAAGTGGATGTATTTATTTCCTATGAAGAATATACAGAGAATACTGAGTGCGTGAAATATAATGCAGATATTGCAAGAGAATATATGAATTGCCTGAATCAGATTGCAAAAGATTTTGGATTGGAAAATGACGTAAAGGTATCATCTTTATCCAGGTATCCAGATGTATTCACTCTGGAAGAACAGACATTAGATGAGAAAGAGTTATGGGGGGCAATTGAAGAGGCAATTAAGGCAGCAGCAGAGAAGTTTGTTGATACCAGAATTGTAGAAGGTGAGAATCTTAAAAAAGATATTCTTGCAAAGCTTTCCGGTATGATTAGCTGTGTAGAAGCCATTGAAGAACGCTCACCTCAGATTGTGGCAGAATATCGTAAGAAGCTGACAGACAAGGTAACGGAACTTTTAGGTGATACAAAGCTTGATGAGGGTGTACTTGCCACAGAGCTTGTTATCTTTGCTGATAAGATTTGTGTGGATG
>CAZRLE010000183.1:0-3900 GCA_964600705.1 uncultured Lachnoclostridium sp. | reverse complement strand
TTTGCTGCATTATTAGGTGAAGTAGTAACAGATTCTACAAAGAAACACCTTGAAATGAGAGTAGAAGCAGAAAACGGTGCAACAGCAGGTAAGTTTGACTTAGCTAAGAGAGCAAAAGAACTTAATCTTGACGCTATCCATGATACAGTACATGAAATGGCTAGAGATGAAGCAAGACATGGCAAGGCATTTGAAGGTTTATTAAAGAGATATTTTAACTAAGAAAAGCTCAATATAAAGAATAGTTTTAAAACTTTAAGGGTGTGTTGAAGAAATTCAACACATCCTTAATTGTGATGTAAGCCAATGTTCTGAAGGTGTAGTGTAATTAGTTTTTGTTGATAACTATGAAAAATAGGGAGTAGAAGCTTATGTATTTGGTGCTAAGTTGACATAGAAATATGGTTAAGATTATGTTAAAATAAAAAAGATATTGATAGGATTGTAACATGATATTAGGGAGAGTGCAGCGTGGGAATTAAGTTATCAGAATTAGAAGAGGGAAGCCCAATAATATTACATCTGAGTAAAGATGGAAAAGAAATGGATATGAAAGCTTCCATTAAGAAAAGGGCAAGAGAGAATATGTCCATTATAGAACTGGATTATGACACATCAAAGTGTTTGTCATTTGAAGGAATTAAGATTGATATGGAGCATGATTATGAGGGAACCATGCCGATTATCTGGAGGGATGTCCGAATCGTGTTTTATAAGTCCGAATATATATTACAGGCAAGCACGGAAGGTATTCGCAACAATCGAAGAGGATGCTTTAGAGTTGGGATTAGTATTTATGCAAATTTCAGAAAAGCAGGTCAGGGAACAAAGCGAGTTATGATAAGAGATATCAGTCTTTCTGGATTCTCAATTACAGATAATTCCAAAGAACTTGGTTTGGCGATAGGTGACGATGTCAGAGTTTTTTTTGAGGATCTTGGACACAGCATTGAATTGGCAGGCAGAGTAGTGAGAATAGAAGAGCAGGATGGCAGAACTATTTATGGTTTTGAAATCTGCAATTTATGTAAGGAATTATCCTCTTATGTTGCTTTAAAGCAAAGAAAAAAGCGATAAGATACATAGTGAATTAGTAATACATTGATATATGAAATAATTTTAAAGAAAGAAGGCGTAGTATGTATACTACAACAAAAAAGATAAAGAAGAATTCTCAGTTTCATATCGGAATGAGAAATGTTAAGACAGCTTTGGCGGTTTTGATTTGTGCAACCATATATTTCATGGTTGAACGTAATCCGACTTTTGCATGCATAGGTGCCGTGTTTGGAATGGGAAGTGATATGAGGACTTCGAAGCTTGGTGGTGGAAATCGTCTGTTTGGAACTATCATCGGCGGTTTTATAGGAATGTTGTTGTTCCGAATTTATATTTCCGTTTATCCGGAGGGAGGACATTATCCGTTATTGCTGATACTTGTATTTGTTGGAACAATTTTATTGATTTTGATAAGTCAGTTGGTGAAATGGCCGGGAGCTATCCAGCCTGGAAGTGTAATGCTTTGTATCGTTTTATTTAACACACCGGTAGAAACTTATATTTCATACTCCCTGAATCGTATTTTTGATACAGCAATTGGTGTTATCGTAGCTTTGGCAGTGAATTATTTCTTCCCAAGAGAGCGAGTAGTAAAGTGCCTTGAAAGCTTAAGATTAAGAAAGAAAGCAACAGAATAAAGAGAAGAATAGAAGTGAATGGGAAGTACCAAAATAGTACTTCTCATTTTTTTTTTTTTTTGCGCGGAAGGCATAAGTCAAGAAGAAATGCTTGCATTTCTATTTGGCGCTGCCCGCGAATCTGAGAAACTCGCAAAGCGTGTTTCTCATGATTTCCTCATGATTTTGTAAAAAGCTGTTGACAACTATTCTTGTCATATATATAATAAGAGTCACAAAGAATGACAAATAAAGTTGTCAAAATGCAAAGAAAACATGACATGTTATGCAAAGTAGTTGTAACTGTTAGTAGAGAGGCTGTTAGTAGAGAGGGAAAATAGCAGGGAGGTTAACTATGTTAATAGGTTTAGTAAAAGGATATCAGGTTGGTGAAATCAGTAAACGTAAGGCAGGCAAAGCAAACTTTGGAGAGGGATTGGAAAATGTAATTTCCAAAGAAGAATTGCAAAGAGAGGCGTTAGAGGCATTGCAGGGAAAAGGAAGAGTATTTGCACTGTATTCTCAAAAAGATAAGCTTTTAAAGGCTTGTTACATTTTAGAAAGAGTAAGAATGAATAGTGGGGAAATTCCTTATCAGAGAGTGCGGATTGATGCAGAGAATTTGTGGGAATTTGTCACAACGGGAACGGTATCTGATGAGGAAGATAAGGATATTGTTGGCGGCAAAGCAGCATGGGAGCAGGAGAGTTTGAATTTGGAAAATTCTGAAGAATCCCACAATGGTGTGGAGGACAAGGAAATTTGGGTATATAAACTTACAAGCTCTTACAGTGAGTGTGTGGAAGACGAAGCCATTCATAATTTTGAAAAAGCGATTTTGCAGGAATTAAAAGAGGCGGTTGTTTCTGCACAGATAGATGCTGCATTTTCGGGTGAAAATCTGCCAGAAGCTATTATCTGGAAAGATAAAACCCTTAGAACAAGTAAGATAAAAGCGGGTTCCTATGGATATGTAAATGCCTTGCCAATCGGACTTGGAATTGGAACAGCATTAGGAGTGACATTGGATAATATTGCAATGGGAATTTGTCTTGGGCTTTTGTGGTCAGTGGTATTTGGAGTGCAGTTTACCACAAATGAGCGAAAAGGAGGAGATGAGTAGATGCCTTTATACAATCACTTAAAAGAATTTCGGGCAAGACTTGGAGTGAATCAACAGGAGATGGGAGCATTAGTAGGCACTTCCAGACAGACTATTAGCCAGATAGAGAGAGGGGATTACTCACCATCGGTATCACTGGCACTGAAAATTGCGAAGGTTTGTGGAGTAACGGTAGAGGATATTTTTGAATATGAGGAGGACGAAATAAATGAGTAAGCTGGAGAAAAATAACACCCAAAATAAAGAAAATGTATCCGAAGGAAAGAAAATAATTAAGTATTTAATTGGTTTGGTAGGAATTTATCTGATTGGTTTTATTGGTGGTTTTGCTGCATTTAAAGTGAGAAATATTTTGACGAATGAAGCTATGCTTCAGGGAATATTTAATGTTATAACCAAAGTAATCCCATGGATTTATGTGATGGTGAATGTTTTGGTATTTGTGATAGGAATAGCCATTTATTTTAATGCAAAGAAAATGGTAGATAGCTGGGATGGCGAGGAAGAAGACACTTTAGATACGGTTGAAAAGAAACTAAATGTAGTTACAGTTTCTTATAATATTGTTACAGTGCTTAATTGCTTTTTTTATGGGGTCATGATTGAAATTTGTGAGATGCCGAAGGTTTCTACAATGAATATTCCACTTTCTGTTTTTGCAAACATATCGTTTTTGGGATTTTTGGCAATGAATTTAGTAGTTGGAAAGCTGGTAGTTGATTTAATCAAACGTATTAATCCAGAAAGAAATGCTGTTAGCATATTTGAGAAAAATTTTGAGAAACAGTGGGAAGACAGCAGTGATGAAGCACAGAAAATGATTCTTTATAAAGCAGGTTATGCTGCATATAGAGCAGCTAATATGGTATGTACAGCAATGTGGATAATAACACTTATGGCACAGCTGATTTATAAAACAGGTATATTCCCAATGTTCTGCGTATGCGTAATATGGGTAACCTTAATAGGAACAAATTCCATTACACAGGCAAAGTTAGAAAGAGGAGTAACAGGGAAATTTTAAAGGAAATTTAGATTTGTGGGGATGACGCCTTGGCAAACGGAACACTTTGAACGGACGGACTTTCTGCGGTGGCTTTT
>CAZRLE010000182.1:0-3905 GCA_964600705.1 uncultured Lachnoclostridium sp. | reverse complement strand
ATATGAACTGGAATACGGATTGTTCTTGCCTGGTCTGCAATTGCCCTAGTAATTGCCTGACGAATCCACCAGGTCGCATAAGTACTAAACTTATAGCCCTTTGTATAGTCAAACTTCTCAACTGCCTTAATTAATCCCAAATTACCTTCCTGAATTAAGTCGAGGAATAACATTCCTCTTCCCACATAACGTTTTGCAATGCTGACTACAAGACGAAGGTTTGCTTCTGCAAGTCTCTTCTTAGCCGCCTGATCTCCCTTTTCCATTCTCTTCGCCAGTTCAATTTCCTCTTCTGCACTTAAAAGAGGTACTTTACCAATTTCCTTTAAATAAATGCGGACTGGGTCTTCTATGCTGATACCTTCTGGAATGGATAAGTCAATATTCTCTAAGTCTTCATCATCGTCACGCTCAGACTCTAAGATAATGTCATCATCCGGAATATCATCCATAATACGGAGTACATCTACACCTTTTTGTTCCAGAAATTCATACGTTTTCTCAATCATTTCCGGTTCTAGTTCCATATCTCCAAAAAACTCATTGATTTCTTCCACTTCCAGAACGTTTTTCTTTTTCTTGGCAAATTCTAAGAGCTCTTTGAGCTTTTCCATAAATTTCACCATTTTTTCGTCCATAATAAAACCCTCCTACACTTTTCATCCGTTTTGTATATAATCTTTCCAACCTATAAAGAAATATGCAATTTTGGAAGCTCTGCCTGCGCTTTTATGATTTCCATCATCTGATTAACATCCGTTGTATGGTTACTGTCATAATCCAGGCTTGCTCTCTTAATCTTTTGTACAATTTCATTAAGCGCCTTTTCACGCTCCATTTTGTTCATATCCTCATGCAGGTTTGTATTAAACAAGGATGCAACCTCATTCTGTTCTTCCTTACTCTCAAAATAATTGATAATCTTTGCAGGTATCACATTACCTTCCTGCCCATACTGGTCAAACATCATAGTTGCTACCTGATTATATAATTCTTCTTTAAAATCATGTGGTGTAATAATTCCCTTTAGCTTGGCAAATAGCGATACATCTTCAATAAGCCATGTCAGTAACAGCTTTTGTGTCTGGGCAAAGCCATCCTCTGCTTTTCGCTTTTTCCCTTCCTTTGGCTTAAAGCTATCCTCTCTGTCAATCCCCACTACAATCTGGGAACCATAGCGGTTTACCAGCTTTCGAAGCTCCTCGTGGGAAATGTTATATTTCCTTGCGATTGCCTCAATATAGATGTTCCTTTCTATCTCTTCCCGGAATACCAGGAGCTTTTTGGCTGTTTCGTTGAAAAACTTCGTCTTCTGTTCCGGGTCATTCATATCGAATTCCCTCTCCAGCACTTCAATTTCAAAATAAAAGCTGTTCTGTGCATTATCTACACGATTCTGGAATTCATCCCTTCCAAGTGCCTTAATAAACTCATCCGGGTCTTTGTAAGGCTTCATATTGATAATCTTTGCCGTAAGCCCTGCTTCCTTTAAAATTGGAATGGCTCTAAGGGCCGCTTTCGTTCCTGCCTCATCGCTGTCATAGCATACCAGTACTTCATTGGTATATCTCTTTAACAGATTGGCCTGTAAACCGGTAAATGCCGTACCAAGAGATGCCACTGCATTATTAAAGCCCGCCTGATGAAGAGCAATCACATCCATATATCCTTCACAGATAATCATATTCTTGGCTCTTGACACACGAGCCAGATTCATGCCATACAGATTACGACTCTTATCAAAAATTCTGGTCTCCGGTGAGTTCAGGTACTTTGGCATTCCCTCTCCCATCACTCGACCGCCAAATCCAATTACTTTATTATTCACATCCATAATCGGAAACATAACACGATTCCAGAACTTGTCATGTACACCTTTTGCTTCGTCCATGGTTACAAGACCGGATTCTTTTAAAATACCATCCTCATACCCTAATTTCTTCAAATACTGATATAAATCATCACTAAACTTATTGGAATATCCAAGGCCAAACTTTACTATAGTCTCCTCAGAAAGCTCTCTTCCTCTCAGATACTGATAAGCATGCTGCCCACGTTCTGATTTAAGCTGATAGAAGAAATACTTTGCGGCTGCCTTGTTAATTTCTAATAACCGTGTCTTTAAATCTGCTTTTCTTTTTTCTTCCTCGGAGTATTCCGCCTCCGGCAGATTGACTCCGGCTCTGTCCGCAAGCATTTTCAAAGCTTCCACAAAAGTATAATTCTCATATTCCATCACAAAGGTAAATACATTACCTCCAACACCACAGCCAAAGCAGTGATACATCTGCTTAGAACGGCTGACGGAAAAGGAAGGTGTTTTTTCACCATGAAATGGACATAACCCCATGTGGTTACTTCCCTTTTTCTGTAATTTAACATAGGAAGATACCACATCCACAATATCATTCCTCTGTCTTACTTCCTCCACAATTTCCTCAGGATAATACATACTTTTCCTCAATTCTGTCTTATTCTTAATGATACTACGATGCAGCTGACCACTTTGTGCTCCCGCACCCTTATATTATAACACATCCCAAAAGGCTGGTATCTTAATCTCTTTATACTTGGCAATGGCATAACGGTCTGTCATACCAGCAATATAATCGCAGACTACCCGCTCTTTTGGCTCTTTTTTTACTTCCATCAAATATATATATTCTTCCGGCAAAAGTTCAATATGCTCCAGATAGTACCGGAACAATTCCATTATCAGCTCTTCTGCCTTTCTTTCCTGTCCTTTGGCAACTGGATTGGTATATACATGGGCAAACATAAACTTTCTTAAGTCAAACATAGCCTTCTCCACGCTGGATGACATAAGAATCTGGTCCTTACCGGTACTACTACTGATAATATCATGAACCAGTGTATTCAGTCGCTCACGACAGGACATTCCAAGTATCTCCCGATATTCTCTTGGAATCTCTTCCTCACATATAATATGCCCTCGAATGGCATCATCTATATCATGGTTAATATACGCAATCTTATCTGACAAACGTACAATGGCACCCTCTAGGGTAGCAGGCTTTCCTTTGGTCTGATGATTGCGAATTCCATCTCTGACTTCCCATGTCAGATTCATCCCCTGGCCATCCTTTTCTAAAAGCTCAACTACACGAATACTCTGTTCATTATGCCAAAATGGAACGGAAGCGATCTCATCTAAAGCTCTCTCTCCTGCATGCCCAAATGGGGTATGTCCCAAATCATGACCAAGAGCAATGGCCTCTGTCAAATCTTCATTCAACAACAGCGCTTTCGCTATGGTTCTTGCAATTTGGGCAACCTCTAAGGTATGTGTAAGACGGGTTCTGTAATGATCCCCTTCCGGAGCCATAAATACCTGTGTCTTGTGCTTCAAACGTCTAAATGACTTACAGTGAAGAATCCTGTCACGGTCTCTTTGATAACTGGTTCGAATATCACATTCCATCTCTTCTTTGTCTCTTCCCTTTGTTCTGTCGCTAAAAGCAGCATAAGGGCTAAAGATATCATGTTCCCTTTGTTCCATTAATTCACGAATATTCATAGGATACCCTCCTTATTACATCGAATAAAAAGAACGCTTATATTATATATTCGACATAAAATTGGATTTTCCTTTTTTTGCATAAAAAATCGGATGAATTTTTTATCAAAAAAAATCATCCAATTTTTTATTTATATTTTATTTATCCTCTCCAGATATTCTCTCTTAGAAAATACACAACCACAGTAATCCTGGCGATACAAACCATATTCCTTGGATAATTCCACAGAACGCTTATATCCATTTTTCTTCTTAAAGTCTGAAGGAAGATGCGCAATTCCATATTCTTCCCCAAGCTTTTCTCCAATTTCATTTAATTTCTGAGCATTTTTGAGAGGACTGATGGTAAGGGTTGTCGTAAAATAAT
>CAZRLE010000181.1:0-3914 GCA_964600705.1 uncultured Lachnoclostridium sp. | reverse complement strand
CCCTGATAAAATGACAGCTTCCGGAGTATCATCAATGATTAAATCGATACCTGTTAAGGTTTCGAGAGTACGAATGTTACGTCCTTCTCTACCGATGATTCTTCCTTTCATTTCATCATTTGGTAACTGAACAACGGAAATTGTTGTTTCAGCCACGTGATCTGCTGCACATCTCTGAATTGCAGTTACGACGAGGTCTTTTGCCTTTTTGTCAGCTTCTTCCTTCGCCTTGTTTTCAAGTTCCTTTACTAACATTGCTGTTTCATGTTTAACTTCATCTTCAACAGTTTTTAAAAGATAATCTTTTGCTTGTTCGGAGGTAAGTCCAGAGATTCTTTCTAACTCTGCTACTCTCTGGCTTTCAAGACTTTCAACATGTTCTTTCATGCGGTCTAATTCAGCCTCTTTCGCAGACAGCTTGCTCTCTTTCTTTTCAAGTGCTTCCGTTTTTCTATCTAAAGTCTCTTCTTTAGACAAAACTCGTTTTTCATAACGCTGTACTTCACTTCTACGTTCTCTAACTTCCTTCTCAAGCTCATTCTTAGTCTTCATAGACTCTTCTTTTGCTTCAAGAAGTGCTTCTCTTTTCTTAGTTTCCGCTGTTTTTAAAGCTTCATCTATGATTTCTCTTGCTTTATCTTCAGCACTGCCTAATTTCTGTTCTACTACTTTAATACGATAAGAAATGGCTGCTTTCCAAGCAATAAAGGAAGCGATTGCAACAAGAACGACCGTGACCAAAATCTGTACTGGTAATGGCACACGAGCACCTCCTTATTTAATTATCATTGTACAAAAAACATACAACATATAAATTTTATACTCTTTTGACAAGTATGTCAAGCAAAATGATACAATCTTCGTGCATTTATATACAATATCTTGTGGTTGCATACAAATATAGGAAGATTGTACCATTCCATAGAAACACTATAATATCATTTCCATTCCAACTTTTTGGGGTTTTAGCCCACATTTTTCATAAAAATGCATAGCACCTTCATTGCATGACCATACATTTAAGGTCAAATTGTAACAGCCTGTCTTCTTGGCATAATCTACGACAAACTCATAAAGCTTTTTGCCAACATGCTGACCTCTACATTCTTCATCTACACAAAGATCATCTATGTATAAAGTTTTAATGTCTGTTAAAATATTATTGTTAACATGCTGTTGAAATACACAGAATACATATCCTAACACACATTCCCTCTCATCAACAGCAACGAAAACAGGCTTAGTATCATCATGAAGAATTATTTTCAACTGATCATCTGTATACTTTTTGGCACCGGACTTAAACAAATCTGGTCTGCCATTATGATGTACCATCAATACTTGTCCAAGAAGTCTGTTAAGACCTTCCATATCTCTTTCTTTCGCTCTTCTAATAACCATATTACTCTCAAATCCTTTTATTACTATTGTTTGTTATGAAACAGATAATTTCAGCTATATGATTTAATCTACACAAGTCATAATATCTAAAATCTCTCTGTCGGTCTCTCTCATACCTTCTCTTCCAAGACGTCCAATATTACGAATAGTATTCTCAACACCTTTCGAGATAACTCCGTCACCGCCATAGAACTGCTGACCCTGTAAATACATATCATGTCCTAAAATTCCGGCATCTACAGCTGTCGCAATCTTAGCTGCACAAGAAGGTTTTGCACCATCACAAATGATACCGGATGTAATTGCTAAAGCATTTACAATGGTATGTGCTACATCCAGGTAATCACCGCCACGAAGATATGCAACACCGGCACCTGCCGCTGCACCTGCACTGACAGCCCCACAGTATGCAGATAACGCACCAATTCCTGTCTTTAAATGAATCGCTGTCAAATTGGAAATTACAAGAGCTCTGTATAACTTCTCCCTTGGCACATCCAACGCTCCCGCATACTCAATTACAGGAAGAGATACGGTAAGCCCCTGATTACCACTACCGGAATTGATTACAACCGGAAGCTCACAACCACTCATTCGGGCATCTGAACCTGCTGCAGCTCTTGCTTTAGCTCTTGTCTTCGTAGTAGCTTCTTCTGAAGTCATCAATACAGAACCAATGTTAGCACCATAGTTATTTTTAAGACCTTCTTCTGAGATAGCTGTATTGTATTCAATCTGACGGTCTAATATAGGCTTAACCTCTTCAATTTCTACCATATTGGCAAACTCTACGATTCCCTCAATGGTAAGCAGACCATAATCTAAATCATCCTTTTTCTGTTCTGTTGGTGCGATAATCTTTTCTTCTATTAAAACAGTTCCGTTCTTTTCTGCATATACAATCTTAGTATGTTCGTTCACAATACGAACAGCCGCATTCTCTCCATCTTCACTCCATACACGGATGAAAATATCAAGTACATGTTCACTTTCAGACTTCTTAATTTTAAACTGTGTATTAGCTCTATAGTTCAAGAATTCCTTTTTCTGTTCCTCTGTAATCTTAGACAAAACCTCTAATTGCAGTTCTTCATCTCCAGCAAAAATTCCAATAGCAACTGCTGTTTCAATTCCCTTTTCGCCATTGGTATTTGGAACAATAACACTCTTTACATTCTTAATAATATTACCACTTAATTCTATCTCCACTTGAACCGGAAGCTTTCCCAAAACAGCTCTCGCTTTTGCAGCACAATAAGCAAGGGCAATTGGCTCTGTACATCCCATAGCAGGAACTAAATGCTTTTCTAAAATCCCAAGATATGTCTGATAAGTTGTATCTTTTGTATTCATATACTCTTCTCCTAAATACATTATTCTATGTCAATCAAAACCCTGTATAGATTATTTGACCATACATGTATAAGTATAACATACATTCCCAAAGTTTTCTTCTATTTATTCCAATTCTCTTATTGATTTTCTCTATTCTGTCATCCGATTCCAAAGATATTTTCTTATATCCTCTTCTTTAAATCCTTTTCGATACAGATAAGCCGCAACTTTCTGCGTTTCTTCATAGGAAAGTTCCGACTTTGTTCCTATCTTCTTACGTATTGCTTTCTGAATTGCCTCCTCATCATTCACTTCTTCCTGTTCCATATGCTCACGAATCAGTTCCTTGGAAAGCCCCTTTTGCTGCAGTTCCATCTCTATCATTCTCTTACTTTTACTTCCTCTTTTATAGAACACATAGTTCTCCAGGTAACGTTCATCATCCACATAGTTATACTTCATAACATAAGCGACTGCCTCATCCACAGCTTCCTCCGGAAAGTCATTCTGCTTTAATTTCAAACGCAATTCCTTTTCCGTTCGGTCGCTTCGTTTCAAAATAGACATTGCCTTCTGCTTTGCTCTTCTTATAACTGTCTCTGTCATAATCTGATGGTAAAGCTCTTCTGACACTTCCATCCCTTCTTCCAGCTTATATAGCCTTAAATCCTGTGGATATAACAAAAAAGCATACTCCTCATCTATATATACTTTTGTCTTCTTCGTATCTATCTTTTCAAGCTTTGTTACTATCATACTTATCCCCGATTACACTTTCCATTATCCTACTCTATTATTACATTTAGCCGTCAGCATACGTCTTAAAATCCTCTTAATTGTAGCAAGAGGAAAGTACCTGTTACCAACTACTTTCCTCTAACCTTGCTTATTCACTCATCTTATTCTTCATCTTCAAATTCTTCTGTATCTTCTGTTACCTCAATGGTAGCTACTCCGTCAAGATTGTACTTTGCACGAACCTTGCGTTCCACTTCTTCGAATACAGCCGGATTCTCCTTAAGATAACCCTTGGCATTCTCTCTACCCTGACCAATCTTAGCATCATTGTAAGCATACCATGCGCCACTCTTATTGATAATACCTACATTAGCTGCTAAATCAAGAACATCGCCTTCTCTAGAGATACCTTCCCCAAACATAATATCAAATTCTGCTTC
>CAZRLE010000180.1:0-3948 GCA_964600705.1 uncultured Lachnoclostridium sp. | reverse complement strand
ACCTTTCTCGTTAATAGTAGCATCAGCGTTCATAACGTTGATTTCCGGAAGATTATGTCTCTTTCCTACTTCAAAGTCGTTAGGGTCATGAGCAGGTGTGATTTTAACTACACCGGTTCCAAATTCTTTATCTACATAAGTGTCTGCTACAACAGGAATTTCTCTGTTCATAATTGGAAGCAGAACTGTTTTACCGATAATATCCTGATATCTTTCATCTTCCGGATGAACAGCAACTGCTGTATCACCAAATAATGTTTCTGGTCTTGTTGTTGCGATTTCTACAAATCTGCCTTCTTCTCCTACGATAGGATACTTAATGTGCCAGAAATGTCCTGTCTGTTCTTCATGTTCTACTTCTGCATCAGAAATGGATGTCTGACATACCGGACACCAGTTAACGATACGGGAACCTTTGTAAATCATTCCTTTTTCGTGTAACTTAATAAATACTTCTTCTACTGCCTTGGAGCAGCCTTCATCTAATGTGAATCGTTCTCTGTCCCAGTCACAGGAAGAGCCTAATTTCTTAAGCTGTTCTACGATAGCACCGCCGTATTCTTCTTTCCATTCCCATGTTCTCTTTAAGAAGCCTTCACGACCTAATTCATCTTTATCGATACCTTCTTTACGAAGCTGTTCAATTACCTTTACTTCAGTAGAGATACTTGCATGGTCTGTACCAGGAAGCCATAATGCTTCATAACCCTGCATTCTCTTATAACGAATTAAAATATCCTGCATTGTCTGGTCTAATGCATGTCCCATGTGAAGACGTCCTGTGATGTTTGGAGGTGGAATAACGATAGTAAATGGTTTCTTATCCTTATTCACTTCTGCGTGGAAATACTTTTTGTTTATCCATTTATCATATAATCTAGGCTCAATGTCTCTAGGATTATATGTCTTTTCCAGTTCTTTGCTCATGTTCATTCTCCTTTGCTTCTCTGTGTAAAAACACAGTTCTCCTACCTTATAGGTTATTGAAAAAACCTCATTTTGTCAAGTCTTTTGTACCTTTTGTTTGACAAAATAAGGCTTTCTTTTGGCAATTATATTTCTATCTGGTATCCTCGCAGAAGTTCCATTATTTCTTCCCTGCATTCCGGCCTCTGCTCCAGTACCTCCTGAACTCTTACTACTGTTTCCAGCTTCACCTTATTGTTGTAATCAATTCTGTCACGAAGCTTCTGACGTCTTACATTCAGTCTGTGGCGAATTTCTACCATTTCCTTCTTATCAATGATGGCAATGGGCTGATGAATCCAGATGTCCGGATCCTCTACCTGATATTTCTTTAACTCTGCAATCAATTTTTCATGATTAGCACTTAACTTGTCTGCATTATTACGAATCTGTCGTTCCCTCTGACGCATTTTTTCATACTGCTGCCAGATATGCTCAAGCTCCATTGCATTATTCACGCCATATTTTTCGTATGTATACTCAAGGTAGTTGGTATTATTCACATATTTAATCTTTACTTTATTAAGAAGACCAATTGCTTTATTGATTTTCTTCTCTGTCAATGCCATATTAACTCTGTTTTTACCTGCTTCAAAGTAGATATATGCGGCACTAATAGCTGCCATTGCAATTGTAAGAATAAATGGTAGTCTCATATCCGCACGAAATACCTTTGCCAGTGCATAAATCAGTACAAACAAAATCACTACCAGGATACTTGTGGTAATGGCGATGTTCTGTAAATATTTCTGCTTTGCAATAATCTCCTGTCTCTGATATTTCAAATATCCCTTTTCGCCTTCTAAATACTTCAAATCATTCTTAATTGCCTTCTGATACGCTTCATTTTCGTACATCTTACGAATTTCACTTACCATATCTTTCTCGTACTTCTGCATGATTTGCCTTGCTCTGATTGGAAGTTTAATATCTTCACTATTGTAGTAACTGTCTCTCTCCCTTGCCAGTGTCACGATTTCTCTTGCAGCAGATTCTAAATCTTCTCTTTCTGTTCTTGGAATCATGTCTATCTTCTGCATATCCATCAGATACGCAGTTACTGCCCCATATTCCACCTTTGCCTCTTCCACTTCTCTGGAAGCTTCTATAATTCTGTCACAGCAGTTCTGAATATATCCGGCACTATCTTCTCTGGAATCAAAATCCACCTTCTGCTCCTCAAGCTCTTCTACCGCTAGTCTGCTTTCTTCACTTTCCAGCCGAAACATCCCTGCTTCATGTCCTTCTGGCATCTTTTCTTTCTTCTTACCTTTTCGAAAGAAATCCCACAATCCCATCGTATTATTTCCTTTCTATTTTTCTGAAAAAGCACCTCACTTAACCTACTGCCTCTTCTGTATATTCCTGTTTCCACTTTTCTATCATGTTGGTGACTGCGTCATAATACTTACTAATCTGCCCTTTGCTTCTCATAGCCGCAATGCGCTGTAACTGTCCATACTCAAACGTATCTTCTGCTTCTTTCATAATCTGTTCAAGGGATATTATAACACTGTCCGCTACCGCCTCCTCTACTTCCAGACGAAGCAGTTCCTTTTCATACAACACCTTCTGTTCCGAAAGCTGTAAGGCTGTCAGATACTGTTTTAAAGTCTCTTCATTATGATTACGCTCATAAGCGTCTCTAAATTCCTTTGCCGCCTCCGTATAAGAAGCTGTATGAATATGAATCACCGCCAGATTATGAAGAAGATTTCCATATTCCTCCTCGGACAATTCTTTTGCTGTTTCTGATTTCAGAACTTCCATCACAAACCGCTCTGCTTCTTTATACTTTGCATTTTCCAAAAAGCGGTTGCACTTTTGACGGCATTTCTCATAATAACTCATACTCTCTAACTGGTCTATTACAGCAATCAGCTCCCTGATTTCTTGCTCCTTATAGTAATCGCAGACACATAAAAGAGTTACAACGATATCCTTTAAACTGTTCTGATTGTGAATAAGGCGTTCTATCTTTACTGCTGTTTTCTCTAATTCCGGCTGCTTACGAAGCCATTCTACTAAAGATTCATCAAAATCACTTCGATTCATGGTATCAATATAATTCCATATATAATAACAAATTTCTTCTATGCTATATAATTCAATGGAGCTTCCCGGAAATACAAATCCTTTATCTCCACTCTTTCCTACACACAGTATCAGACTGCTCATCCCCAATCACCTCCCGACTACAGTTTTATTCTCTTTTCCCAGATACGGCTGGTGGATTTATAAAAGCTTCCAAATCCCATATCTTTAATCTTTACTACCAATTCATCTTCTCCCAAAAAGTTAAGTAAAATATGCAGTCGAGTCATTTTCACCGGTCTCTTTGGAAGTCCATCTAAGGACATAATTAATATCTTATCTTCTTTTTTTAAAGGATTATTGATGATAATCCGAATTTCCTCTTCCTCATCCAGTATCACTTCTGCTTCGCCACAAACTTCCTTCCATGGCATTCCAAACTCACTTAAAACCACATACCCTTCACAGGCATCTCTGTAAACAGGTATATATACATTGTACGGAGTAATTTCCTCACCCATATAAATATACGGAATAATCTCCTTTTTCCCTGCAAGCTCTATTGCCTTATAACAGGCTCCATGTACATACAAATTCTGTCCCATAAATACTCTGCGTCCTGTGCACAGCTCCGGCAAAACCTTTCCTGCAAAGGAATCCCTGAATCCTGCACCAGTTATATAAATCGTTGAAACACTCTGCTTATGAAGAGTCTCCTTTGCAAGATTAAGGAATATATAAGAAATCTTTTCTCTTTCCAGCCTATTTTCCAGCCATTCATAACGCAATTCCTCACTGTAATCCTTTTTCAGAACATACAATGCCATAGGGTCATTTTCACGATTCAGGGAAATTTGTTTATAGTGAAGGCCTTTTTCATTAAAATCAAATAATCCCACATCATTTTGCCAAAGCTCTTTTTTCTGGCTGAGTGCATAGGTAATATAG
>CAZRLE010000179.1:0-3985 GCA_964600705.1 uncultured Lachnoclostridium sp. | reverse complement strand
TTTACAGATACACAGATAGAGGCTGGATAACCGTTATAATTTAAAAATGATGGGATACATCCATAACTACGAATCAGTTCTTCACCTAAACGGTCAATTTCCTTTGTTGTAATTCCCGGTTTAATAGCCTTTTCCAATTCTTCGTGAACCATTGCAAGAATTCTTCCT
Source organism: uncultured Lachnoclostridium sp. (assembly GCA_964600705.1). Lineage (GTDB taxonomy): Bacteria > Bacillota > Clostridia > Lachnospirales > Lachnospiraceae > CAYTGQ01. The sequence continues at coordinate 3,817 of CAZRLE010000179.1, read as the reverse complement.
GCCTCACGCATTAACTCAATTTCTCTGTTAGATTTTATTGTCACAGACATACTACTCACCTAAAACCTTAATAATAGCAGCAAATACTTCTGCCATTTCCTGTGTTCCATCTACTTCTACTACTTTACCTGCCTCTGCATAATAATCAATCAAAGGCTTTGTCTGGTTATGATATACATCCAGACGTTTTGTTACAGTTTCTGGCTTATCGTCATCTCTTAAAATAAGCTCTCCACCACAAGCGTCACAAATACCCTCTACTTTAGTTGGATTAAACTGTACATGATAAGTACCGCCACATGCCAAACAAGCTCTGCGACCTGACATTCTATTAACAATCACTTCATCAGGCACTTCTACATTAATAGCATAATCAATTTCTGTATTCTGATCTTTTAATGCCTTAGTTAATGCTTCTGCCTGTGGGATTGTTCTTGGAAAACCATCCAACACATATCCGTTTACTGTATCATCCTGTGCAAATCTGTCCATAATTAATTCCAGTGTTAATTCATCTGGAACTAATAAACCTTGGTCAATATAAGCTTTTGCTTTTTTTCCAAGTTCTGTACTATTGTTAATATTTGCTCTGAAAATATCTCCTGTTGAAATATGAGGAATTCCATATTTTTCAGCAATCTTTTTAGCCTGAGTTCCTTTCCCTGCACCTGGAGCTCCTAACATAATGACTTTCATCGGTACATACCTCTCTCTTTTAAGGCTATAGGGACAACAAAGAAATCTTCATTGTCCCCATATATATTACTTTATTTATTAATCGTTTAAGAAACCTTTGTAGTGACGAACTAACATCATAGATTCGATCTTCTTTAATGTTTCAAGAACAACACCAACAACGATGATTAATGATGTTCCACCGAAGGAAACACTTGCACCAAATGCGCCTGAGAAGAAGATTGGAATAATTGCTACAATCATAAGGCCTACAGCACCGATAAAGATCATGTTATTTAAAACCTTTGTTAAGTAGTCTGTAGTTGGCTTACCAGGTCTGATACCTGGGATAAAGCCGCCCTGTTTCTTCATATTATTGGATACTTCAATTGGATTAAATGTAACTGAAGTATAGAAATATGCGAAGAAAATTACTAAAACAATATACAGTACAAGACCAAGTGTGTATTTGAATTCTCCAAAGCTAGAGAAATTACACCATGCACCCTGATTTAAGATTTTTAAAATCTTCTGACCAAAGCTTGCACCTGCACCAGACTGTGGATATACTCCGAAGAACTGTGCAATTACAATTGGGAAAGACATAAGGGAACTAGCAAAGATTACTGGAACTACACCAGCAGTATTTACTTTTAATGGAATATGAGAGGACTGACCTCCAACCATTTTTCTTCCCTGTACTTTCTTAGCATACTGTACTGGAATCTTTCTTTCGCCATCCTGTAAAAGGATAATAAATACGATCATACCAACGATTACAACTAAGATTACAATTGCTGCAATAATTTTGTTTAATACTGAAGCAGTTGCAATGAACTGGTTGTAAAGGTTTGCCATATCAGTTGGCATACTTGATACGATGTTGATAAGGAGGATAATGGATGTACCATTACCTACTCCTTTTTCATTAATTCTTTCACCAAGCCACATTAAGAAAGCTGTACCTGCTGTTAAAGATGTTACGATTACTGCTACATTTGTAAATGTAACACCGCCTTCTAATAAGCCCTGGTTACCAAAACCAATTGCCATAGCTAAACTTTCAAGTACAGCTAAAGCGATTGTTAAATAACGTGTATACTCAGCGATTTTCTTTCTTCCATCTTCGCCTTCCTTCTGCATTTCCTCTAACTTAGGAATTGCAATAGTAAGCAGCTGGATAATAATGGAAGATGTAATGTATGGAGTAATGTTTAACGCGAAAATTGACATAGAAGTAAAGGAACCACCTGTCATCGCATTAAAGAATGTAAGTGCTGTCTGCATCTCGAACCAGGCTGCAAAGTAATCTCTGTTAACACCTGGAACTGGAAGTTGACAACCAATTCTTACTACGAGTAATGCAATAAATGTATAAAGTAATCTTTCTCTGATTTCCTTTACCTTTAAAGCATTGCGAAGTGTTTTAATCATTGCTTAAATCACCTCTGCTTTTCCACCAAGAGCTTCGATTTTAGCTACAGCGCCAGCACTGAAAGCATCAACCTTAACTGTAAGCTTCTTAGTTAATTCTCCATTTCCAAGAATTTTAACGCCATCTCTTGGGTTCTTAACGATACCAGCTTCGATTAATGTTTCTACAGTTACTTCTGCATTATCTTCAAATCTATTGAGTGCATCTACGTTAATACCAACGATTTCCTTGCTGCTTGGGCAAGTGAAACCTCTCTTAGGCAGTCTTCTGTATAATGGCATCTGACCACCTTCAAAACCAGGTCTTGGAGCTCCTGAACGAGCTTTCTGTCCTTTGTGACCTTTACCAGCAGTCTTACCATTTCCTGAACCATGTCCACGGCCTCTTCTGAAATTATCATTGTGTTTTGAGCCGTCTGCAGGTCTTAATTCTGATAAGTTCATCCTGCACACCTCCTTATAATATTTCCTAATCTCTATCAATTACGATTGTTTCTTAGATTTCTTCCACTTTTACTAAGTGTTTAACCTGCCAAATCATACCTCTTACAGCTTCATTATCTGGCATTTCTACACTTTTGTGTAATTTCTTAAGTCCTAAAGCTTCAACTGTAGCTTTGTGCTTTGGAACAGCACCGATTGTGGACTTAACTAAAGTAATTCTTAATTTGTTTGCCATTTCTTACACCTCCTGATTATTCTGCTAAACTTATTGTTTCATTGGTTTCCGTAGATTAGCCTAAAAGCTGTTCTACGGAGATACCACGAAGCTTAGCTACTTCTTCTGGAGTCTTTAACTGGCTTAAGCCCTGAATTGTAGCAAGTACAACGTTCTGTTTATTGTTTGAACCTAAAGATTTTGTACGGATGTTTTTAAATCCTGCTAATTCAAGTACAATACGAGCTGGACCACCAGCGATGATACCAGTACCTTCTGGGGAACGTTTCAACAGTACGGAAGCGCTGCCGAATTTTCCTACGAAATCATGTGGTGTACTACCATTTTCATCTAAAGGTAAGGTAATTAATTTTTTGATAGCATCTTCTTTTCCTTTGCGGATTGCTTCTGGAATTTCAGCTGCTTTACCTAAACCAGCACCAACGTGTCCGTTCTTGTCACCAACAACAACTAAAGCTGTAAAACGCATATTACGTCCACCTTTTACTACTTTAGTAACACGTTTGATTGATACTACTTTATCTTCTAATTCTAACTGACTAGCATCAACAATTTCACGTCTCATTTATGTTTTCTCCTTCCTTACCTACTAGAACTGAAGACCAGCTTCTCTAGCAGCATCTGCTAAAGCCTTGATCTTACCCTGATATATAAATCCGCCTCTATCAAAGACAACGTTTGTAATACCTTTTTCTAATGCCTTTTTAGCAATTACTTCACCTAATTTAGCAGCTGCTTCGACATTGTTTGTTTTTTCTAATTCTGCTTTCACGTCTTTCTGAAGAGTAGAAGCTGATACTAAGGTATTTCCAACTGTGTCGTCAATAATCTGAGCGTACATATGATTATTACTTCTAAACACTGCTAAACGTGGTCTTTCTGCAGTACCTGCAAAACGATTACGAATTCTTCTGTGTTTATTTTCACGAATTTTACTTCTTGATTCTTTTCTAACCATCGTTTATTCTCCTCTCAATTATTTCTTACCAGTCTTACCAACTTTACGTCTAATAACTTCATCAGCATACT
>CAZRLE010000178.1:0-4011 GCA_964600705.1 uncultured Lachnoclostridium sp. | reverse complement strand
ATTTGGAATGTAGCGTTTACGGTAAAGTTTGAGAGTGTGTTCCATATGTCAGCCTCCTTGGGATAAAGTTGTTATGCGAATTATATCATAAATTCTGAAAAAGTAAAAGGAAAAGAATGCGAAAATGTCAGATATGGCAAAGGTTGGTTAATATAAGTGATAGAAAATCCGTAGAAAATTTATATAAAATTCAAATAAAATATGTTGATATTTTGTGGAAAATTGTTTACTATGGTATATATGAGGTTTTTTGAGCAAAGGTGGTATAACATTGAGAAAAGGGAATCGTGATGTAGCCAGGGTTCTTGTTATGATAAGCCAGATTGGCATATCTATGGTGATTGCTGTTGTAGGTAGTGGATGGCTGGGACTAAAGCTGGATGAATGGTTTTCTACGAAATGTTTTTTTATTATCTTTCTCATTTTGGGAGTTATGACAGCGTTCCGCAATCTGTATCACCAGACCAAGGAGTTTTACGCAGCAGACTTGGAGAAGGAGCAGAAGGAACAGGACTATTTCAGAGAACTTCAGAGGGAAAGAGAAAAGAAAAACAAAACAGAATAAGTTCTGATAACAGGAGGATACCATGAGTGATGGTAAAGAAACTCTTAAGGATTTATACTTCGGGATTGGAGTGCTGAGTATTCTCATTGCAGTCATAGGAGCGTGTGTTACAGAGAGAAAGATAGCCTTTGTTTTGGGAGCTATATTTGGTGGAATTGTTGCTTTGATAGTAGCAACACACTTGTATGATTCCATTGAAAAGGCTTTGTATATGAGCGAAGAGGGCGCTGAGAGTTACATGAAAAGAATGACTGTTATTCGGATGTGTATTATGTCGGTAGCAATTGCATTTTCTATGTGTGTAAGTCAGTATCTCTATTGGCCGGGAACGGTCTTAGGGGTCTTGACATTGAAAGTATCAGCATATTTGCAGCCGATTATTCATAGACGAATTACACATAAATTTCACGAAAAAAGGAGGGAGAAGTGGTGAATGAAATAGCTTTGATGCTATCGGGAATGCCGGGAAAGGTAAGCTTAATTCAGGCAAGCGAAGGTGTTAGTTTAGGTGTTAGTGCTTATGCCAGCTACCAGTTGTTTGGGCAGGAGATTTATATCACAACAACCTATATTACAACCCTGATTGTTATGGCTGTACTCATTGCATTTTGCATTGCCGCCAATAGAGCAATCAAGAGGGCAGACCCAAATGAAGCGCCAAGTGGTTTTATGAACGTCATAGAACTCTTGGTGGAAATGCTTGATAAGCTGGTTGTTGGCAATATGGGTGCAAAGCATGGTATGGATTTTGCAAACTATATTGGACTACTGGCAGCTTTTATCTTATGCTCCAATATCTCAGGATTGTTCGGGCTTCGTCCGCCAACCGCAGACTTTGGTACAACCTTAGCGTTGGCTTTGATGACCTGGGTACAGATTCAGTACAATGGATTTAAGTACAATGGATTTGGTAAGATTAAGGCATTGTTTGAACCGATACCAATTTTATTCCCAATGAACTTCATTGGAGAATTCTCGTGTCTGGTTTCCTTGTCATTGCGTTTGTTTGGTAACATTTTATCAGGCAGCGTTATGATGGCATTAATCTATGGATTATTGCCCAAAATACTTACACTTGTCTGGCCGGCAGCACTCCATGCGTACTTGGATGTATTCTCCGGAGCAATTCAGACATTCGTATTTATGATGTTATCAATGGTATTTATTGCAAATGCTATCGGCGACGAGGCCGCAGCATAAAACAAAACAGAATCTATTTTAAGGAGGAACTTAATTATGAATATAACAAATGAAGGTTTAGTATTAGCTTTTTCCGCACTTGGAGCAGGTATCGCGATGATCGCTGGTTTAGGACCTGGTATTGGACAGGGTATTGCAGCTGGACAGGGTGCAGCAGCAGTAGGACGTAACCCAGGTGCACAGGGAACGGTTATGTCAACTATGCTTTTAGGTCAGGCCGTTGCTGAAACAACAGGTCTTTACAGCTTAGTTATCGCATTAATCCTCATCTTTGCTAACCCACTTGTTGGTATGCTTTAAGATATGGCCAGGTAAAGGCAAGCGAGGAATCAAAGATTAGTCGCTAAATATCGATAAGCGAAGGGAGGCCCAAAGGTGAACGTAGTATTAACGCAGACAATTGCAGGAGTAGACCGTTTATTCGGTTTGGATCTTCAGTTATTAGTAGACCTTGCGTTTGAGTTAATTGCAGTATTCACATTATTTACAGTAATGTCTAATCTGTTATTTAATCCTGCAAGAGAATTCTTGAAAAAGAGACAGGAAAAGATTAAAGAAGAGATGGATTTTGCTGCTAAAGAAAAAGAAGATGCAATTGCATTGAAAGCAGAATATACAGAAAAGCTTAATAATGTACAGAAAGAAGCAGAAGCTATTTTAAGCGAAACTCGTAAAAAAGCTCTTAAGACAGAAAACGAAATCGTAGAAGATGCGAAAGCAGAAGCTACAAGAATTCGTGAAAGAGCTACTAAGGAAGTAGAGCTTGAAAAGAACAAAGTCAAAGACGAAGTTAAGCAGGAAATGATTTCTGTAGCATCTATGATGGCTGGAAAGTTTGTTGCTGCATCTATGGATGAAAAACAGCAGGCAAAGTTAATTGAAGCTACTCTAAAAGAAATGGGTGATGAAACATGGCAAAATTAGTATCTAAAACCTATGGTGAAGCACTGTTTAAGCTGGCTATGGAAGAGAATACATTAGACCAGATTGCAGAAGAAGCAAAGGTGGTTTTAGAGGCATTTCATCAGAATGAAGATTTAGCCAAACTTTTAAATCATCCAAAAGTATCCAGAGAAGAAAAGATTAAAGTAATCGAAAACATCTTCAAAGGTAAATTTTCTGATTCTATTGTAGGCTTTCTGGTACTGATTGTAGAGAAAGGCCGTTATAATGAAATCGATAATATTTTCCAGTATTTCCTTTCGGAAGTAATGGAATATAAGAATATTGGTGTTGCCAATGTTACATCAGCTTTTCCATTAAGCGAAAGCCAGAAGAAAGAAATAGAAGACAGACTTCTGCAAGTAACAAAATATGTGGAATTTAAAATGAATTTTGATGTTGATAAAGAGCTGATTGGCGGTGTTGTAATCCGCATTGGAGACAGAGTTGTGGATGGAAGTATCCGCAATAAGATTAATGAAATGTCTAAACAGCTTAGTGGTATTCAGCTCTCATAAAAGGTAAAGAAGCAAATATTAGAAGAAAGAAGGTGCAGGTGTACCGTGAATTTAAGACCAGAAGAAATCAGTTCTATTATTAAAGAGCAGATTAAGAATTACAGTACAAAACTGGAAGTTTCTGATGTTGGTACAGTTATTCAGGTAGCCGATGGTATTGCCCGTATCCATGGTTTGGAAAAGGCAATGGCCGGTGAACTTTTAGAGTTCCCTAACGAAATCTTCGGTATGGTTATGAACTTAGAAGAGGATAACGTAGGTGCCGTACTTCTTGGTGATTCTAAGAACATCAGTGAAGGAGACACAGTTAAAACTACAGGAAGAGTAGTAGAAGTTCCTGTAGGCGATGCAATGCTTGGTCGTGTAGTTAACGCATTAGGTCAGCCAATCGATGGTAAAGGCCCAATTGAATCTACAAAATATCGTCCAGTAGAAAGAGTTGCATCTGGTGTTATTTCCAGAAAATCAGTAGATACACCATTACAGACAGGTATTAAAGCGATTGACTCCATGATTCCTATCGGAAGAGGACAGCGTGAGTTAATTATCGGTGACAGACAGACAGGTAAAACTGCGATTGCAATTGATACAATTATTAACCAGAAAGGTCAGAATGTATATTGTATCTACGTTGCTATCGGACAGAAAGCATCTACTGTTGCCAATATCGTTAAAACATTAGAAGAATATGGTGCAATGGATTATACAACCGTTGTTGCTGCTACAGCCAGCGAACTTGCACCAATTCAGTATATTGCACCATACGCAGGATGTGCGATTGGTGAA
>CAZRLE010000177.1:0-4053 GCA_964600705.1 uncultured Lachnoclostridium sp. | reverse complement strand
CACTAGAACACAATGGGACGGTTCCGCCGTGTCACAAACTTAACACAAACGAACCTGCTCCAAAGGTAATTGCTACGGGGCGTGGTTATCTTGCGGACAAAATTATCATGAAAGCAGCGGAGGAACAGATTCCGATTCATCAGGATGCCAAGCTTGCCAGTAACCTTTCTGTACTGGATATTGGTGAGTATATTCCAAAGGAATTATATGAAGTAGTCGCAGAAGTACTTGCCTTTGTCGATGATATGGACCATATTAAGAGAAAGGTTATGGATAAGCATGGTAGGTAAACAGCAAAGCAAGGCAGGCGATGTTGGAGTTACTGCGGCAAATAAGAGAAAGCTTGGCAATGAAAAAGAACAGCTGGCAAAACAATATCTGGAATCCAAAGGATATACCATACTGGAAGAAAACTTTTATGCCAAAGGTGGCGAAATTGATTTAATTGCTCGTGAAGACGGATATTTGGTATTTGTTGAGGTTAAATATCGTTCCAGCAGCATGAGTGGTCATCCTCTGGAATCAGTGACACCTCAAAAGCAAAATAAAATAAGGTATACAGCTCAGTATTATATGTATAAAAATGGTATTCCAGAAGATACAACTTGTCGATTTGATGTAGTAGCAATTCTTGGAGATGAGATTACAGTGATAAAAGATGCATTTTAAAAGACAGTATATTTTAATAATAGGTGATTGTAAGATTATTATATAGAATTTTACAATTACCTATTTATTTTTTTATAGGGATAAATTACAATAAAGGAAGAAGAATTGAAAAGGAGTAAATACATATGGAAGATAAATTATTTCAAATAGGCAGAGATATGATTATATATAATGACAAATATCGAAAAGTAGGAAAAAATGGAATGCTGAATTTGGAAACAAAAGTACCGTATATTCAGTTTCCAACGTTAAAACAGATTGATTTTGTGAAACATGGATTTTCTACACGACTTGGTGGGGTAAGTAAGGAACATTGTTTGTCTATGAATTTGGGTTATACAAGAGGTGATAATCCGGATGATGTTACAGAAAATTACAAACGAATCTGTAAAGCCATGGAGATTCCAATGGAAAATCTTGTATTTTCTGACCAGATTCACGAAACAAAGATAAAAGTAGTAACCAAAGAAGATACCATTGGAGATTTCATGGAAGAATTTTGCAGGGGAGAAAAGAAACATATAGGCTATGACGGATTGGTGACTAATCAGCCGGGAGTTGCCCTTGTAACCTCTTATGCAGACTGTGTTCCATTATTTTTCGTAGACCCGGTAAAGAAAGCAATCGGTCTTTCTCATTCTGGATGGAGAGGCACTGTAAAACGAATGGGTGCAAGAACAGTAGAGATGATGCAGACAGAATTTGGTTCTAATCCAGAGGATTTAATCTGTGTCATTGGACCTTCTATCTGTCAGGACTGCTACGAAGTGAGTAAAGATGTTTATTTGTCTTTTAAAGCAGAATTTACTGATGAACAGGTAGAAGAATTCCTGCTGCCAAAAGAAAATGATAAATATCAGCTTGATTTGTGGAAGGTAAATCAGATAATTTTAAGAGAAGCTGGAGTAGCAAGAGAAAATATCAGTGTTGCTAATATCTGTACCTGCTGCAATTCCACACTCTTATTCTCACATAGAAAGACAGCAGGGGTAAGAGGAAGTTTACAGGGATTTTTGATGATGGAAGAGTAAACGTATTATGTACATGAGATAATTTTTAAAAATATATACGGAGGAAATGTAATGTTTGATTTTTTGAAAAAGCAAAATATGGCAGGAATTACAGAATCGTCATTTGAATGTAAAAGAGATGAAATGACCATAGGCGGTACGGAATATAAGCCAGAAGGTGATAAGCTGCCAGTAGCTATTGTATGCCATGGGTTTATGGCTAATCAGGAGACTGTGAAGCATTATGCGAAGCAGTTTGCACAGTGGGGATATGCCGCATATTGCTTTGATTTTAACGGCGGTTCTGTAATGAAGAGTAAGAGCACAGGAAAAACAACCGACATGTCTGTTCTTACAGAAACAAAAGACTTAGAAGCAGTTATAGAGTATGTAAAAGGGTTACCTTATACAAATTCCAATGAAATGATATTGATGGGATGCAGTCAGGGTGGTTTTGTATCTGCTCTTGTTGCATCAAAGCTGAAAGAACAGATTTCAAAGCTTGTATTATTCTATCCGGCTCTTTGTATTCCCGATGATGCCAGAGCAGGAAAAATGATGTTTGCCAAGTTCGACCCGAAAAATCCACCGGAACTTATTAAATGTGGACCTATGAAGCTGGGAAAATGTTATGTGGCAGATGTTATAAATATGAATCCATTTGATGAAATTAAAGATTATCCGGGTGATGTACTGATTGTACATGGTACAGCTGATAAAATTGTAAATACAAGCTATGCACAAAAAGCATATGAAACATATAAAGAAAGAAAAACAAATAAATCTGTGTCCTTACATATGATCGAAGATGGTGCACACCAATTTTCCAAAAAGCATGATGTGATTGCAATTGCTGAGTTGGAGAAGTTTTTGGATATGTAAAGAATATAAAAAAGAAGATAACAAAACATTAAGGGAAGAAACCTGAAAAAATCGGCTAATTTGTAAAGGCATTGTATCGGAACATCTGGATGAGCCTATTGAATTGGATATTAAATAAACAATGGCTGTGGAGCACTTTGCTTCACAGCCATTGTTGTATGTGATAATGAAATTTCTGTGAACAATTGCGAAACAATGAATAAAATGCTTTTCTTTTCCTTGAAATTATGTTATAACTGTATAGTGCCTGTCAAAAAGTACAGTATTGCTGAGTATATGAGATATGGCAGCGAGTATGAGGATACGATGGGAAGAGTATATATAAATTTGGAGGATATAACATGAAAAAAAGATTATTAGCAGCTCTTATGGTATTAGGGGTTATGACATTCACAGTAGGATGCGGTGGTAATTCTACAAAAGTAGAACGTGATTATGATATTACAAAATGCGTTACACTTGGTGAATACAAAGGACTTACTACAGAGGTAAAGGAAGTAACAGAAGCTGACATTGATGCTATGATTGAAGAAGCTTTGGAAGCGGCAGGAACAACGGAAGAAATTACAGAAGGTATCGTTAAAGAAGGCGATACAGTTAATATTGATTATGTAGGAAAAAAAGATGGTATTGCCTTTGAAGGTGGTACTGCAAGCGGATATGATTTAGGAATTGGTTCCGGTCAGTTTATACCAGGTTTTGAAGATGGTTTAATTGGTGTTGGTGTTGGTGATATAGTTGATCTTGACTTAACATTCCCAGAAACTTATCATAGCGAAGAATTAGCTGGGCAGGCTGTAGTATTTACGGTTACAGTTAATTATATTCATGGTGACATTGTAAAACCATCTGTTGAAGATTATGCTGCAAACAACGATTTTGAAAGTGTAGAAGCTTTCAGAACAGAAGTTGAGAATGAATTAAAAGCTGAAAATGAAACAGATGCAAAAGAAAGTATTTGGTTAGCAGCAGTAGCGAATGCGACAGTAAATGAGTATCCGGAATCTGAAATGAACAAGGCATTTGCTAACATGAAAGAATATTATTCTCAGTTCGCAGCTGCTTATGGTGTAGACTTAAATACTCTTTTAGAACAGTTAGGTTCTTCAGAAGAGACATTTGAAGATGATATGAGAGAGTATGCTGAAATGGCTGTTGCAGAGAAATTAATTGCGATTGCAATTGCAGAAGCTGAGAATATTACGGTTTCTGATGATGAATACAACGCAAAGATTGATGAATACCTTGCAACATACACTCAGTATGAAACAAAGGAAGAAATTGAAGCAGTGATTGATCCTGATAACTTAAGAGACCAGTTATTAATGGAAAAAGTACTGCAGTTTGTAATGGATTCTGCAAAATAAAAACAAGCCGTCAGTATTGGCGGCTTTGTTGTCGTTTCACAAAGGAAATGTTGTAACTACTAACAAAGCCTAATAGGAGGAGAACTGTATATGGAAATCGGACATAAAATCAAATCAGTTATACC
>CAZRLE010000176.1:0-4097 GCA_964600705.1 uncultured Lachnoclostridium sp. | reverse complement strand
AGGCGGCTATAACCCAGCCAACCTTTCTCCGTACCAGCCTCTAAAATTTCCGTAAAGGTCTCCAGCTTGGCATCGGTATCATCTGCATAATTTAAGGCAAGTGCTTCAATTAATGCCGGTGTCTTTGGTGAACCATATTCCAGTTCGCCATGGTGTGCCAGAATCAAGTGCTTTAATTCGCTGGCAAGCTTCACCGGAAAGCCAGGAATTGTTTCCATACGTTTGCCTACCATCTCTGCTCCAAGATAAATATGTCCTAATAACTGTCCGTCATCGGTGTAATCGTTTTCCGGGAACACAGAAAGTTCTTTGGTTTTACCGATATCATGGAACAACGCTCCACAAATCAGTAAATCACGATTGATGATTGGATAAGCTCCTGCCATATAATCACAGAATTTGGTTACACTTAATGTATGTTCTAATAAACCGCCAATAAATCCATGATGTACGCTTTTTGCTGCAGAATGCTTTTTAAATGCTGCTGCAAATGCTTTATCTTCTTCAAAATAACTCTTAGCCAGTTTACTAAGGTGTGGTTCTTTAATACTGTTTACAAATCCAAGTAATTCCTTGTACATTTCATCAATATTTTTCTTAGACATTGGCATGTAATCAGCCGGGTCATATTCACCCTCCTGACTTCTTCTAATACGTCTGATATTAAACTGTAATGCACCCTGAAAGCTTGTAATCTGACCATCTACATGAATAAAGTCCATGGCTTCAAAATGCTCAATTCCATTGGAAAGCTCCCATACCTTTGCATCTATGGTTCCTGTTTTATCCTGCAGAATCATGGAATAATAGCTTTTCCCTGCTTTTGTTTTTAATGTATTTTTAGTTTTGCAGAAATATGTTTCAGAAATCATATCTCCTTCTCTTAATTCGTTAATATATCTCATGCTATTTCCTTTCTATTTGCATTTCTATATTTATATTTATTTTATGTCATGCTCCAAATTATTTATCTAGAGCAAAACTCTTTTCCTACTATACCATTATCGCGTTCCCAATGTAACAGTTGCTTCCCGCTCTGTTGCATCAGAAGACGAACTTCTCACATATTTTATCGTCACCGCTGTACCTGGCTGATATTTTGATAAAATGTTACTGAAGTTGATGATGGACGGCACTCTCGTTCCATCTACCTCCACAATAATATCACCTGCCCGGATTCCTGCTTCCAATGCCGGTGAATTACTTTTCACATCTGTAACATAAATACCATTCTCAACACCAAGCTTTTCCTTCGTAGCTTCTGGTATATCATTAGCAACAACACCAAATCGCACCATCGGTTGTTTATTTATCATCTTCTCAATAATTGGCTTCAAGCGGCTTATACCTACCACAGTATTGATTTCACTGTTATTTTCACTATCATAAGCATGGGTAATTATCCCTACTACCCTGCCGTCAATATCTACAACAACCCCTTCTCCGGCTCCATAATATCCCATAGTTGTATGAAATAATTCCAGCTTGCCATCTAAGACTGCATAATCTCTTTTCTGTCCCGCAATTACGCCCATATCCATCGAATATAGATAACCATTAGGACTTCCAAGTGCCATAACAAAGGTTCCTTCCATCAGGGAATAAGAATCTCCCAGCTTAGCCACAAGTATTTTCTCCAATGTAGTATCTTCTAACTGTCTCTTTACCACTGAAAGAACTGCCAGATTGGTTTCTTTATCCGTTCCTCGAAGTTTAGCTTCTATGGTTGTATTATCTGTAAATGTAACCTGAAAGCTCTCTGCATTCTGTACACTGTCATAACTGGTTAATATATATAACCTTTCTGCATCCTCTGCCAAAATCACACCAAATGCTGCCTCTTCCATACTGGATGGATTATCAAACCAGTCTACTCCCTGCATAAGTCCTGACACCACAACAATAGCATTATTATACTGCTTTGCCGTCCTCCGGAGTAATGCATAAGCTTCCTCAATGCGCTCTATCGTCAGTTCCTTTTCTATTACAACGGGTTCTGGAACGTTCATTACATCTGAACCAGACTCATTTTCTCCAGTTTCCACACTGTCAGTTTCTTCTGTTCCTCCCTCTTCTTCCTCCTCTAAAGAAACTTCACTTTCATTCCTCTTATCCTGCATTTCCTCAAAATAAGGTACTGCAATAGACATGGTAAATCCTGCGACCACACCAAATACAACAGCCATAAAAACAACCATTGCCACTGCCTTACACATTTTTCTAATTCTAGTATTGCGTTCTGGTACAATCTGTTCCTGAATAAATTCCTTCTTCTTTCTATCCATCTGCGATTCTTTCTTATTATTCATAGCCCTTTTAGCCTCCATACTATAACTGCCTGAGAGGAATTATCTCTATCAACTCTGTGTCATGTCTCTGCCGGACACAACGTCTCCATTCTAAATTACTTTTCTATTAGAATATCACTCATATATGAACCTCTTATGAATGAAGTATGAACAAAGATTTTTTGGGTTTTCATTTTGCCCTTTTTAAGGTACAATAAGGTTATCTATGATTATAAACGAAATAAATGGAGATTGCAATGAATCAACGAGTATTAAAAACATTAGAATATAACAAAATTATTGATAAATTGACAGCCCTTGCTGCTTCCTCCCTTGGTAAGGAAAAATGCAGTAACCTGCTGCCATCTATTGACATTCACGAAATCAGGGAGGCACAGACCGAAACGTCAGATGCCCTCTCCCGTTTATTAAAAAATGGAAGCCTTTCTTTCTCTGGCATTAAGGACATCCGCCCTTCTATTATGCGTCTTGAGGTAGGCTCTACGTTGAGTGCCACGGAGCTATTACACATAAGCTCCCTCTTAAATGTGGCTCTTCGCATTAAGACTTACTCCCGCAGTACGGGAGATTTGCTGCGTGATTCCAGAGAAGCAAATCGAATTAAAAACAGCACACCTTCTGATAACGAAGAAGCCACTAAGGATTACGAAGACTCTTTAACGAAATTTTTCAGTATTTTAGAGCCTTTGTCTCCTTTAAATAATGAAATCAAACGCTGTATTCTTTCAGAAGAAGAAATCGCAGATGATGCAAGTCCGACTCTTCGTCACATTCGTCGTACTATCAAACAGACCAATGATAAAATTCGCGAACAGTTAAATGCCATTGTTACTTCCAGTTCCACACAGACTATGTTACAGGAAAACATCGTAACTATGCGTAACGGAAGATACTGTCTGCCTATCAAAGCCGAATATAAGAATCATTTTAATGGTATGGTACATGACCAGTCTTCCTCCGGCTCTACTATTTTCATCGAGCCAATGGCAGTTGTGAAGTTAAATAATGATTTAAGAGAGCTTGCTATTAAAGAACAGGAAGAAATTGAGAAAATTCTTGCTGACCTTAGTAATCAGGCGGCTGAGTTTTCCAATGAACTTCGTGAAAATTTAGCTGTATTAGTAGAACTTGATTTTATCTTTGCAAAAGCTGCCCTTTCCAAGCAGATGCGTGGAAGCGAGCCTATTTTTAATACAAAGGGATATATCAATATCAAAAAAGGACGCCACCCATTGATTGATTCCAAAAAGGTGGTTCCTATCGACATCCATTTAGGAAAAGACTTTAACCTTTTAATTGTAACTGGTCCAAACACTGGTGGTAAAACTGTTTCCTTAAAAACAGTTGGTTTATTTACTCTGATGGGGCAGGCAGGGCTTCATATCCCAGCCTTTGACCACTCAGAATTAAGCGTATTTGAAGAAGTATTTGCTGATATTGGTGACGAACAGAGTATTGAGCAGAGTCTTAGTACCTTTTCCTCCCACATGGTAAATACCGTTTCCATTATTGAAAATGCCACCTATAATTCTCTTGTATTATTCGACGAATTAGGTGCCGGAACGGACCCAACAGAAGGTGCTGCCCTTGCCATGGCAATTCTTTCTAATCTTCATAAGAGAAAAATTCGCACCATGGCAACCACCCATTACAGCGAATTAAAGGTATTTGCTTTATCTACAGAAGGTGTAGAAAATGCCTGCTGTGAATTTGATGTAGAAACCTTACGTCCAACATACCGCCTGCTGATTGGTGTTCCGGGAAAGAGTAATGCTTTTGCCATTTCCC
>CAZRLE010000175.1:0-4167 GCA_964600705.1 uncultured Lachnoclostridium sp. | reverse complement strand
TACGGTAAGCACTAAGACTTTCCTCTGCCGGTAGTCCTACATAATATCCTTCCAATTCTTCTGCCTCATATATAAGCGCCGACAGGAAGAATCCAACAATATCCAACATATCTTCTTTTGTTTCAAAATGAGAAGCTGCATAACGCCAATCCAGACCATCTACAACCGGAAGGTCATCGGTATCAAATCCGGCTTCTTTTTTAACTGTCTCTTCTATCTCTTTTTCCACATAGAAAACAAGATTTCCATTTAACAGTTCTTCTACCATTTCTTCTAATTTGGAAGAGTCAATCGGCTTAGACAGGAACGCATCAAATCCTTCCTTTAGGTACTGTTCCTTTGCTCCCATAATTGCATTGGCGGTAAGTATTACAACCGGAGTATCTTTGCATGGGTAATTATCCCACGAACGCATAATTCGAAAAGCTTCCACTCCGTCCATTCCCGGCATCATGTGATCCATAAAAATAATATCATACATATTCTCTTTTATCTTTTCTAATGCTTCTTCACCACTGGATGCCTCTGAAATCTGAATTTTCGTATTCTTTAGAAGACCGCAGAATACCTTTCGGTTCATTTCATTATCATCTACAACCAAAATCCTTGCATCCGGTGCCTCAAAGGATACATGATATTTTGGTTCCAGTTTGACATCTTTTAACATTTCTCCAAGCTTTCCAACTGGCTCTGGATTTACTACTCCCTGCTCTAATACAAATGAAAATTCAGACCCCTCACCATACACACTCTGGATATTAAGCTGACTACCAAGCATACCAAGAAGCTGCATTGTAATATTCATTCCAAGCCCGGTTCCTTCGATATTACGATTTCTTTTTTCTTCAATACGTTCAAATGGAATATATAATTTTTGAATGTCTTCCTCTTTAATTCCAATTCCCGTATCTTTTACTGCAAATAAAATTCGTACTTTATCTTCCTTTTCTTTTGGTACTGCCGCTTGCCGGAAAGGCTCTTCTGCCCAAAGCTTAACAGCCAAAGTTACACTTCCTTTATGAGTATATTTCACTGCATTATTTAAAAGATTTACTAAAATCTGTCGAATACGGATATCGTCACCAAATAATTCACTTGGAATCTGTTCATCAATATCCACTATAAATTCCAAATCTTTTGCCTTCGCTTTAAAGGAAATCATATTGGTTACATCATGAATCATGCTAGCAAACCCGTACTCAGTCGGAATAATAGTTAGTTTGCCTGCTTCAATTTTCGTGATATCCAAAATGTCATTGATGATACTTAAGAGAGATTTCGCAGCTCCCTGCACATCCATAGCATATTCTCTTACATTACTTTCTTTGCTTTCTCTCAAAATAATCTCATTCATTCCCAAAACTGCATTGATTGGTGTACGAATTTCATGGGACATATGTGCAAGAAAGTTCGTCTTTGCCTGATTAGCAATATCTGCACGTTTTGTCTCTTTTTCGAGAAGTTCTACCAAGGCAGCATCCGGATTTTCCACTGTCAGATAAATACCCAGATTTAATAACACCATTCCAAAACAGGTAATCAACGAAGTTGGTACAATTACCTGATACAAACCGATTGGCAGTTCACTTAACAAGGCTATTTTCATAGCTCTCTTTTTTCGTATCGGAAGCAGACTACCATACTTATTCATAAGACGGACAATCAAAATAACATATGCAATAACACCTACATACACCATAATCGCAGCCGGTCCATGAGAATAATTAGTCTTAGGATTTTCAATGTATACCAATGGTAAGAAAATAACCCCTGCCATGGTGAGCAGCCATGGTACAAAAGAACCCTTCAACAGGTAAGCTCTGTTCCCGGTCTCCTCTACCAACACATTTTCCAAATACTTGTATGCGAAATAAAATACCGTAAGCATCAAACCAAGATAAAAATTATGTGCCCATCGGTTAATAAGGGGTGGAACTGTTTCTAAATGGTTTACTGTATATACGGTAATAATGTCAAAAATAAGCTGCACAATAGACACACCTAACAAACGTAAAAACCACTTTGATACCTGGTCTGTCCCCTTTCTATTTGTCCAGTAAAATGCTCCAATAAAAAGAAGCACTATAATGCAAAATATCTGTGTCTTAAACATAGAATCCCTGCTTTCCTAAGCTTTACTTATTATCCTATTTCATTTTACCATGTTTTTTCCAAAAAAGAAACAGGAGTCCCAAGCTTGTTTGCCAGGGACTCCTTTACCATATTACTCTATCTTACATTTATAATATCTTACTGATTAATCAATATCCTTAAATCTGCAATGCCACTTCGGTTCCTTCTGCCACTGCATCTAATGCCTGTGCTACTTTATGTGCATCTCCAATGATATGTACCGGCTTACCGCAATCTTTCACTGCTTCATATAAAGCACCATTTGCTTTGGAACCTACCGCATAGATAACGTGTGTAAAGCCTTCTAATACTTTAGCTTCTTCTTTCACTTCTACTTCTGCATTGGAGCCATCTAATTTAACAAGCTTTGTATCACACATCATGGTAACGTCAAGCTGTTTTAATCTGCCCATAGCCGGAACTAAGTTAGCCGGTGCAAGTCCTGCGCCGATGGAAGATGCCATTTCTATCATAACAACGGATAAATCCCCTTCTTTTCTTGCGAATAAGGTTTCTGTTGTTTCCATACCTACCATTCCGCCACCTACAACTAATACTTTACCGGATGGGATTGTAACGTCACCATTTAAGAAGGCATGAGCTGTGCATACATTGTCACCTTCAGAAAATGCAATTGGATTAGAGCCTGTTGCTACGATGATTTCATCGCATTCCAATGCATTTACTTTGTCTGCATCCATTTCTTCATTAAGGTGTACTGTTACATTTAATTTCTTTAATTGTGTTTCTAAATAGGTAATCCATTTTGCCAAATCTTCTTTGTGTGGTGGGATGCAGGCAAGGTTAATCTGTCCACCAAGACGGTCACTCTTTTCGTAAACATCCACACTATGACCTCTCTGTGCAAGCACCTTAGCTGCTGCCATACCACCGATACCACCACCGATAATTGCAACTTTCTTTGCTTTTTCTGCTGGTGTAATCTGCCATGTTGCTTCTCTTCCTACAAAAGGATTAATTGCACAAGAACCTGGTAAACGTTTACTCTGCTGACCTACACAGCCAACGAGACAGCTTACACAAGGAGAAATATCTTCATCACGATGTTCGATTGTCTTTGTAACAAATTCTGGGTCTGCAAGGAGTGCACGACCAATTACAAGACCATCTACTTTTTCTTCTTCAATTAAAGTGCGGGCAAGCTCTGGTGTATTAATCTTACCTACTGTAATAACTGGAACGGTACTTACTTCTTTGATTGCCATTGCCTGTTCTAAGTTCACTGCCTGCGGTTCTCCGTGAGACGGCATAATCTTATTTGGCATTTCATACTGAGCCCCACCACTGATTTCGAATGCATCAATACCATGCTCAATTAAGATTGGTACTAATGTTTTTACATCTTCTACGGTGTTACCTCCTGGTAATTTCTCATCACCTGAAATACGAAGTACAATTGAAAATTCCTTACCACATTTTGCTTTAATCGCATCTACTACTTCAATCAACAGACGTGCACGATTCATAAGACTTCCACCATATTCGTCTTCCCTTTTATTACGAAGTGGTGAAAGGAATGCACCTAATAACATATATCCATGTGCGCAGTGAAGTTCAATTCCATCATAACCTGCTTCCTTTGCATGAAGAGAAGCTTCTGCATACATATTTACAATGGCTGGTAATTCTTCTTTTGCCAAAGCTCTTGTCTGCTGGTACATAGTGTTACGATATTCACTTGGTGCCATTGGTGGAACACCAAAGAAAGCTGAAATACTTTCTGGTCCCGGATGTGTAATCTGTGGAATTACCTTTGCGCCATATTCGTGTACTTTATCTGTAAATGCTTTATGCTTTGCAATGACTTCTTCATCTCTAAAACATAATGTATTGCCAAGATATGGTGTTGCAGGATCTACGGTTGTAGCATCTAAAATAAGACATCCAACTCCGCCTTTTGCTCTTTCTAACCAGTACGCCTGCTGTACTTCCGATGGTGAACCATCTTTGCTTTCATGTCCTAAGCTGATAGGTGCCATAAAAGTTCTATTTTTAAGAGTCATTGACCCAATC
>CAZRLE010000174.1:0-4212 GCA_964600705.1 uncultured Lachnoclostridium sp. | reverse complement strand
ATGGTTCGTCAGATGATCAAAAAACAGGAAGAATCTATGTCTAACGGCGGCACAATGTAAGGTTGCACAGTAGATTCTAATAAAAGAATTTAAACTGACAGCAACAAAAAGAAGGAACTGTGCGAATGATAAAATTCGTGCAGTTCCTCTTTTTGTGTTTTTCTTTTATTTATGGGCAAATTGTGATAAAATAAATATGTGTGAGCCTTACTATACATGGGAATAGAAAGGCTTGCATACAATAGAACAGTTTGACTTTGAAATTGAAATATAATAGCGGAGGAAATTACAATGAAAGTATTAATGATTAACGGAAGCCCACACGCAGCAGGAAGTACATACACAGCACTCCATGAAATGGAGAAAGTATTTGAGTTAAACGGAATTGAAACAGAGATACTTCACGTTGGAAACATGGATATCAGAGGTTGTGTAGCCTGTGGTTACTGCTACAAGAATGGCAAATGTGCCTTTGATGATCTTGTAAATGAAGTGGCACAGAAATTAGCAGATGCAGATGGTTTGGTGGTAGGAAGTCCGGTATACTACGCCTCCGCTAACTCCACATTAACAGCATTATTAGATCGTTTATTCTACAGCAGTGGCACAATTGATAAAACTATGAAAGTAGGAGCAGCCATTGTATCTGCAAGAAGAGCCGGAACAACAGCAGCATTCGACCAGCTCAACAAATATTTTACAATTTCCGGTATGCCAATCGCTTCCGGACGTTACTGGAACGGAATCCATGGCAATAAGGCAGAAGAAGCTCTTCAGGACGAAGAAGGAACACAGATGATGCGAGACCTGGCACAGAATATGTCCTTCTTAATGAAGAGCATTGCACTTGGAAAGGAAAGCTTTGGTCTTCCGGTAAAAGAGAAAAAAATCATGACCAACTTCATCAGAAAACAGCTTAACAACTAACAACAACCAATAGAACAAAGTATGCCAGGGGCTCCGCACTCAACCTCCCAGCAAACTTGTTCTTGTGTTGGTTTTGATAGTGTGTTAGAATGAAACGTAAATTTTTTTGAAAGAGGGAATAAAGGAATGGGTAAATATTTTGGTACTGATGGCTTTAGAGGAGAAGCCAATGTTAATTTGAATGTAATGCATGCATATAAAATTGGTCGTTTTTTAGGACATTATTATGGGAAAGACCACAAGGCCAGAGTCGTAATTGGTAAGGATACCAGACGTTCCAGCTATATGTTTGAAGATGCGCTTTCTGCTGGTTTAACTGCAAGTGGTGCAGACGTATATTTATTACACGTTACGACTACTCCAAGTGTTTCTTATGTAATTAGAAGTGAAGCTTTTGACTGTGGCGTTATGATTTCTGCCAGCCATAATCCATATTATGATAATGGAATCAAGATTTTAAATGGTGCCGGACAGAAATTAGAAGCTGAAGTAGAAGCAAAGATTGAAGAATATATTGATGCAGTGGAAGATACAATTCCATTTGCAACAAGGGATGAAATCGGTAAGGTTACTGATTATGCATTAGGAAGACATCGTTATATTGGATATTTGATGTCTTTAGTAACTCGTTCTTTCAAGGATATCAAGGTTGGTCTTGACTGCTCTAATGGTTCTGCATCTTCTGTTGCAAAAGGTGTATTTGACACCTTAGGTGCAAGAACTTACGTTATCAATAACGAACCTGATGGAACGAATATTAACCGCAACTGTGGTTCTACTCATATTGAGGTATTACAGCAGTATGTAAAAGACAATGGCTTAGACGTAGGTTTTGCATACGATGGTGATGCAGACCGTTGTCTTGCAGTAGATGATAACGGAGAAATCATTGATGGTGATTTAATTCTTTATATTTGTGGCACTTATTTAAAAGAAAAAGGCGATTTGCCAAACGATACCATCGTTACAACGGTTATGTCTAACTTAGGACTTTATAAAGCGCTGGATAAAAAAGGCATTCGTTATGAAAAGACTGCTGTTGGCGACAAATATGTATATGAAAATATGCTTCAGAATGGTCATGGAATCGGCGGTGAACAGTCCGGACACATTATTTTCCAGAAATATGCGGCAACAGGCGATGGTATTTTAACTTCTCTTATGTTAATGGAAGTAATGCTTGAAAAGAAGATGAAGCTTTCTGAGTTAAGAAAGGATGTTGTTATTTATCCACAGCTTCTTAAAAACGTAAGAGTAGCAGATAAGCCGGCTGCAAGACAGGATGAAGACGTAGTGGCAGCAGTGAAGAAGGTAGAAGAAGCGCTTGGCGAAAACGGAAGAATCTTACTTCGTGAAAGCGGTACAGAGCCACTTATCCGTGTTATGGTAGAGGCAGAAACAGACCAAATCTGTGAACAGCATGTAGACAGCGTGATTGAAGTGCTGAAGAAAAAGGGGCATGTAATTGCTTAGAGAATTAGCCGTGCAAGCTCGGGTTGCAGCTGCGCTGCTGTTTTGCTGCTCTGCAGCTAAACCCTCGCTTATGGCTGAGCGCCATATACAAAAAACACATATTATGCGTAATGTGCAAGTACATACGCATGTATGGTGTTTTTTTGTGCATGGCTTGACAGTTTTAAAAAAAATTAGTGGAAATCTAAATGATTTCGTGATATACTTAACAAATATGAGGTTTTATGGACGATAAAGCCTAATTTCTGTTGTAAATAATGGAAAATAAAATAAGGATTTTTATATAACTTAAGGAGGAAACTTGAAATGAGTTTACAGGTTGAAAAATTAGAAAAGAATATGGCGAAACTTACAATTGAAGTAAGCGCTGAAGAATTTGAAAAAGCACTTGATAAAGCTTACAACAAACAGAAAGGCCAGATTAACGTTCAGGGCTTCAGAAAAGGTAAAGCTCCACGTGCTATGATTGAAAAAATGTATGGCGCTGGTATCTTCTATGAAGAAGCAGCTAACTTCATCATTCCAGAAGCATACGAAAAAGCATACGATGAATGCGGTTTAGAAATCGTTTCTTCTCCAGAAATCGACGTTGTACAGATCGAAAAAGGTAAATCCTTCATCTTTACAGCAGAAGTTGCATTAAAACCAGAAGTAACACTTGGTGAATACAAAGGTGTTCAGGTAGAAAAGAAATCTGTTGAAGTAACAGAAGAAGAATTAGATGCAGAACTTAACCGTGTAAGAGAACAGAACTCCAGAACTATTGTTGTAGAAGACAGAGCAGCTCAGGATGGAGATATGACAGTAATCGACTTCGAAGGATTCGTTGATGGTGTTGCATTTGAAGGTGGAAAGGGAACAGACTACCCATTAACATTAGGTTCTCACTCTTTCATCGATACATTTGAAGAACAGTTAGTAGGAAAGAACATTGGCGAAGAAGTAGAAGTTAATGTTACATTCCCAACAGAATATCATGCTGCTGAACTTGCTGGCAAACCAGCTATGTTCAAAGTAACAATCAAAGAAATTAAAGTAAAAGAACTTCCTGAATTAGATGATGATTTCGCACAGGATGTATCTGAATTTGAAACAGTAGCAGAATACAAAGAAGATATTAAGAAGAACCTTCTTGGTAGAAAAGAAGCTGCTGCTAAGAGAGAAAAAGAAGAAGCAGTTGTAGCAAAAGTAGTTGAAAACGCAACTATGGACGTTCCAGAACCAATGGTAGCTTCTGAAGTTAGAAGAATGGCTGATGAATTCGCTCAGAGAATCCAGGCTCAGGGCTTATCTTTACAGCAGTACTTCCAGTTCACAGGACTTAACGCTAACAAGTTCATGGAAGATTTAAAACCACAGGCTTTAAACCGTATCCAGAGCAGACTTGTATTAGAAGCAATCGTTAAGGCTGAAAACATCGTAGCTTCTGAAGAAGATATCGAAAAAGAAATCGCTGATATGGCTGCTATGTACCAGATGGAAGCAGACAAATTAAAAGAACTTATTGGCGAAAATGAAAGAGAACAGATTGCTCTTGACATGGCTGTACAGAAAGCAGTTGACCTTGTAGTTGACGCTGCAGTAGAAGCATAATCAAGAAATCTGTATACAAAAGCGTATAGTTTAGATTTAGGTAAACCAGCGGGGATATACTCGCTGGTTACCGTTGTCTTACGAGGGAAAGCAAAATCATAGTCAGAATGGAGGATTTATTATGAGTTTAGTACCTTATGTCGTTGAACAGACCAGTAAAGGTGAAAGAACCTATGACATTTATTCAAGACTTTTAAAGGACAGAATTATCTTCTTAGG
>CAZRLE010000173.1:0-4238 GCA_964600705.1 uncultured Lachnoclostridium sp. | reverse complement strand
ATATTGATTATGCGATAGAGAAGATAGATGCAGTAAACAGCTATCTCAGAAAGGATGTTTATGATAAATTCACTTTAGAAGAAGAAATCAATATGCTGATTGACATTTTTGGTGAAGAATAGGATAGACAGAGGCTATAAAATGGGCATGGAGGCTTTTGATGGCAAAGTTTGTTTATAGGATGGAGAGTATTCTGTCTGTTAAATATAAGTTGGAGGATCAGGCGAAGAATGCGTTTGCAGAAGCCAATATGGTCCTGAATGCAGAAGAAGAAAAGCTTGCCAATTTATACATTAGAAAAGAGAATTACGAAAAGCAGCTTTTAGGACAGGTTTCCGGTAGTTTGAAGATAATGGAGATACGTCGTATCGAAGAAGCTGTGGAGGTAATGAAGCATTACATAAAGCTGCAGATAATTGCAGTAAATACTGCAAAGCAGCAGGTAGAGAAAGCAAGAATCAGACTCAACAGGGCAATGCAGGAGCGAAAGGTTCAGGAAAAGCTGAAAGAAAGAGCTTTTGAAGAGTTTTTGCAGGAGCTTGCCAAGGAAGAGCGTAAAGAACTGGATGAGCTGGTAAGCTTTAAGTATCACGATACAGATAGTGAGGACAAGGAACATGGCAAAGAAGAAAAATACTGATGAATTGGAGAATTTCAATGAGGCAGAGAGTACTGGGAATAAGGTAGTATCTTTTCTCATTGCTCTTGTTATTGTAATTATATGGTTAGGGGTATTTGCTTTACTGATTAAAATGGACTTTGCGGGATTTGGAAGTAAGGTATTGACACCGATTTTGAAGGATGTACCTGTTATTAACCGAATTCTTCCGGGTGTAACTTATACAGATTCAGAAGGAAATACATATGATACCCTTGGTCAGGCATTGGCAAGAATTCAGGAACTTGAGTTACAGTTAGAAACTCTGACTAATTCAGGTAATGTAAACAGTGATTATATTGCAGAATTAGAAGCAGAGAATGCAAGATTAAAGGTATTTGAAGAAAATCAGAAAGATTTTGAACAGAGAGTGTATGAATTTGAAAGAGATGTTGTGTTTAATGATAACGCTCCGGGATTAGAAGAATATAGAGCTTATTATGAGGAGTTTGATCCAGAGAATGCAGCACTTCTTTACCAGCAGGTAATAGAGCAGTTACAGGCAGACGAAAGTCTGATTGCACAGGGAGAGCGTTTTGCTAATATGGATCCTGCAAATGCAGCAGAAATTCTTGAGGTTATGACAGGGGATTTGGACTTAGTATGTAAAATTCTCGATACTATGAAAACAAAGCAGAGTGCAGCAATTATTGCAGAGATGACACCAGAATATGCGGCGAAGGTTACAAAGAAGATGGCTTTATTACAGGATGATGCTTCCTAAGACCATTGGATTTTCTCCCTCTTAGAGGGGATGTAAGCTTTGCATTTTGCATAGAGAATCTTAGGCGTGAATGCTTCTAAGATTCGAATATAATTAAATAGAGAAGAAAGGAGGACGGAAAATGGTTGGAAAAGATATGGTAGTGCAGAATTTTGGCAGCCTTGTGAGTGGCTTTAAGAATTCAGCAGTACAGAAACAGTCCAATGTATCAGGAGATTTCAGTAAGACAATGAGCGATGTGCAGGAGAATCAGTCAAAAGCTTCTGACAGACAGGTAAAAGGGAAGTCAGTAGTGGATGTTTCCAAAGGCATGAAAAAGCTTACAGATTCCGAAAAGCCAGTTATTGACAAGGAAGACCGCCTGCAGTTAAAGGATACGGAAAAAGAATCCGTTGACAGTGAAAATGCAATAGTATTGATGTCAGGGCAGGTGTTAACTCCACAGCTTTTAGTACAGGGATTAGGAGAACTGGAAGATAAGATTGCGGAGCTGGTAACAGATATTATGGGTGTGACAGAAGAAGAGCTGATGGATATGTTAGAAGAATCCGGAATGCAGCTTGTTGACTTGTTAAATCCAGAGAATCTGAAAGAGTTTGTATTAAATGCCAATGGTTGCGAAGATGCTATTGAATTGCTTACAAATGAAACAGCAGCAACTCAGTTAAGTGAGCTTTTAGAGGGCTTAAAGGAACTGGAGCTGGATGAAGAGCTTGGAATTACCAAAGAAGAACTTACAGATATTCTTGAAAAACATCTGGATGATTCAGAAAAACCAGTAACAAAAGAAGAAGACAAAGCATTGGTGGAGGACGAAGCTACAGAGGAAACTAATATTAAGATTGTAGTAGAGAAAGAAACGGATACTAAGTCTGCAAAGGATTTTTCTAAAGAAGAAGGATTTTCGAAGGAAGGACAGGATGCTCCAAAGGATAGACCGATAGATACGTTCATTCAGAATTTGGCAGCTACACAGACAGAAGGTACAAGCCAGCCATCTGTAGAGCAGGTTCAGGTTATGAAAGAAATCGTAAATCAGGTTATTGAACAGATTAAGATTGCAATTAAACCGGAATCTACCAGTATGGAACTTCAGCTTAACCCAGAAAGTCTTGGAAGGGTAGACCTTACTGTAGCATCTAAGAATGGTGTATTGACAGCAAGCTTTACAGCAGAAAATCAGATTGCAAAAGAAGCCATTGAAAGTCAGATTCAGGTGTTAAAAGAGAATCTTAACAATCAGGGACTTAAGGTAGAGGCAATCGAAGTAAATGTATCACAGTTTGGCTTCAGACAGAATACAGAAAGTGGTTCTGATGCACAGGGACAGTTTAATCAGCAGAAGAAATCCGGTACAAGAAGAATCAATTTGAATTATTTTGAAGAAGAAGCAGCAGATACTTCGGAAGAAGAAGCATTAGCCGCCAGAGTTCTTAGAGATAATGGTGGAACAGTTGATTATACAGCATAATTTAGATGACAAAAAATAAGAAAGGAGACAGGAAAATGGCAAATGAATTATTAGCAAGTGTGGAGAATGGTGCATTAACTAGTGGAAGCAGCGTATCAGGCAGTACAACAAAAGTTGTAGATAATTCTCTTGGTAAGGATGCATTTCTTCAGCTTTTAGTAGCACAGATGAAGTATCAGGATCCATTAAATCCAAGTACAGATACACAGTTTGTTGCACAATTAGCTCAGTTCTCCTCCTTAGAACAGATGCAGAATTTAAGTCAGACAAGTCTTAATTCCCAGGCATTTTCATTAGTTGGTAAAGAAGTAATTGTCAAAGTAACTTCTGCAAGTACCGGAGCAGTAACCTATGAACAGGGAAAAGTTGACTATGTTACCGTTAAGAGTGGAGAAGCAAAAATTTCTGTTAATGATAATCTCTATGATATAGACGAATTGTATACGGTGATTGGTGATGATTATGCAGTTTCACAATTAATTCCATCTGTAGAAGAGCAGAATGCATATTATGATCATAGTAATCCAACGGATATTCAGGTTCAGATTTCACTTGGTTCAGAGGATTATGAAGCAAGTTCCGTGGCAGTGTTTATAAATGGTGAAGTAATTGATTCCGGTTATTTATCCTACGATAAGGCAAGTGGTACACTTACAATTTCTAAAGATGCATTTGTGAACACAGATGCCGGAAGTTATCAGATCGGCTTTATGTTTGATGATATCTTATATACAACTGTAACAAACAAGGTAAGTCTTACAGTAACAGGTATCAAACAGGCAGTTGAAAATGCTGAAACAGAAGATGCAGCAGAAGAAAGCATAACAGAAGAAACAGTAACAGAATAACCAAGGTAGTAAAGGGATGTATAATCTGCAAAATAGAGGTGGAATAATCATTTATGACGATGAATATTAAAAATAATTTTTCTTCCATAGAGCAGATGGCAAGTCAGATTGGAACCGGTAAATCAAAACAGATGGTTAATCAGTCTGATAAGAACAGGGAATGTTCCTTTGGTGATATTCTGAAAAGCAAACAGGCGGTTGAAGAAAATGGTACGCTGAGATTTTCAAAACATGCCAATCAAAGATTAGCAAGCAGGAATATTGATTTATCAAGTGCACAGCTTGCAAGATTGGAAAACGGCACCAATAAGGCGAGAGAAAAAGGAATTAAGGAATCGTTAGTCATGGTGGACGATTTGGCATTTATTGTAAATGTACCAAGTAAGACAGTAGTAACAGCCGTAAATGATGCAGACGAAGGTGTATTCACCAATATAGACGGTGCAGTCATCAGCTAAAGGAAAGAACGCCGGACCTATCAAGGAGGCGTAGGGCTTTGGAACGAAAGAAAAAGCCCAAAATGGTAAGTCAGACAAG
>CAZRLE010000172.1:0-4357 GCA_964600705.1 uncultured Lachnoclostridium sp. | reverse complement strand
AACCATTGTATAGTGGAGAATTGCTTGCTATTGGTGACAGCCAATTTGCTTTGTTAGAGGATATTAGAGTAACTTTAAATGAAGGTGATTACTTTGCTCTTCACCAGTTGTTACATAATCTCAAAATGGCTACATTGGGTTCAGAAGATATGGGTGGACATGAGTATGTGCAGCGGATTATTGAGAAATACACGGAGCCTTTATATCGGGAGTACTATGGTAAAATGCATCATTTGTCTTTAGAAAATATTTTCACAGAAGAATTTGTGACGCTGTTTAATAGTATTGCTGTAGAAAGCCAAAAAGTTGAATATAAAAATGAACGTTATGCAGATGATAAACTGATTCTGAAAGTAGAAGGAAATAAGGGTGAAGTATATTCAATAGAAGGGAAACTTCTCTACAAAGCAGAAAAAGATATATCAGGTCGGCTTACTGGTTTTGTGGCGGGATATGAATATACTGGTGAATATGTGAATGGCAAAAGGGAAGGAGCCGGAGAAGAATATTTTCGTGGTATGGAGGGCTTTTCCTGCAAAGGCATGAATGGTGAAGAAGAGTGCTATGGTACAGTAAAACGCGAAGGTATTTGGAAAAATAATGAATTAGTGGAAGGAACTTTGTATGGCGTGGCTTTATACAAGAGCGAGGATAACCAATTTGCCATTGTAACAGCCTATGATTCAGAAAAACCTCGTTTTATGGATGAAGAAATTCTGAGGTATGAGGTATATGAAGAAAGAATTGAAAACTGCAAAAGGTATTATGTTGGAACTGTAATGCTGAAGAATGGGATTTATGAACTGGATGATAATTCGGTCAGACCATTATGCGATGAAATTGGTGGAGTAAGGAATTTGATGTGTTGGGAGTGCAATGACTAGTAAGAAGAACACGCATGTTGATTGTGCACATCATAAACGTACGCATGCATTTGTGATGTGTTTTTTGATATATGCAATAAGGAAATGATAACAAATTGTTCGAAATGTGAGGTGCCTCTATGAAATACATTGAAATTCCAACTACCTGGAACTTATTTTTAGAAGTAATAGAATCTGTTTTAACAGAAACAACATCCCATTCCGATTTGCTCGCTTATTTCCAAAGTCTCACCAAAGAAGAACTAGAAACACACGCAAAGGACTTAGCAGAGTATTCTTATCAGAAAGACATTGAAACTAAGCAAACTACCGAGGCTGAATTAGAAAAGCAGATCCGGGAAGGTGTCTTATTTAATAGCCACATTTTCACAAGGCTGGCAAGGCATTTTTACATAGAAGAGAAAGTGTTGGAAAAGGATAGAGAGAATGAAAGGAAACTAATGCAGGCGTTGCATTGGTTTCTTTGTAATGGGTACTATTACAGGACGGAGGCAGAAATAATAAAACAATTATGCCGAATAGGGATTGTATATGCAGAGGTTAGCGAACACAACGCCATACATAATATGCTTCCTAAGGATACTTTCTTGAATCGTCAGATAGAAGCTACACTGTATTTTAAGCAGAAGGGCATGGAAGTACAGGTAAAAGAAGGGGAAGTTTATGTACAGGAGCTGCCGGGGCAGTCGTTATTTGAACTGCTGGAACGCAAAATTGCTACAGTCGGTGGTAATTATGTGTTGCAGAAGGTATTGGATGATTATATTGGTGATTGGTATGCACCGAGGCTGGATCGGTTTTTAATATCCAGAAGTGTGGATGATACACCTAATGTTCCATTGAATTTGTTGATAAATTTGGCAGTGAAGCATTTGAAACCGGCTGTGTATGCGAGAAATTCAGAAGAATTTGCAAAAGAACTGGAAGATGTGTTTTCTTTTGCCAAGGCATGGCTTGAAATAAGTGGAATTCAAGGCACATCTGGTATGGAGTACGCGATGATGAAGCTGTATCAATTCCCGTTATATCTGAAAAATGAAATGATTTTTGAGAAAATGTGTCTGCCTGTTCAGTACAATAAAAGGTATATTTTGTTGTCACTGGATTACATGATTCAGCCATGGTTTGATACTTATTCAGGTAAAGGGTATTCTTACAAAGAATATAGAAAGGCTGCAGAATACATATTGAATCTGCAATATCTTGCTGGTTATCTGGATATAGAAGAAATGAAGAAAAATACAGGCATCAGTAGATACAAGCTAAGGGAGATTCTGGAAGATATTTCATGGGAAGCCAGTAAAGTAAATGCAGAATATACTGCCGTAGATGCAGCAACGAATTTACAGCTTAGACCACTCATTCGTTTTCCAATGGAGCGATATTTTTTATTGGCGCAGAAATTTTGCGGTATGGGATTTTACTATGCGGCGGAGGAAATGATAACGGCAAATTTGGGACATCTTGGGAAATTACAAGGGCCGGAGCTTGAGAAAATGCTTTTGGATGAAATGAAGAAGAAAGACTACAATTGCATTTATGGAAAGTATGCTGCTTTGAATGGACTGAATGAAGATGAGTGTGATTTGGTATTACAGGGAGAGAAAATTAACTTCTTCGAAATCAAAAAGCGAATGTCCGCTGATCAATTTGACCTCATAGATGATGTGTCCATGTTACAGACTCTTGGAATGGGAATGGTAAAAGCACAGAAACAGTGCTATACCCATGAAAGATATTTAAAGAAGAATGGAAGTATGATTTTAAAAGCAGAGGACGGAAAAATATTTCAGCTTAATTATGATACTGGAAAAGTCCCTTCTAATAAAGTGAGTGTCTGTTTTTCGGAATACTCTTTTTTATGCAGTAAAAGTTTTACTCAGGCTTTAATGGAAGTGTTGATGTTAGGTGAATTTATGGCGGAAGATGCTGGCAGACAGAAAGAATTGGATACGCTAAATAAGCTTGGAAAGAAGATACAGGACTATGCTTTAGAAGTTAGTGCAACAACGATGTCCAGAGAGTTGATTTTTAATAGTCTGTTTTGCAGTATGCAGCAAATTCTACTGGCTGTTTGGTTATGTGATACAGAGGAAGAGTTTTTACAGGTAGTAGGAGATTGGATATATTCCAGTGATAAAACCTTAGACCCTTATATTTCACTTATTATGACGAGAACATATCAGGAAAATCCAGAACAATTAAGTGTTCGAAAGTCGGCTATTGATATGCTGAAAAGAAGTCATCCATATTCTATACTTTTGGGCTAAATTTTGTAGAAGATTTACATTGAATTGCTTCACATAGAGCTTTTACAAATTTCCAATTGGATTTTAGCTTGCTATGGAGTATAATGTATTTGTTCTCATTGTGGGACAGAATGCACTTTAACTAATAAAATCTATATTTGCATATTAGGGTATGTAATATATAGTGAAGCAGCACAATAGATAAGGGTTAATATAAATGAAACAGATAAAAGAATTTGACCGAAAACTTTTTACCAGAAGAGCATTTTTAATTCTTCTGGATATTTTAATAGTTAACTTTGTAAGTTACTTTGCATTGTTAACCAGATTTGATTTTAATATTTCAAGGGTACCATCAAGATATAGTGAAGCACTGATGAATAATATGGGATGGTATACCATTGTAGCAATTGTGATTTTTTGGATATTCCGTTTGTATCACAGTTTGTGGAAATATGCAAGTATTGAAGAATTGACCAATATTATTTATTCATGTGTATTGCTCGAGATAATTCATTATGGTGGGATGCACTTATTTGTACGGGTAAATGATGGTCTTGAGGTTATGCCACGAAGCTTTTGGCCTTTGGAATTATTACTTTTGTTACTTTGTATGGGTGGTACCAGATTTTGTTACCGAACTTTGCGTATGATAAATCAGCGTAGACAAGCACCTTCTGAGAAACGAATTATGGTAGTTGGTGCTGGTGAAGCTGCCAATATTATTATCAGGGAGATTATTACCAGCCGTTATCTGGATGGTAAGGTGGTTTGTGTCATTGATGATAACAAACGAAAGATTGGTAGTTATATTCAGGGGATTCGTATCGTAGGCAATCGTTATGATATTGTGGCAATGGCAGAACGACATCAGATAACGGATATTGTTATTGCAATTCCGACACTTAAGGCACAGGATAGGAAGCAGATTGTTGCATTTTGTAAAGAAACGAAATGTAACTTAAAGATTCTTCCAGGGATGTATCAGATTATCAACGAAGAGGTTAGTATCAGCCGACTTCGTAATGTAGGAATTGAAGACCTTTTAGGTAGAGAAGCAGTAGAATTAGATACAGAAAAGGTTATGAAATATGTAAAGAATAAGGTTGTCATGGTAACCGGTGGTGGCGGTTCCATTGGAAGTGAGCTTTGCCGTCAGTTGGTAAAATACAATCCAAAGCAGCTTATTATTCTTGATATTTATGAAAATAATGCCTATGAAAT
>CAZRLE010000171.1:0-4363 GCA_964600705.1 uncultured Lachnoclostridium sp. | reverse complement strand
CTCCTGTCTCTGTGAAGGTCTAAAAAAGCGAAATCTCAGGGTATCTGATATGAATTTATTTTATTTGGTTTACATAGAAATGAATAAGATTATATTATTGGGGAAGGTTTGTCCATGCTTTCTTTGTTAAGGTCTGTAAATGAGGTTCTTTGGGGGGTACCTCTTCTTTGTGTTCTTCTTGGAACTCATCTTTATTTTACAGTTAGGTTGGGGTTTGTTCAAAAGCACTGTTTTCGTGCTATTAAGCTGTCTACTCAATCAGATGCTGCTATGTCTTCTAACTCAACAAACCAAAGCAGCCATTCCGCAAAAGATACTGGTTTCTCTGGTTTTGGGGCTTTGGCTACAACCTTGGCTGCCACTTTGGGGACTGGCAATATAACTGGTGTGTCTACTGCTGTCTACTACGGTGGTCCCGGAGCTGTTTTTTGGTGCTGGCTTACAGGTATTCTTGGCATGGCTACCACTTATGCGGAGTGTTTTTTATCTGTGAAATATCAAAGCAAGGCATATGGAGACAATGAAACCTCAGGAAATGTTTCCTCAAAAGGTCGTTCTCTGTTACATGGTGGTCCTATGTATGTTTTGCAAAATGGTTTACATAATAAATGGCTTGCTTACTTTTATGCTTTTTGTGTTGTTATTTCTTCTTTTGGTGCTGGTTGTACTACTCAGTCTAATGCCTTAGCTGAAACAGCTTCTTATCTTTGGCATCTTCCCACCTGGTTCATAGGTATGATTAGTGCTGTTATTGTTGGCTTTGTACTAGTTGCCGGCGCTTCTTCTATCGAGAAATTCTGCATTAAACTGGTTCCTGCTATGAGTATACTATTTCTTTCTACATCAGTAGTCATTTTAGCACTAAACCATGCCTTTTTATTGGATGGATTAAAGTTAATTTTCCTAAGCGCCTTTTCTCAAAAGGCTGTTTATGGTGGACTATTTGGGTCTACAATTGGCTTTACCCTAAAAACTGCCGCCCGCTACGGCATCGCAAGAGGACTTTTTACCAACGAAGCAGGACTTGGAACCGCCGGAATTACGGCTGCAGGAAGCACCGCCTCTCCTACAAGACAGGCACTTATCTCCATGACTGCAACCTTTTGGGATACTGTTGTCTGCTGTGCCATCACAGGACTTGTTATTATTACTAATATGCTACGTTTCCCCGAATCTGTTATGGGAATATCCGCAGGAAATCTCACTAATGCTGCTTTTGAAGCAATTCCGTATCTTGGTGGTTCTATTCTTGGGGTCTGCATGGTACTCTTTGCTTTTGCCACCTTAATTGGCTGGTCTTATATGGGGCAGCAGGCATTTGCCTACGTATTTCACCAGAAAGGTGCTAAAGTCTACCAAACTATTTATCTTGTTATGATATTCCTAGGGGCTGTTATGTCCCTTGACTTAGTATGGGAACTGACAGATACCATTAACTTTTTTATGGTTGTACCAAACCTAATAGCACTGTATGGGTTACATAAAGAAATAGAGAGCCCATAATTCCACCTGAACTTTTCTAAATTAAAGCCACGCATAATTTTTTTTGTGCGTGGCAATTCCTATTTTTTTCCAAAAAAACACTTGCATTTTTCTTATCTTTTCTATAGACTATTCTTATCAATAACAAGTTCTTTTTGTTCTAATTCAATATCTGTAATTATCTTAAACTCTTATTTTCTATTAGTTCACTTAGAATTCCGTTCTTGATATCCGTATTTTACTAAACAATAAGCAGGTTATCAATTTGGAGATGCAGGTTGCCAAACAAAGTGATTGGGTAGAACGAACCCTCTTTTATTCCTGCAAAAATTTTATCAAATTAAAAGAAGGTAGACCTTATAAAGATTTGCTTCCTTTTATTCATATCAGCATTCTTGATTTCTTGCCTTTTAAAGATAATAACCAACTCTATTCCGAATACCTATTTACCGAAAAGAATTCACATCATATTTATAGTGACAAAATGTCTATTCGCATGTTAAACTTAACACAGATAGAAAATGTAACCGAAGATGAGCGCCACTCTGATTTGTATAAATGGGTACAGCTCTTTAAGGCAACAACCTGGGAGGAATTAGATATGGTATCAAAAGATGATTCTAGAATTTCCAAATTCGTGCAAATGATGCATGAAATGAACGATGACCCGCAAATATGGGAACAGTGCCTTGCAAGAGAAATGTATGAACGAGACCGAGCTTCCGATATTGCAAATGGCATTGAACAAGGACGCGAACAAGAACGTGCCCTTCTATCAGCCCTTAGTCTTAGACTCCTTGAAGCAAACCGCCTTGACGATTTAAAACTGGCTTATTCCGATACTTCACATCTGCAACATCTACTTGAGGAGTTTGAACTTTGGATATAATAAAATATTAAACTCTTAATAAGAAAATGGATAGCCAATTCAACTATCCATTTTCTCTATCAATATCAAATTACTATATTATTCAATTACAGTCTATAAATCACAGAATCCTTAATCTCCTGTGCTTTTTCCTTGCTGATAAGATACGTAATGATTTCTCCTGCAAATTCAATGGCTGTTCCAAGTCCCCGACTGGTGATTACGTTGCCATCTGTAACTGCTTCTGCTTCTGCAATGGTTGCACCTTTTAAGTTACCTTCAAAGCCCGGATAGCATACAGCCTTTCTGCCTTCTAACATTCCATTTTCACCTAAAATCATTGGTGCTGCACAAATGGCTGCCACTGGTTTGCCTGCCTCATAAAATCTCTTTAGTCTCCAGATAAGATCATTTTGGAACATTAAGTTCTTAGTCCCTGGCATCCCTCCCGGAAGTACCAGCATATCTGCTTCTTCTGGCTCTATCATTTCATAAAGAACATCTGCTTCCACGCTAATGCCATGTGCACCTGTTACTAACTTCTTACCAGTTACAGATACCATCTGAATATCGATTTCTGCTCTACGAAGTAAATCTACTACTGTTAACGCCTCAATTTCTTCATAACCTTCTGCTAAAAAAATGTATACTTTACTCATCATTACCTCTTATTAGTTCTTCATCATAAATGCATCATGCACTGCATTCATGGCTAAATCCACATTCTTTTCATCAATAAGAACTGTGATACGAATTTCAGAAGTTGCAATCTGCTTGATGTTTACGTTTACATCGTAAAGTGCTTCGAACATCTTCGCTGCAACTCCCGGGTTGCTCATCATTCCTGCTCCTACGATGGATACTTTTGCTACGTTTCTTTCCACTTCTACCGATTTGCACTTAATGCTTGTTTGTCTATGACGCTCTAAGATTTCCACTGCTTCGTCTGCTACATCTCTTGCTACAGTAAAGCTGATGTCTTTTGTTCCGTTACGTCCTACAGACTGTAAAATAGTATCTACGTTGATTCCGTGGTTTGCAAGGTGGTTAAATACCTTAAATGCAATACCTGGTCTATCTTCTACTTCTGTTACCGCAATTCTTGCAGTATTTTTATCACACGCTA
The DNA here is from genome assembly GCA_964600705.1 of uncultured Lachnoclostridium sp. Taxonomy (GTDB): domain Bacteria; phylum Bacillota; class Clostridia; order Lachnospirales; family Lachnospiraceae; genus CAYTGQ01. The sequence continues at coordinate 887 of CAZRLE010000171.1, read as the reverse complement.
CTCCGCTGATGAACATATCTTCCACTTTTACTACCTCCCTGATTACAGTGCCTTCTGCATCTGTTAAGCTAGAACGTACTACTAACTGTACGCCATATTTCTTTGCCATTTCTACTGAACGATTGTGTAATACTCCTGCACCTTCGGATGCAAATTCAAGCATTTCATCGTATGTGATGGCTTCTAATTTTCTTGCATTTTTAACGATTCTTGGGTCTGCTGTGTATACACCATCTACGTCTGTGTAGATTTCGCAGGCATCTGCACGAAGTGCTGCTGCCAGTGCCACAGCTGTTGTATCAGAACCGCCTCTTCCAAGTGTTGTATAATCATCGTATTTATTGATTCCCTGGAAACCTGTAACGATAACAATCTTTCTGTTGGACAATTCGTTCTTGATTCTATCTGTATCAATTCTCTTTAATCTGGCATTTCCATAAGTACCTGTTGTATTCATAGCTACCTGGAATGCATTTAAGGAAATAGCAGGCACTCCTAAAGCATCAATTGCCATTGCCATTAATGCAACAGAGGTCTGTTCTCCTACTGTCATCAACATATCTAACTCACGCTTAGATGGGTTAGGGTTAATATCTTTTGCCTGGTTAATCAATACGTCTGTTGTCTTACCCATAGCGGATAATACAACTACCACCTGATTACCTTTCTTATATTCCTCTACACATCTTCTGGCAACGTTCATAATTCTGTCCTTGTCACCAACCGATGTGCCTCCAAATTTCTTTACTATTAACATAGTGTTTCCTCTTTTCTTAATTCAAATAACGTAACTCTTCAGAGCCAACCTCGAAAACACATCGTGTTTCCTCGGTGTGGCGTATCCGCCAAATAAAATTTTAAAAACAGCCTTAAAAATGCAAGCATTT
>CAZRLE010000170.1:0-4391 GCA_964600705.1 uncultured Lachnoclostridium sp. | reverse complement strand
CAATATTTTGATTATGGGTAACGATTACAATGGTTTTACCATAATTCTTTGCCATGGAAAGAAGGAGCTTTAATACCATTACACCTGTTTCTGAATCCAGTGCTCCGGTGGGCTCATCACAAAGAAGAATTTTAGGGTTTTTCGCCAGTGCTCTTGCAATGGAAATACGCTGCTGTTCACCGCCGGAAAGCTCTGACTGAAAGTTATTCATGTGGTCTGAAAGCCCCACTTCTTCTATCATCTTTTTAGGATCAAGGGCATTCTTTGAAATTTCTTTCACAAGAGCCACATTTTCATATACTGTAAGTGTCGGAATCAAATTATAGAACTGGAATACAAAACCCACTGTGGATGCACGGTAATCAGCCAGTTCATTATTACTTAATGTGGAAATATCTTTCCCGTTTACGATAATCTGTCCGCTTGTGGGACTGTCCAGTCCTCCCAGCATATTCAGCAATGTACTTTTACCTGCACCACTGGGACCTAATATAACCACAAATTTCCCTTCCTCCAGTTCAAAATTCACGCCATCCAATGCCTTAAGTTCATGATCACCGGATGTATACACACGGGTGACATCTTTAAATTCTACCATTGCCATCTCTGTTCCTCCTAAAATTTGTATTTGGTAATGTAATTTATATATGCCTCGTGGTTAGCAACGGCTAACCTATTCATTTAAGCAAAGCGGCACCTCGAGTTAGATGCCGCTAATCTTTGTTTATTTTACTGCCGTTCATAAACAATGTCAATTGTAAAAACCACAAATAAAAACGCAGCGGTTACGCTGCGTTTTTAACTATTTACCAATTTATCTACTGATTTCTAACAATTTCTGGCGCATTTCGCCTTCAATATTCTGAAGTTCTGCTTCTGCCAGTTTACGTTTTTCCCTGCCCTCAGATTGAATCTTCATTACTTCATCCAAGGTGGAAATTAACTGTTGATTAGTCTGTTTCAATGTTTCAATATCTACAATTCCACGCTCAGATTCTTTGGCGGTTTCGATAGTAGCCACCTTTAATGTTTCAGCATTCTTCTTCAACAGCTCATTGGTCATATCGGAAACTTCGCGCTGGGCTTTTGCTGCTTCTGTAGAATGATTAAGTCCGATAGAAATTACCATCTGGCTCTTCCACAAAGGAATGGTATTAACTAACGTAGACTGGATTTTCTCAGACATTGCTGTATCATTTTCCTGAATCAGACGAATCTGTGGAGCCATCTGAAGTGAAATCATACGTGTTAATTCCAAATCATGAACCTTCTTCTCGAAGCGGTTGCAAAGTGCTGAAAAATCTTTTGCTTTCTGAGTGTCTTCGGGGAGTCCGCTCTGCTCTGCCTTAGCTAACAGCTCAGGCAATTCAACCTTCTGCGCATGCTCTAATTTCTGTTTACCTGCAAGAATGTACATAGAAAGTTCTTTGAAATAATTAAGGTTAAGCTCATACATTTTATCCAGCATTGCCACATCTTTGAGGAGGGTAATCTGGTGTTCTTCCATTACTTTACTGATTTTATTAACATTAACCTCTGCCTTATCATATTTGGCTTTCATCGTAGCAAGTTTGTTGCTGCTTTTTTTGAAAAGTCCAAGGAAACCTTTTTCTTCTTCCCCTGCCTCTAAGGATTTAAGTTCAGATACAACATCTGTTAAAAGCTGTCCGATTTCGCCCATATCCTTAGTACGAACATTGTTTAATGCAGTTTCGGAAAAGTCTGCAATCTTTTTCTGGGGACCTGCACCATACTGCATGATAGCCTGAGAATTAGTCAGGTCAATCATAGCCGCAAATTCATCTACCTGCTTCTGCTCTTCAGGAGAAAGAACAACTTTTAATTCCTCTTCTTTAACTTCTTCCACTACCTCAACGATTTCCTGCTTTGCATCCGAAATCTCATTAAATGGGTCAAAGGTTAATGTAGGGCTTTCTTTTAACATTTCGTCTAAATTACTGCTCATTGTCTAATCCTCCTTGTTTTCCTCTCACTTTACCTGCCTGTTTAAAATTATTGTCCTCTGTAAGTCCCTCTTGTGCTAAAAGAGTCTGAAGTACCTGGGCATCTGTTGTAACATCGAATGCCGCATCCATAAATAAATCATCCAATAACTTTTCAAAGGCTTGATTAATTGTATCTAAAGTTTTCTCAATTTCCTGTTTCGCTGTTAAAATATTATCTCCCTGTATCTGTACTTCATCAAAATCGGCATAGGTTTGCACCAATTTTAATGTAGTCGGCAGATAATAGTCCATAAATTTGCGCATCTGAGGCTTCTTTTCAGGATTACGCTTAAGGGCGTCAAATATCTCGCTAATTACATTTTCTAATCTATACAACTTATCAGAAAATACTTCTCCGGGAATTTTATCATTCAACTCGCGAAGTTTAACTATGTATTCCTGTCCTTCGCTAATCATTGCATCCAGGGCCTGCTCTTCGGCACTAACTGCAGTATCCGCCTGCTCTGACACCGATGTGCTGTTCTCAGATTCTTGCCCGGTATCACCTACATATATCTTAGCATCGTAAGCATCCATTGTTTCAAGATACTGTTGATAAGTTTTATCATCCAGCATCAGGCAGGTTCCTCTATCGTCCAAATGGCCTTCGGGAAGCATACCTTTCTGAATCATTTTCTTTAAATCATTGAGAACATATTTGGTACTTTTACCAACATGGGCTGCTAACTGTCTTATATCACAGTATGTCTTATCACCACAGAGTTTCAAATAACGTTTAAAGCGATTAAGTCTGTTACGCTGAAAACTGCCTGTTCCCAACAATCCGATAGATACTAATAAAATAAAAACCGAAATCCCCAGTCCTACTACACCCATGGCTCCTGCTGTCAGTATTGCCATAAGCCCATATACAAGGGTTAACACTCCTGTAACACCGGTTCCTATACCGCCAAACACTGTATATAAAACGCTTGAAACCTTACCTACAGGTCTTTGCTTAATTCCCGCCGGTACTATTTCCTGTTTCTGAACCTTCTGTCTGTATACTTCATTAGGTATTTTACGCTTATCATTAAAAGACTCTTTAGTACGGGAAGTACTTTCCATAAAATCAGACGCTGCTTTACCTAATTGAGTACGCACTTCATCTAATGCCCCGTTAACTGTATTGGAAATACTTGAATTCAACTTAGTAAAATCCATGGTCTTTAGCGCATCGTCCAACGCCTGACGGATATCTTCACCTATGTGATTAAAGTCCTGTTTATTGCTCATTTTATACTCCAAATTACCTCTGTAATACTTCTGTCACGCCCATATTGGCTGTACACATTATACATGATTCTAAATAATAATGCACTAAAAAGATGGAAAGTTTTTCAATCTGTGACAAAAGTCATCGTAGAAATTTTCTACATTATAAGGTGTCTGATAAAATTCCTGTATTAAAAGCATGCTTATTTTTTTACGCAGGCTCATATCATCCACTGCATTAAGCCGATGCTGTAAGTTCTTTTGGAAAAAATGCCAGTCCTTAACAAACTGCTCATAACGTCCCACTTCCGGTATATCTATCCATTTCTTAACTTTAACTTTTGTCCTGTTTGAGTATGAACATTCATTTACCTGTAAAAAGTAATGAAATCCCTCTTCATCATACACTCTGCCTAATGGGAATAAACGGCAGAATCCCGGTCGATACCCATGAATACTGCATCTTCCTTCACTATTTAGAAATGTACACTTTTCTTCGTCTCCTGCCATTACAAGATAAGGCAGGATAAGTCCATCAACCACACGTAGGGCAATATTTCCTTTAAGTAAGTCGTCAAAAGTCTTACCCAGTCCGCTGGTCAAATTATGTATGTCATACGGGTCCAAAATAATGGATTCTCCCATCCCCCTACAGCAGTCTGAACAACCTTTGCAATCATTACAGCCTGCCTTGACCATATCATTTATTCCATATAATTTACCATCTGAAATTTCATTTAAATCTATTTCTCTTAACATTGTAACACCCTATCCTTCGTCTTGTTATTATTCCAATGCTAAAACCCTATCCTTTGCCATCTTGATATGCTCCATCATATGTCCGATATTTCCTTCACCTGCATACCTTTTCATATCAAAGAAATCACAATCAAGTTCCGACCAATACAAGTCATTCTCGTCACCTGAAACCTCTACCTCTTTATTAAGCCGCCCCACATACACTTCCACGGTAATATCATCCAAGTGGTATACAAAATCAAGTAAGTGCGTCAGTTTAATATCTTCACGTGTGATGGCAGTCTCTTCAAAAAGTTCACGATAAGCGGCGTCCATACCATCCTCACCGGGCTCAACCTTGCCTCCTACCAAATTAGACAACCCCTTATATGGGTCCTTTCTGCGCACGCACATAAGAAGACGGGTACAATC
>CAZRLE010000169.1:0-4413 GCA_964600705.1 uncultured Lachnoclostridium sp. | reverse complement strand
ACTATGGGTAAATATCACCCACATGGTGACAGCTCCATCTACGATGCACTGGTTCATATGACTGAGGATTACTCCTTAAATGTTCCTTTGATTGACGGACATGGTAACTTTGGCTCCATTGACGGTGACGGTGCTGCTGCCATGCGTTACACGGAAGCAAGACTTTCTAATGGTGCCATGACCATGCTTGACAACCTGGACAAAGGATTAGTGGAATTTGTGCCAAACTTTGATGAAAGCGAAAAAGAACCAGCTGTATTACCTGCCATGATTCCAAACCTTTTAATCAACGGAACAACAGGTATTGCCGTAGGTATGGCAACTAATCTGCCTCCTCACAATCCGGGCGAGGTGATTGACGGTGTAATTGCTTATATGGATAAGCCAGACATTACCGTTCCACAGCTTATGAAATATATTCCCGGACCAGATTTCCCAACTGGCGGTATTATTGTAAATCAGAATGCATTGGAAGCCATGTATGAAACCGGTGAAGGTAAAATTAAGATTCGTGCCAAAACCGAAATCGAAAAAGGTGACAACGGCAGACAGAATATCATTATTACAGAAATTCCATATACCGTTGCCGGTAATAAGACTAAATTAGTTGAAACCCTTTCTGCCCTCATGAAGGACAAGGTATTTGATGAAATTTACGATGTTCGCGATGAATCTTCCAAGGAAGGTATCCGCATTGTTATCGAAGTTAAAAAAGACCGTGATATTGAAAATCTTCTCAATGGTCTTTATAAGAAAACTCCGATGGAAGATACCTATGGAGCTAACTTCCTTGCTGTTAAGGACAAACAGCCAATTACCTTTAATCTCAAATCCATGATTAAAGAGTTTGTAGATTTTCAGGAAATTCTTTACACTAAGGAATATGAGCATTTACTTACAAAAGCCAACAACCGTTTAGAAATTGTGGCTGGTTTAATTAAGGCTACGGATGTCATCGACTTGATTATTGAAGTACTTCGAGGCAGTTCCTCCGTAAAACAGGCAAAAATGTGCTTAACTAACGGAGAAATAAAGGATATTAAATTTAAGTCCACCCAGTCCAAGATTGAAGCTTCTCATTTTGATTTTACCGAAAGACAGGCAGATGCCATCTTAGCTATGCCTCTCTCCAAGTTAATCGGACTGGAAATCTTAAAGCTTCACGAAGAAAATGATACTTTACTTGCAAATATTGCAGAATACAACAAAGTACTTAGCGATAAAACAGAATTGTATCGTGTTATTAAGGCACGTTTAAAATCCTACAAGAAAATGTTTTCCTATACACGCAAAACTCTTCTTGGCAATATGGAAAATGCAGAATATAAAGAAGAGTTCAAGGTAGAAGACCTTTATGTCTTAATCGACCGTTTTGGCTATACAAAATCACTGGACAGCGCAAGCTATACCCGTGTTTCCGAAGATTCTTTAAAGGAATACACACATATTATTCCTATGAAGAATACCGACCGTCTCTGCTTATTTACAGCAGAAGGCAATATGTATCAGGTGAAAGCTGATAAAATTCCAAGATGCAAGATGAAAGACAAAGGAACACTGATTCACACTCTTTGTAAGGTAGGCAAAGAAGATATCCTTATGTATACCTCCTTCGAAACATTGTTTGAAACCCAGCTTTGCTTTACAACAAAGAATGGCTTTATCAAGCTGGTATCCGGTATTGAATTTGAGACAAATCGTTCCATGATTGCTTCTACCAAGTTAGAAGACGGTGACAAGGTAGTTTCCATCAACCTGTTATCCGGTTCAGAAGTATTAGAAGGCACCAAAAAGGTTATCCTTTTAACCGCAAAGGGACTTTCCCTTGGTTTCCCTGTTTCCGAAGTAACAGAACTCAAGAAAACAAGCCGTGGTGTGAAAGCCATTGCACTGGATGAAGGAGATGATGTGGCATTTGCTACACTGGTTACTCCTGACACAGAATCCTTCCAGTTCAACGATAAGACTTACAGTGCCAAAAAGGTCAAAATGCGTAAACGCGGTGCTAAAGGGCACAAGGCTACGCTTTAGTGCCTGTAACCCTATAGACTGATTAAGGGCGGTTCATCGAAACCGCCCTTTTATCATATTTGCCATATCCTTTTTAGATGTTCTTGAATCTCTGTACTTCTTCACGGAGTGTATCCGAAATTTCTTTATTTTCATAAGCTTCTGCTTTAATGTGCTCTAAAGCAATTCCTAACTGGCTTGTATTCTGAGCAGCCATTACGATACCCTGTGCACTTTCATCTACAGCAATATTGATACCATCGATACCTTCTGCCATCTGTTCCATAGTCTGTGCAAGCTCTCTTGCCTTAACATAAAATTCCTGAAGAATTTCATCCATATGCTCTGCATCGTTAAAGTATGTATTGGCTGTATCTACGAACTTATCATAATCACCTAAAACAGTTTCATCAATGAAGTTAAGCATCTTATTCGCATTAGCAGAAAGGTCTTCTACCGCATTTGTAACCAATTCACTGATGCTCTGGATGTTATTCGCTGTATTCTTACTATTTTCAGCTAATTCACGAATCTGGTCTGCTACTACTGCAAAGCCTCTACCTGCTTCACCAGCTCTTGCTGCTTCAATAGAAGCATTTAACGCAAGTAAGTTAGTCTGTCCACTGATACTTAAGATATCATTAGTAAGTGTATTAATCTGTTCTACGCCACGGCTGTTTTCGATAGCAATTTCTAACATCTTACGGATATCCTGAATCATAGCAGTTGTGTTAGACTTACTTTCCTGTGCTTCTGCACGAAGTGTAACTGCATTATTCTTAACACCTGCAACGAAGCCTTTACCAGATTCTGCTTCTTCACTCATTTCTTTAGAAGAGCTTAAAATTGCATCAGAACCAGAAGTAATACCATCTAATGTAGCAGATACTTCTTCCATGCTGGCAGATAACTCTTCCATCGCTGCTGAAATACTGTTTGCATTATCGTTAGAATCCTTAATTTCAGATGTAATCTGTTTTACAAGGTCATTCATATGTACAGATTCACTGCGAATCTTAAGCATGATTCCCTGTAACTGTTCAATAAAGGCATTAACACCTATTACAAGCTGACCAACTTCGTCCTGTGTCTTCACTTCAATACGTTCTGTTAAGTCACCTTCACTATTATTAATACCATCAATAATCCTTCCTAAATGACCACTTGCATTCTTGGCAGGCTTAGATACAGTAAAAGTAACAATAACTACCATAAGCACTGCAGTTCCTAAGAACACGAAGAACATTGCATTCGCAATAGAAGCATAACCATCTACGGTTGCTCTTCTTGAATCTACCAGATTCTCAGCGGCTGAAATAACGAGATCCATAAATTCTGTCTCTGCTGCATTTACTGCTTCAATATTCTTTGTAGCACCATTATTAGCATTTTTAGAAGCTTCCGCATCCCCTGCAAGATAAAGACTTGCAACCTCAGACGCCTGTGCCTGCATTACACGAACTGCATCAATGTAAGCATTCAGCGCAGCTTGTACATCTGCCTTCGAAACTCCTACCAAATCCTTCTCTTCCAAGCCATCTACAATGGCTGTCATCTGTGCGAATATGTCCTCTGTTGCCTGTACCATAGCAGGCACTCCTTCTGCCAACTGCTGCTGTGCTGTTGGATTCGCATACCAAACAATCATATTGGCATAAAACTTACTATTATCTACTTGCTTTACAACCTGAGTCTCAAGACGCTCTAACTGAGTCCAGTTATCATACATTCTGTTGAAACCACCCATTGCCTGCTCTGATGCAAAACCATATGACAGCGCAGTAATTCCATACAGAATAGACATAATTACCAACATTACAATAATTCTTGTACCTATCTTTTTTTTCACCGCTTTACCTCCAATAAGTTAATTTATATCTACCTTCCTCGTCTTTATCACTTTATCAACACAAAGCAACAAACGTCTTAGTATAATAGTACCATATTTACCACCAAACTACAATAGTCGACTTTTCATTTAAGTAAATTATTTTAACATTTTATTTACAGAATTATCTCATCCTTTATTTTATAAGTTTTCTTAAAAAAATTTATAAGGAAAAACATATTTTCTTATAAAAAAAAATGTGCTAAAGTAATAAATGGACAATTTGTGTCTGCACTTGATTGTGAATGATTATATAGCCGCACAAGCGGCAGAAGGCGAGGAATAGAGATGAATAAGATTTATGAAGGAAAAACAAAAGACGTATACAGCCTTGAAAACGGAAATGTAATGCTTAAGTTCAAAGACGACTGTACCGGAAAAGACGGCGTATTTGATCCAGGTGAAAACACAGTTGGTTTAACAATTGAAGGTATTGGTAAGGCTAACTTAGAAACTTCCATTCATTATTTTGAATTATTAAAGAACGCTGGTATCAAAACTCACTATGTAAGTGC
>CAZRLE010000168.1:0-4430 GCA_964600705.1 uncultured Lachnoclostridium sp. | reverse complement strand
ATATTCAGGATTATGATTACATTGACCCACATTATGGGGAAATTGTAAAAGATGAAGGAAATCTTTTAAATTACGGTGACAAGGATAACAGTCATGCCAGCCGTTACATCTGCAGGGTAACAGATAAAGAGAATTTAGAAGCAAGTAATCAGCTCTTTATTGAACTTGTAGAAGCAATCCATGCAAAAGGAATGAAGATTGTATTAGACGGTGTATTTAATCACTGTGGTTCCTTTAATAAGTGGATGGATAAAGAAAGAATTTATCAGGGGCAGGAAGGCTATGCAAATGGTGCTTATGTAGATGTAAACAGCCCATACAGAAGCTTCTTCCGCTTTGATGGTGACAGCAACCATTATGACGGATGGTGGGGGCATGATACCCTTCCTAAGATGAATTATGAGAATTCTCCGGCGTTATTTGACGATATTATGCGTATTGCAAGAAAATGGGTGTCTCCTCCGTATAACGTAGACGGATGGAGATTAGATGTGGCAGCAGACCTTGGATATTCTCCGGAATACAATCATTATTTCTGGAAAGAATTCAGACGCAATGTAAAAGAAGCGAATCCCAATGCCATTATTCTTGCAGAACATTATGGAGATCCATCTTCGTGGCTTAGAGGTGGTGAATGGGATACGGTTATGAACTACGATGCGTTCATGGAGCCAATTACATGGTTCCTTACCGGTCTTGAAAAGCATAGTGACTGTTTCAGAGGCGATTTGCTTGGTTCACCGGATGTATTCTGGAGTGCTATGAGTCACCACATGTCAAGACTGAATACCCAGTCTTTACAGATCTCCATGAATGAGCTTTCCAACCATGACCATTCCCGTTTCCTTACAAGAACCAACCGTAAGGTAGGAAGAATTGATTCTCTGGGAGCAGAAGCGGCATCCCAGAATATCAATAAAGGTGTGATGGGAATTGCAGTGCTGATGCAGATGACATGGCCGGGAGCACCGACGGTATACTATGGTGATGAAGCCGGAGTATGCGGATGGACAGATCCGGATAACCGAAGAACCTATCCATGGGGGAAAGAAGATAAGGAACTTATCGAGCTTCACCGTAAGCTGATTGAGATTCACAAGAAGTATCCGGTATTTACACATGGTTCTCTCCGAGCGCTGTATGGTGGTTTCCAGGTATTAAGCTATGGACGTTTTGACGGGAAGCAGAAAATGGTAATTGCAGTCAATAATGGGGATAATACAGTTGAACTTGATCTTCCGGTGTGGAAAATCGGTGTTCAGAATGGAGAGTGTCTGGAGCAGTTTATTCAGACCAGACAGGAAGGTGGTTATGACCACTCCAAGAAGACATATTATCCGGAAAATGGCTATTTGAAGATTACATTACCACCAGTTACAGGCATAATTTTAAGAAAAGTATAATTTTTTTAAAAAAGTACTTGCATTTAAAAGAAAATGTGATATAATGAATGAGGTGAGTCGGTTGACTTGCCTCAGTGTTAATATATATAGAATGGATGGATTCCCGAGAGGCCAAAGGGGGCAGACTGTAAATCTGTTAGCGACGCTTTCGAAGGTTCGAATCCTTCTCCATCCAGTTACTTGTGTTATAAGATGCAAGTTAAGATGCCGCAGTGGCGGAACTGGCAGACGCACAGGACTTAAAATCCTGCGGGACTAATCTCCCGTACCGGTTCGATTCCGGTTTGCGGCATGAAAAAGACCTTGAAGAATTTCTTCAAGGTCTTTTTTTGTCTCAGTATTATTGGCTGATTAGTTCATTTTCAAGCATACGGTATCCTACCCCTACTTCTGTAAAGAAGTAAGTAGGAACCGCTGGGTTTTTACAAAGCTTTCTGCGGATATTTGCCATATTGACACGAAGAATCTGGTTGTCTGTATCGGCATTAGGGCCCCAGAGAGCTTTTATTATGGTTTCGTATGTAATAACCTTACCGGAGTTCTGGGCAAGGATAGATACCAGCTTATATTCAATCTGAGTTAGATGAATCTCTTCACCACACAAAGTAATCAGTCTTTTATTAAAATCTATTATTAAATCTAAAGCCTGATATTTGGTAATAACAGTGGAATTAGAAACAGTATTGGCGGTACTATGACGGAGTGCAGTACGAAGTCTGGCAAGGAGTTCATTTGTACCAAACGGCTTGCTGATGTAATCGTCAGCACCTAAATCAAGTGACAGAACCTTTTCGGATTCTTGCTGTCTTGCAGAAATAATAATAATTGGGATCTGTGACCACTTACGTATTTCTTTTAATACATCCAAACCATCTATATCAGGAAGTCCCAAATCCAAAAGGATAATATCCGGGCAGTGTGACTTAGTAAGGTTGATTGCATTTTCGCCAGTGGTACTTAGAATCGTTTTGTAATTATTTGCCTGTAAGATTGCAGACATGAAATTGCCGATATTTTTTTCGTCTTCAACAATGAGAGCAGTTAATTTTGATGTTGCCATATCATATCTCCTATTTTTAAAATGAAATGTTGGATTGTGCTATACAAGTATATATTTTGCAGTAGAACGTTTGTTATGTCATAGGTAATTGAAATAAAAATTCTGCTCCATTTTCGTGCCCGATTACTTCAATTGTGCCTTGATGGGCAAGAATAATGGTTTTGCAGATAGATAAACCAATTCCCATTCCTTTGTGAGTATCATTATACGCTGTATGGGATAATGCATATCCATCAAAAATAAAAGGAATACGTTCTGCCGGAATACCTTTCCCATAGTCGCGAATGTGGAAAATAGCAGTATTTTTCGTAGCTTCTACATTAAAGTCGATAGGTTGTTTTCCTTTGCCGTGAACGACTGCATTTTCTAACAGATTAATGATAACCTGTTCAATCAGGGTGGCATCCATTGGAATCATAAGAAATTCTTCTGGAATGGATACGTTAACCGGACTGTCAGGATAACGCTTTTTAAAGCGTACAAGAGCTTCGGAAACAACTTCTTCCAGTGATTCCGGTTGTTTTGCAACTGTCGCATTCTTTTGGGTCTGGTCAATTTTGGTAACGCTTAAGAGGTTTTCTACCATGTTAAGCAGCCAGTTGGCATCATCGTAAATCCCATGAATGAGCTGGTCTTTGTATTCTTCGTCTAAAAAGTCTTTTGCATCAAGATAAGCTGAGCTCGCACCAATCATACCGGTAAGGGGAGTTCGTAAATCATGGGAGATGGCCCTAAGGAGATTGGAGCGCATCTTTTCTTTCTCGGAGTCCAAAACGAGTTTCTGACTTTGTTCTAATAAGGAGAAGTGCTCCAGTGATAATGCAATCTGAGAAATTATCAACTGGGAAAAGTGAGAGTCCCAATGGAAGTCTGACTCGTTGGCTGTGTGAAAAAATAAAGTTCCCCAAAATTGTTCCTGTGAGGAAACAGGTAAAAAATAATAATACTCCTGTTCCACTGATATACTGCCATGGGCGGAGGATTCATTAAAAAGGGAAGCTTCTTTTGTAAGTGCTTCGTACGGAAATATATGATTTGCATCATCCTCGTAAAGGCAGCATGGGGAGTCAGTGTATGGAAGTTCAATTCCGTGTGGTATAAATAAAACGGAGCATTTGTTTAATTTGGAAAGATAACGGGTGGTAAGCTCTAAAAGTTCCTTGCGGCTTTGACACCCCAATATCTGCTGGTTAAACTGATTAATCATGGCAAGCGCCTGTTCATTATCCAAAGCTTCCTGCTTTTGGTTATTAAGCTGAGTCGTTACAGCACTGGTAATGAGAGAAATAATGAGCATACCAAGAAAGGTAAGCGGATACCCCTCACGGAAAAAGTCAATGGCAAAATAAGGAAATGCAAACATATAGTTAAATGCAACGACGCCTATGACAGAAGAAATAAACCCCCAGCGATACCCTTCTGTATAACGGGAAATTAAAAAGACTGCCAGCATATAACAGGTTGCAGCGTTTGAAGAGTTGGAAGCACTTACAAAAAAGAAATAGGAAACTAAAGTAGCATTGATTAAGAAAAATGTACATATAGCCAAGTCTTTTTTGAAACTTCCTGCCTTCATAGTTTTTCATCCTTTCTTCTGTTTGCCTGAAAACATAATAAACCACTTTCATTATAAATAATATCGAATTAGAAGACAATAAAGAAAATGTGAAAATGAAAAAGGAAAAGCCGAAAAGGTTTACAAATAAAATAAGGAGAATAACAATTGAGGCTTGACAAATAGAAGGGTTGGGTATATAATATCTAGTGTTGTAAAGCAACATATGCCCAGATAGCTCAGTCGGTAGAGCAAGGGACTGAAAATCCCTGTGTCGCTGGTTCGATTCCGGCTCTGGGCATTTATACTTCTTGAAAGTGTGATATGCTTTGTAAGAGTATGTTAGATAATAGAGTAAACATGCGGGTGTAGTTCAATGGTAGAACACTAGCCTTCCAAGCTAGATACGTGG
>CAZRLE010000167.1:0-4491 GCA_964600705.1 uncultured Lachnoclostridium sp. | reverse complement strand
TTTTGGCAAAGGATTTTGGAATTGAATCCTTAGAGTTGCTTCCAGAAGAAAATATGCTAAATGTAAACTTGCTATGGATGTTCTATTTTGGCTTAAAGATTGTTTCTAAAATAATTGGATTGCTTTACCTAGATTTTGATAAGCTGTATTGGTTAGTATTTCTTCTTGGTGACCCAATAACAATTGTAGTTATTATATTGTCAGTTGTTATGATTAGAAGAGGATATGCAAAAAATAATATTTAGCATTGTGTTACGATTATTTGTAGGAGAAGGAGGACATGAAAGTGTTCAAAAGTAAAATGAAACAGTTTATAGTAATGTTTTTAGTATTGGCTTTAGGTGTTGGTATATTAGTACCTACAGTGCCAGAAGCGAAAGCAGCAACTAATGTAAAGGTAACAACTCAGAAAGAACTGGATGAAGCATTAAAAAATAGTTCAGTGGAAAAAATTACGATAAAAAATAAAAGTGATTTGAGTTTGAAAATTAAAAAAGGTACTTACAATGCGGATATCGTTATTAAGGCAAAAAAGGGAAAAATGCTGGAACTGGATATTGCGGAAGGTACTGAGATGTCTGGTATGGTTACTATCAAAGGGAAAAAGGGTAATGTGTTGCTTATAGCAGATGACAAAATCACTGTTAATGCCAATGAGGCGGCATTTATTCATTTGAATGAGGAAGCAAAAAGAACAGAAGCTGGAACCTATATTTCAAATGATGGTACGGTTGTTTCTTTTAATAAAAGCAAAGGAAAATATGTTACTGGTTATTACAATAACAGAGGCGAATTTATAAAGTTGGGTGCGGATGAAAAATGTCCTTATAGCGAAGGTGGATGGATTGACTTAAATGGTGATTATCATCCGGCAGGAAGTGTTTCACATGATGCAATAGGGAAATTTTATGTAAATTGGACTAATAATTTTCAACGTGTCAGCCCTTATGATGGTGGAAGCTATGATAGGTATGTAATGGATGAATATGGTAATATTCTGGATGAAAAAGGGGTAATTAGATTTGTAGATTCATTTCTTTATACGATATATGCGCCTGATTCTGGTTCTTCTGGTTATGTGTCGCTTTATTATAGTCCAAAGGATAAACCGGATTATTTCTATTACGATGAGGCTGGAAAACTTATAGGTGTATATGAGGAAACGGGTACGGAGAAAATATGGTCATACTTTGATTAAAAAAGAAGAGGGTATGGAATTAACAAAAGAATTGGGAGATACAAAATGAGAAAGTTAAAGCAGGGAAGCTTAAATAAATTGGTTATGCTGACTGGAATAGCTGTTATATTAGGTGGTTGTTCTGGGCAGGCTAGTTTGGACAAAGAGGTAATTTCGAAGGGGGGTATAGAAGTATCCTCAACGTCATTAATGGCATCGGAACGGATACAGACAGTGCTTGCTGCTTTAGAGGAAGCGGAAAAACTGGCACAGGGATATTTTTATGACGAAGCGATAGAAGTGTTAGAAGTGGTTTTAAATGAATATGGAGAAGTGGAAATTGTTTCAACAAAGATTGAAGAATATAAGGAGGCAAAAGAGTCTTTTGTCCCGTATACAGAGCCGGTACGTCATATTTTCTTCCATTCTCTCATTGTGGATACTTCCTTGGCGTTTGATGGGGATTATATGGAAAATGGATATAATTATTGGATGACTACCGTGGATGACTACCGTGGATGAATTTAAGGCAATGCTTAATGAGTTGTATGCCAATGATTATATTTTAATTGATATTCATGACCTGGCGCTGAAAACAGTTGATGCTAATGGCAAGGTTAGGTTTAAAACCAATGCTCCGCTTGTTCCAGATGGGAAAAAGCCTTTGGTATTGTCAGTGGATGATGTGAATTATTATGAATACATGGAAGATGATGGATTTGCCAGAAAACTTGTGTTAGATGAAAATGGTGAGGTAAAGAATTTATACATAGACAAAGAGGGGAATGAATTAGTTGGTGATTATGATGTGACACCAATTTTAGATGCATTTGTAAAAGAACATCCAGATTTTTCCTTGCGTGGTGCAAAAGGGATTTTGGCACTGACAGGCTATGAGGGAACATTAGGTTATGATACACACATAAAGGATAGTCCTACTTTAAAACAGGATAAAAAAGTAGCCAAAGCAGTAGCAAAACGATTGAAAGAAACAGGATGGCAGTTTGCCATTCACGGATTTGGACATCGTGATGCAAGAAAAATCAGCTATGAATATCTGATAAGTGATACAGAACGTTGGTTTAATGAGGTTGGGTCATTAGTTGGTGAAACAGATATTTACATTTATCCTTATGGTTCAGAAATTGATTATTCCACAGAGGCAGATAAGCTGTCTTATTTTCAGAGTGTAGGACTGTATTATTATTGTGGTGTGTGGTCAAAAGCATTTGTACAGGTGAACAATAGTTATGTCAGACAGACCCGCGCCAATTTGGATGGATTTAGTATGATAACCAGACCGGGTTCTATGGCAGATATGTTTGATGTAGAGAAGGTACTAGATAAGAGCAGACCAGAATTGAGGTAGAAAAATGGGAAAAGAGGAAGAATTGCAGGCGGTTATTTTTAGGATACAAAAAATGGAGGGGTATTTAGATGAGATTTCAAAAGCAATGTTGGATTGTAACAAGTCAATAAAAAATAATGCAGAACTTAAAAGAATGTTGCAGGAACTCATTGATTACTATGAAAATGGACAATGGCTTAAAGATTATGAATATGATGAAAGAGGAGAACTGCCAAAAGATTTAAAACGCGGAGTTTTGGCACAGGATACATTATATAATCTGATTAGTGAATTGGAAACATTTGCTTAAAAACAAATGAAAAAAGGGGGTATTGGATTATGAAAAAGAAAAAAATGACAGTAATAGTATTGTGTATGGTAATACTAATTGGTATAGTAGTATGGTTTAATAATTCGCACAATAAAACTGTATTTGAAGCAACTATTATTGAAATACATGACAATTCGTATCTGGTAGAACCAGTAGAAGGAAGTCTAGAATTAAAAAGTGCAGATCGAATTACAGTATCAATGGAAAAATTGGATTCCTCTGTAGAACCGGAAGTGGGTGACATTATTGAGATTACATACAATGGAGATATCATGGAAACCTATCCGGCACGTTTGGGAGAAATATACAGTATTAAGATAGTAGCAGAAGCACCAGAAGTACCAGGTGGAACATCTGGAGACGAAATATCTGAGGAAAAGATACCAGAGGACGAAGCACATTTAGTACGTTCATTACCAACAACCATTGATTTAGAAAATATAACAGATTGCACTTTAGCGGTATCCATTGAAAATGGTGGTATTTATACAGAAGAAGCTGGTGATGCAACAGAGGTTAAAATGAAAGTGAGAGTATATGACTATGAACTATTTGATATGGTAGATGTATCTATGCTGGAGGTTGGAAGTATACTGGAAATCAATAAAGAACAGATTGCAATTACGTCCATAGAACGAAATGATTTAGGAAATGTCAGCATCAATGGCGGTTTAGATGTGGGTGGCTATGAATTCCATACGGATGAAAATGGCGTGTACTATTCCATTGGATATAGCGATATCAAGACTTATTATGAAATTGGTGAAATGGTTCTTACTGTATCACCAGAGTTTGTATATACAGATGCATCAGATTTGGATAATGGAGAAGTTAATTATATAGCAGATGATTTGTTGGCAAGTGATGTGAACTTTGATTATAGTGGAACACCACATAATACATCAATAATTGTTGAAAATGGAGTGGTGGTATCTGTGAAAAAGGTTTATATGCCGTAAAATGAGAGGGGGCTGCATATATGTATATAAGAAAAGCCACAAAAGCTGACATATCCAGAATTGCAGAAATTCTGGTATTCAACAATAGAATGAATTTTTATCCAATATTTAAAGACGAAGCATATTCTTTTGGAGAAATGCAGGTAATATCGGTTGCTAATGGATGGCTGTCAGATGAAAATGAACTAAATAAAATATTTGTTTATGATGATGGAATTATCAGGGGATTTATTTCCGTAGATGGCGTAGAAGTAAAGAAGCTTTATGTAGATACCTTTTTTCAAAGTTATGGAGTGGGAGCAAAGTTAATTGAATTTGCCATAAAGCGGTGTGGTGTGAAGTTCTTATGGGCTTTGGAGAAAAATGAAAGAGGGATTGCATTTTATAAAAAACATGGATTTAAATTGACAGAAGAGAAGATATTTGAAGAGGGAACAACGGAATATTTGGTTAAATTGGTAAGATAGGATATAAATTAGGAGAGGGCGGTTGAAATAAGGCTACCGCAATCCCACTGGCTTTAGACGGTGGGTTAAGGTAGCCAAGAGTAGTGGTTTGTGTTATTATTACATCATGGGAACATGGAAACTGATAAAGACCATATTCATTACATGATAGAAGCAGAACCAACAATGTCTGTCAGTAAAATCGTAAATTTAATGAAAAGTTATACAAC
>CAZRLE010000166.1:2611-4508 GCA_964600705.1 uncultured Lachnoclostridium sp. | reverse complement strand
AACGTTTATTGTTGCATTCACGATTGTATATGGTAAGAAAGCCTTATATCCCATCTATATTTATGTTTTGTTAAATGGAATGTTTAGTGGATTTGCAACCTGGTGGATACCATACCTCTATGTATGGACTGTGCTTTGGGCAGCAGTTATGCTACTTCCAAAGAAAATGAATAAAAGAATTGAGCCGTTTATTTATATGATAGTTTGTGCTTTACACGGCTTTTTGTATGGCGTCATTTATGCACCTTCACAGGTACTCCTTTTTGGCTTGAGCTTTGAGGGCATGATAGCTTGGATTGTAGCAGGACTTCCTTTTGATGTGATACACGGAATCAGTAATTTCTTCTGTGGAATGCTGATTATGCCGATTGTGTCGGTACTAAGGCTGGCAGAGAAAAGTAGTGTAAAAGGAAATTTATAAAGATGTGAGGAGTTCGATACGAACGATGTGCAGGAATATAAAGAACTCGTTAATACTTCATAAATAATCTGTTAAAGATGGTTTGAAACAAGGTTTTTTGGGCTGGACTTTACATAGATTTTACATTTGGATGGTTTTGATTTTACATTTCTATATTACGATTCCATTGTAGGTTAAAACTAGATTTTTATAAAAAGGAGAACTTGCAATGGATATTTTTGGCGTATTAACGATGTTAGGTGGTTTGGCATTATTTCTTTACGGAATGGATGCGATGGGAAATGGTCTTACCAGAGCTTCAGGTGGTAAGATGGAACAGATTCTTGAAAAACTTACTTCTAACAAATTAAAAGGAGTTTTACTGGGGGCAGCAGTTACTGCAGTCATTCAATCATCCTCTGCAACTACAGTTATGGTAGTAGGTTTTGTAAACTCTGGAATTATGAAACTGTCACAGGCAATCAGTATTATTATGGGTTCTAATATTGGAACAACTATGACAGCGTGGATTTTAAGCTTGTCTGGTGTGGAAGGTGACTCTTTCCTTATTCAGATGTTAAAGCCAACCAGCTTTTCACCAATCTTAGCGGTAATTGGTGTTGTACTTATCTTGTTTGCAAAAAGCGATAAGAAGAAAGATATTGGTACGGTTTTAATCGGATTTGCTATTTTAATGTTTGGTATGGATACCATGAGTGGAGCGGTAAAACCATTAGCAGATGTACCAGAATTTACACAGCTCTTTACTATGTTTACAAATCCATTCTTAGGTGTATTAGTAGGTGCGGTTGTAACTGGTATCATTCAGAGTTCCTCTGCTTCTGTAGGTATTTTACAGGCGTTAAGTGTAACTGGAGCAATTACATGGGGGACTGCATTCCCAATTATTTTAGGTCAGAATATTGGTACTTGTGTAACTGCTATGATTTCTTCCATTGGTGCAAATAAGGGTGCAAGAAGAACGGCTTTGGTACATTTGTATTTTAATATTGTAGGTACTGTAATTTACATGATTTTGTTCTTAATTGTAAAAGCAACTTTAAATCCTGCAATTTTAGGAGAGACAATTGATGCGGCTGGTATTGCAATCATTCATAGTGCATTTAATATTGGTGCAACTATTATTTTACTTCCATTTTCTCATGTGCTTGAGAAGATGGCATATATGACAGTAAAGGAGACTCCAGAGGATATGAAGAGTGGCACACAGGTTGATGAAACTCTTAGAGCATTAGACAGCCGTTTCTTAGAACAGCCTGCTTATGCGATGACATTATGTAAGGCAGCATCCGTAAAGATGGCAGAGCTTTCCAAAGAGGCAATTTTCACTGCTTTAGACTTATTGCAGAATTATGATGAAGAAAAGGCAGCAAAAGTTGTAGAATTAGAAAGTACCATGGATCAGTTTGAAGATGAGATTGGTAATTATCTTATGAAGTTAAGTGCCAGAGATTTGTCCGAAGCAGACAGTAAAAC
>CAZRLE010000166.1:0-2601 GCA_964600705.1 uncultured Lachnoclostridium sp. | reverse complement strand
TTTATTACTTCATGGAATTGGTGATTTTGAACGTATTTCCGACCATGCACGTAATGTCTGCGAATCTGCTAAGGAAAAATATGAAAAGGGCATGAAGTTCTCAGAGGTTGCAGAAAGTGAAATTGCTACATTCTCTGGTGCTGTGAAAGAGATTGTAAATCTTGCGGTAGAAACCTTTGTAAATGAAGATTTAGAAGAAGCAAGAGTAGTAGAACCTTTAGAGGATGTTATTGATAAGCTGAATGTAAAAATGAAGAGAAGGCATATTGAACGTCTTCGTCAAGGTGTTTGTACAATCGAAATGGGATTCATTTTATCAGATATCACAACCAATATTGAGCGTGTAGCTGACCATTGTTCTAATATTGCAGTTTGTGTATTACAGAAGCAGGATGAATTTGACAGTCATGAATATCTGGATACCTTAGAAAAGGGTGAAAATACAGAATTCCGTAAAAAGTATTTGGAATACAAGGAAAAATACAAATTGACAAAATAATCAGTTGATATAAGATAGAAAAAGAAGCTCTGTGTAAGGCAGGGCTTCTTTTTTCTAGGAGATTCTATTTATCTGTTTTCTTTTCCATAGTAAGCAATCATATATAATTCTTTTAATTCAGATACAAGTGGAAGTCTTGGGTTAGCAGTAGTACACTGGTCACCGAAAGCTAAGTCTGCTAATTCATCTACCTTAGCAAGGAACGCTTTTTCGTCAACACCGTATTCTTTTAATGTTGCAGGGATTTCTAAGTATTCGTTTAACTTTTCAACTTCTCTGGCAAGCATTTCTACAGCTTCATCGTTATTCTTTGGAGCAAATCCTAATTTCTTCATTAAGGAGAAAATCTTATCTCCAACGATGTAGCTTTCATATTTTGGCCAAGATGTGAACTTAGTTGGGTTTGCAACACCATTATAACGGATTACATGTGGTAATAAAATCGCATTTGCACAACCATGTGGAATATGGAATTCTCCACCAAGCTTATGAGCAAGAGAGTGGTTGATTCCAAGGAATGCATTGGTAAATGCCATACCTGCGATAGTAGAAGCGTTGTGCATCTTTTCTCTTGCAAGTGGGTCAGCAGCACCCTTTGTAAAGGAATCCTTTAAGTATGTGAATACCATTTCAATAGAATGAATTGCTAACGCATCTGTGTAATCAGAAGCTAAGATGGAGATATAAGCTTCGATTGCGTGTGTTAAAACGTCCATACCAGTCCATGCTGTAGATTTCTTAGGTACACTCATTACGAATTCAGGGTCGATGATAGCTACATCTGGTGTTAATTCGTAGTCAGCTAATGGATATTTCTTGTTTTCTGTCTTATCAGAAATAACAGCGAAGGAAGTTACTTCGGAACCTGTACCGGAAGTAGTAGGAATCGCTACTAACTGTGATTTCTTTCCAAGCTGTGGGAATTTGTAAGCACGTTTTCTGATATCTAAGAACTTAAGTGACATGTTCTTAAAGTCAGCTTCCGGATGTTCGTAGAATAACCACATACCTTTGGCAGCATCAATAGCAGAACCACCACCAAGAGCGATGATAACATCTGGCTGGAACTGTCTCATGGATTCTACACCCTTCATAATTGTTTCAAGAGATGGGTCTGGTTCTACCTGGTCAAAGATTTCACAGTGAACGTAATCTTCCCTCTTTCTTAACTGATATAATACTTTATCTACATAACCTAAGTCAGTCATTGCTTCATCTGTAACGATAAATGCTTTGGAAATGTTAGGCATTTTTGCCAAATAACTTGTTGAGCCTGCTTCAAAATAAATCTTACTTGGAACCTTAAACCACTGCATATTAACTCTCCTTTTTGCCACGCGCTTTACATTTACAAGGTCAACTGCGGATACGTTGTGAGTAGTAGAGTTACCACCATAGGAACCACAGCCTAATGTAAGAGAAGGCATATTAGAGTTATAAAGGTCACCAATTGCACCATGAGTAGAAGGAGAGTTCACTAAGATACGTCCTGTCTTCATGCGGTTAGAAAATTCTGTAATAACTTTCTGGTCTGTAGAGTGGAGTACAGAAGAGTGTCCCATACCACCATTGGCAAGCATTTTTTCACATAATACTAAACCATCTTCTACGTCCTTTGCTTTTAATACAGCAAGAACTGGAGAAAGTTTTTCTTTGGAAAGTGGGTAGTCTGATCCAACACCATCAATTTCAGTACATAATACTTTAGTATCTGCAGGAATTTCAAAGCCTGCAAGGTTTGCAATGAAAGCTGGTGATTTACCTACGATATCAGGGTTTACAGCACCTTTTTCTAAATTGATTACAACAGGTTCCAATTTCTTAATCTGTTCTTTGGTTGCAAAATAGCAGCCAGCTTTCTTCATTAATTCAATTACTTCTTTATATACAGGAGCTTCGATAATAGCAGCCTGTTCAGATGCACAAATCATACCATTGTCAAAGGATTTAGAAAGAACTAAATCGTTTACGGCACGTTTTAAAACAGCTGTTTTTTCAATGAAGCATGGAACGTTACCAGGACCTACGCCAAGAGCAGGTTTTCCACAGGAATAAGCAGCCTTAACCATACCAGGACCACCTGTAGCAAGAATCATGGATAC
>CAZRLE010000165.1:0-4549 GCA_964600705.1 uncultured Lachnoclostridium sp. | reverse complement strand
CAAGAAAAATACTGGTGTAGGGGTGGGGTGGCGTTCGAGGTTTTAGCCCAACAAATCTAAATTTAAATCTGTTGCACTGCCAGCAATTTTTTCTTGGTTTCTTCATCTGCAAAGCAGGCTTCGATTGCGAAGTTATTCATTTTCACAATATCTTCATCGGTAAAGCCCATTTTACGACAGAGTTCATATTCAAATTCAAGGCTTGTATCTAATACAGTTAGATTATCTGTATTTATCGTTACTCGTGCCCCTTTTTTGTAAAGTACATATAATGGATGAGTTTCATCACCGGTCAGACCATATTCATAAGATAAGCTGCTGTCTGGACACATTTCTAAGGTTACTCCCTTTTTAATAACGGCTTCTGTTAATTCTGGAAGTAATGCTGCCTGATAGCCATGACCAATTCGGGTTGTGTTGTATTTTAGGGCATCGCCTACAGTAAATTCGCTGTGGGTTGTGGCAGGAATGCCAAGTTCATGTGCCAGTTCAAAAATATCGGCATATTCTGGCATTCTTTCTTCGTAACCTGCCATATCTACACCGCAAACCCCTTTGCCTAAATATTTCTTGGCAAGGTGAACGGTTTCTATATTTTCTGTATGATTGTCTGCAGGGTCACAGTGATTCATAGTACATAAAATCAGACCTGCTTTTAAAGTTTTACAGTTTGCAAGTCCCTGATTTAAACCTTCAATAGCAGCAAGAACAGCATCTTCCAGTGTCATACCACCATTCAGATGATACTGAGGGGCAAAGCGAAGCTCTGCATAAATCAAACCGTCATCCTCTAATCGCTCTATTAATTCACGGGTAATGCGTGTTAGTCCCTCTGCGGTCTGCATGACACGAAGAGGAGGGTTAAAGGTTAAAAAATCTGGGTCATATTCTCCTTCTGGAATCATCATGGAATTTCTGATTTCTTCTAAGCTTAAGTTACATTCTGGTTCGATGTTATATTTTCTGGATAATTCATATACAGTTTCTGGTTTTACAGAGCCATCAATGTGTAAATGAAGGTCAATTTTGTTGGAAATGTTCATAAGGAAAACCTCACAGTCTGCCGGGATAGGCGTGTTTCATTAAAATATTAGTTGTAGCATTAAATTAAAATGAAAGATTTTAAATATAAAACTTAAAACCATAAATAAAGTGTACCATAAAATAAAAGGATTGGAAATAAGTATCCATAGAATATATGGCAGAAGAACAGTAAACAGGAAGTTTAACAATAAAAATATTTGAATAATAAAAAGATATATGGTAAAATTTGCAAAGATGATGACTTTCGACTTACAAAAAGTCCTATCACCATAAAAAAGAAAAGGAGGTTATTTTACTATGCGCAAAAATTTACAGAAAGCAGCGGGAACCCATTTTGGCAAGCCAATATGGTTGATTTCCATGATTAAACCTCCTAAGAATAGCCAACATAAATAAAAATATAAATTTGTACAAAGGAGATTTTATTATGTGGTTAATTTTTACATTGGTAACAACTTTGCTGTGGGGAGCAGCAGAACTTTTTTATAAAAAAGGTTCACATGAGGATAGGAAATATGATCATTTAAGAGTATGTATTTTAGTTGGAGCAGTAATGGGAATTCATGCAATATTCACACTGCTGACTTCTGATATCGTATATGACCCAAGAAATCTGATTGCTTACGCACCAGTTTCGTTGTGTTACATTTTATCTATGGCATGTTCCTTTTTCGGAATCAGATTTATTGAAGAATCTTTAGCAGATCCGATTGAAAATACTGCCGGCGCAATGTGCTCACTTATGTGTGTAATTTTCTTACATGAAACGATTGAACCTAGCGTATGGGTTGCAATTGGAGTAATTGTAGTCGGTATTATTGGTGTAAGTTATGTGGAAAACAGTTCTGATGTAAACAGAAAGCAGAGACTTGGAAAGAAATTAGCGATTACTGCATTTGCTATGCCATTCTGTTATGCAATCATCGATGCGTTGGGAAGTTTCTTAGATATCATCTTTTTGGAAATGGAGACAAGTCCACTGATTGGTGTAACAGAAGAAAGTATTGAATTAGTTGCAAATATTTCCTATGAGTTGACCTTTGCTATTGTTGGTTTGATTTTATTTGCTTTCATGAAATGGAAACGTGTAAGCTTTGATTTACCTCAGCAGAAAGACAAATTGATAGCTGCTGTTTGTGAAACAGCCGGACAGCTGACTTATGTATATGCCATGAGTGGAAATGGTGCTATTGCAGCTCCAATTCTTTCAAGTGTATGCGTTGTATCATTAATATTATCCAGAATTTTCTTAAAAGAAAAATTAACAAAGAAACAGTACGTATTCATTACTATCATTATTGTAGGTATTTTAATGCTTGCAGTATTAGAAGGGGAATAGGATAATTTGCGAAGATAGTAGAAAAAATTCAGTTTGTCGGGCTAACGCCTTGGCAAACGGACAGATTTCGAACGCCCCGAAAGGGTGTAGCGGTATTTTTCTGGCAACATTACATCTCTGAGAAAGTCTATGATTTTGATTTTTTGCTTTTATTGCGAGGCTTATCGTCGACAGGCTTGCACTCCCAAGCCTCGCTTAGCAAAAAATCTGCAACCATGACTTTCTAACAGAGATGTACATTGTCAGGCGAAAAATACTGCTACACCCTTTTGGGGCTGTTTCCATGTTATAGTCCCACTTTAGCAGAAAAAACGAAAAACAGGACTTCTTGCGGCGATTTCGTAAAGTCAATTATTTGATTTTCTCAATATACTATATCAAAAGAGAAGACACAGCCTGTGCCTTCTCTTTTCAAAAAGTAGATGAAAATCAAATTCAAAACATATACCATTGCCACAAGAAGTCTGTCCGTTAGTTCAACACCCTGCAATTTATTTTTTTCCAAGCCTTTCCATAATGGTCTGTATTCCGCACCAGACAAGATATAGAGCCACAATAACGGAACCTACGAAGTCGAGATAATAAGAAATCTTGCTGGTTGGAAATAGGAAAACGGATAATAAAGCAATGGTAACGCAGCCGTCTACCAGACTCTTGGCACGGTAAAGGCGAGCCTGTACGGCAAGAATAGCGTTTGGTTCTGCTTTATTTAATTTGGTGTATTTTCTCCAGAAAAGGGTATTAGCTACAACACCAAGGACTGCAATGATAAGTCCCGGGAGGACATTCCCTTTTTCTGTATTGTCGGACATAAAAGCTAAAAGGAACATAAGCGAACCGCCAAGACACATCATGGCACCTACAAATAAGTTGGAAAAACGTTCTAGTTTCTCTTTTTTAATCGTATCACAAACGCCGTCTTTGGTTGTGATTTTATAGACGATATAAGCCATAATAATGCCAAGGAGTTCTGCGCTTCGGCGGACGAAATCGGCAATTTGGGTAGAACTACGTCCAACTAAGAGTCCAAGTCCTATAATAAGTGGTCCAGGAGCACTCATAACAACGGACATGAATAAGGTTTTGCTTCCGGATTTCTGGGTGTTTGGGTTAACGTTATTCATAGGGCAAAATTCCTTTCAAGATGTTTTAAAGTAATGAATCGGATTGTATCCAGTTATCCAAGCCCTCCGAAGAAATGCACAAGGGGTAATAAGGTCATCATAGCACAAATTGGGCAAATAACTGTATCGTTACCATTTTTGGAATATAACTCACTTATGGTACTCACAAAGCTGACTAAAATAGCAGTAACGGCACATGCAATGGTGCTTAGACCGCCACGGCACATTAAAATGACAAATACCGTTGTAAAGGATACGAAAAACATAGAAAGAGTTCCTTCATAGCTTTTCTTTCCATCTAAACCCGGTGCGTGAATTTTGTGTTTACCATATTTTTTGCCGATTAAGGCGGCAAAGGCATCTCCAATTCCCCAGGCATAAAGGCTTGCAAGAGCCAGATATTTGTCACCAAAAAATCCCCAGCAAACTGTTACAACAATGGCAAACATGGTGTAAACCAGCATAAGACTAGCTTTTAGTTCGCCTTTTTTGCGTTCTGTAGTAAAGGATGAATACTGTTTTATATGTTCAGCAAACTTGAGAATTGGATAAACCAGAACCTCAAAAATAATGGCAGCCCCAGCGGTAATCTGCCAGGTTGGATAGGATACCAGAAGTACCAGAAAAGAGCCCAGTAAAATAAAATGCAGAGCTTTTCGAAATACTTCATCCGGTATGGTAAATAAGATACGGCAACCAAAAGCAATTATTACCGCAAGTACAAAGTATATAATTAAATTAAGTGTACCTAGAAAAATCGGATTCATAGCTTTCTCCCTTTGTAAAAGTATGCTGTCTAAGTACATTCTAACAGAAAATAATATCAGAAACAATTAGGAAAATGTTTTTATAATTCAATGTGAAAAGCTGTTGACTAAGACTCTAAAGTGAGGTTAAATAATAGGTGAGAATGTGTTACATACTCATCAATTTTAATGAAGAAGGAGACAGAAATATGGGAAGTAACAAATACGCAGGAACAAAAACAGAAAAGAATTTATGGGAAGCATTTGCAGGTGAATCACAGGCAAGAAATAAATAT
>CAZRLE010000164.1:0-4560 GCA_964600705.1 uncultured Lachnoclostridium sp. | reverse complement strand
GGCTTTTGATGCATGCAGAACATCTGGAAGCATATAAAGGTGTAGGACCGCATACAATCAGTGTACCTAGAATCTGTCCTGCAGATGACATTAATCCGGATGATTTTGATAATGGTATTTCAGATGATATTTTTGAAAAGATTGTTGCAGTTCTTCGTGTAGCAGTACCATATACAGGTATTATTATTTCTACCAGAGAGACAAAGGAATGCAGAGAGAGAGTTCTTAAGGTGGGTGTTTCTCAGATTAGTGGAGGTTCTCGTACCAGTGTAGGTGGTTATGTAGAGGAAGAAAAGGAAGAAGATAATTCGGCTCAGTTCGATACTTCTGACAGAAGAACACTGGATGAAATCGTTAACTGGCTGTTAGAAAAGGGATATATACCAAGTTTTTGTACTGCCTGCTATCGAGAAGGCCGTACCGGTGACCGTTTTATGAAGCTTGCAAAAACAGGTCAGATTGCCAATTGCTGTCAGCCAAATGCATTGATGACACTGAAAGAATATCTGGAGGATTACGCATCTGCGGATACAAAGGAAAAGGGCGAAAAAGTGATTGCAGAAGAATTGAACTATATTACCAATCCAAAAGCCCAGCAGACAGCAAGGGAGAGAATGATTAAGATTGAAGCAGGTGAAAGAGATTTCCGTTTCTAATTGGAATAAACACAAAGTGATGAAGGGGTGGAGGAATGAACCAGATTGAATTTGGAAAACTAATTGGGAAATTGTTAGATTATACCGGAGTTAAGAATTACGTTCTGGCGATTGAACTGGGGTATGATGTTTCTTACATCAGTAAAGTAATTAACTCAAAGATTTACCCTTCCAGAAAGAGTGCTAATATCATATGTCAGAAAATTGCAGCTTTTATCAGCAGGGAGGCCGCCGATAGTGCAAGGCAGGCAATAGCAAGGTATTTGGAAATGGAACTGAGTACCGGACTATCTATTTCAGAGCAGAAGAAACAGTTTCAGGCAGAGTTGGAAAATCGTTTATTTAATGCATATCTTTATAGTACGGAGCGAGGTGTAGAAGAGAAAGAAAACATTGCTTTGAATGAAGATATCGATAAGGATGTGCCGAGAGAAAAGAACAGTTATACTCTGGTAAACCCAAGTCTGCAAAGAAAATATCTGCGTATTCCA
Organism: uncultured Lachnoclostridium sp.; assembly: GCA_964600705.1. Lineage (GTDB taxonomy): Bacteria > Bacillota > Clostridia > Lachnospirales > Lachnospiraceae > CAYTGQ01. Next base: position 3,413 of record CAZRLE010000164.1, on the reverse strand, counting down.
ATTGATGAAACGGTGACAGAAGAAAATCCGTTGGATTTGATTGTGCTCACGAACCTGTTTGAACTTAGCAGAGATGATAAGCTGCATCTGGCAGGTGTTAAGCATGAGGAAATTGTGCAGATGAGACCAGAACTCATGCACTTTAAGCTGATTTTGAGTATTACAGACAGTAAGAAATTGGATGTTATATTTGACCCAATTCTTCTCATGTATATGGTAACCAATTTTAGTGGTGCCACATTTAGTATGTATGCTACCAATTTTCCATTTCATTCCCTAGTTATGTCGGCGAAAAAGCATTTTGCCCATTTTATTATGCCGGGAAGAGAAGGAAAATGCCTGATTGCCAATACTTCCGATGATGAAAAGGTAATTTCAGATACTTATGAAACTCTTGATGAGATGATTGCAACCAACTGCCATCCGATTTTCAATGAATATACGGTTGAAGAAATGATTGTAAGCAAGCAGTATATGCGTTCTATCATTGGTAAGAATATTCGTGTTGTGATTGGAACAATCAATGAATTGTTCCTGCCGCCGGACTTATTTGCAAAGCTGGTAGAGGAGCATTTTGGAGATAATCCTGAGGTTTTGGATGAACTTAAGAATATTGATATCGTATTAAATAATGCGACTTATAATTCGGATTTGCAGATTTTATTATATGAACAGACTTTGAATAATTACATTCTGACAGGAGAACTCAGTTTCTTTAACAAGAGAGTGAAAGTATCTGCGGTAGACCGAGAAGCCCATGTAAGAAACATGATACATATTTTGGAGGAACATCCAAATATTAAAGTTAAGATTATCAGGGGATATTTCATTGAAGAATTTAAACAGTGTGAAAATCCAAGCTGTTATTTGTCCAGTATCTGTAACTACCTTCGCATTACTTCCAAGTATACAGATAAGACCTTACTTGTCATTCGTGATGAACGTATGAATACCATTTTTGATAAGTTTTTTGCAGAAGCCTGGGAAAACAGAAGTGACGTAGTAGAGGATAATGCTATTATCAGTATGATAGAGCTGTCCCTTAACTATATTGAGCTTTTAGATATGGGAATCAATCTGAATATATAAAAAAGCAGGGAAGATGCATCGGATATCATGCGTCTTCTTTTTTGCGCGGAAGGTATAAGCAGCCTTTACAGCAGAAGAAAGTCAGTTGTGTGAAAATTCTCATAGTTAGTGTATTCCACAACTATAGTATACACAAATGCGAAAAAGTGAGACACAAGATGTTGTGGGAATAGAGAACTATTTCGGAATACTTTGTCAATATCTAGTAGACATCAAATGTGGCGGTATGGTATACTGTACAAGCAGTTAAGGGACTGTTATCTGTTTGGGGTATCAAGTTATATTGCACCAAACGGAATTAGGCATATAAAGAGTGAGATTGGGAAAGGATGAGCTTATGAAGGTAATTAAGAGAGATGGAAGAATGACAGATTATGATAGAAATAAGATTATTGCTGCCATTCGTAAAGCCAATGCGGAAGTAGAGGATTTTGAAAAGTTATCTGAGGAAAAGATAGAGAGTATCGTATGCGGTATTGAAAATATGGGAAGAGATACCCTCTTAGTAGAGGATATTCAGGATATCATTGAACAGAAGCTTATGGCAGAGGGTAAGTTCGTTCTTGCAAAGATTTATATTATTTACCGTTATACGAGAGAATTGGTGCGTAAAGCCAACACAACAGATGAATCCATTATGAAGCTCATTCATAATGATAACAAAGAAGTTATGGAGGAAAATTCCAATAAAAATGCGATTATTGCATCAACACAGAGGGATTTGATTGCAGGAGAGGTATCTAAGGATTTAACAAGAAGAATTCTTCTTCCAGAGAAGATTTCGAAGGCACATGATGACGGAGTCCTTCATTTCCATGATGCAGATTATTTCTTACAGCCTATTTTTAACTGCTGTCTGATTAATATCGGAGATATGCTTGAAAACGGTACGGTTATGAATGCCAAGCTCATCGAAAGTCCTAAAAGCTTTCAGGTTGCATGTACTGTAGTAACACAGATTATTGCAGCGGTTGCTTCAAGTCAGTATGGAGGGCAGTCTGTAGATGTGCGTCACCTTGGCAAATATCTTCGTAAGAGTCGTGAAAAATACAAAAAACAGTATACAGAGAAGTTCGGTGACAGAATGCCGGAAGATTTGATGGATAACTTAGTAGAAGAACGTCTAAAGGATGAATTAAAGTCTGGTGTACAGACCATTCAGTATCAGATCAATACCTTGATGACAACCAATGGGCAGTCTCCATTTGTTACATTATTTCTTAATTTACAGGCAGATGACGAGTACGTTAAAGAAAATGCTATGATTATCGAAGAGATTTTAAGACAGCGTTTGGAAGGCACCAAGAATGAAAAGGGTTTATATGTAACGCCTGCGTTCCCTAAGTTGATTTATGTATTAGATGAGCACAACTGCTTAAAAGGCGGAGAATATGACTACATTACAAAGTTGGCAGTAAGATGTTCTGCTAAAAGATTATATCCTGATTACATTTCTGCCAAGAAAATGCGTGAGAACTACGAAGGCAATGTATTTAGCTGCATGGGCTGCCGAAGCTTCTTAACAGCATGGAAAGATGAAAATGGCAAATACAAGTTTGAAGGAAGATTTAATCAGGGTGTAGTAAGCCTTAATCTTCCACAGATTGGTATTATTGCAGCTGGTAATGAAGAAAAGTTCTGGCAGATTTTGGAAGAGAGACTGGCACTTTGTTTTGAAGCACTGATGTGCAGACATAGAGCATTAGAAGGTACTATTTCCGATGTGAGTCCAATTCACTGGCAGTATGGTGCTATTGCACGCTTGGAAAAGGGTGAGAAGATTGACAAGCTTCTTCATGATGGCTATTCAACTATTTCACTTGGATACATTGGCCTTTATGAAGTAACTAAGTTGATGACAGGAGTAAGTCATACAGATGAAAAAGGAAGCCAGTTTGCCCTTCGTCTGATGAAGCGTCTTCGCCGTGCGACAGATACATGGAAGGAAATGACAGGGCTTGGTTTCGGTTTGTATGGAACACCTGCTGAATCTTTATGTTATCGTTTCGCAGAAATTGATAAGAGACGTTTTGGAATCATTCCAGACATAACAGATAAAGGATATTACACTAATTCCTATCATGTAGATGTAAGAGAAAAAATTGATGCGTTAAGTAAGTTTGATTTTGAAGCACAGTTTCAGGTGATTTCTTCCGGTGGAGCTATTTCTTATGTTGAAATTCCTAACATGAGAAACAATCTGGAAGCGTTAGAGGAAATTGTGAAATATATTTATGATAACATTCAGTATGCAGAATTTAATACAAAGTCAGATTACTGTCATGAGTGTGGTTTTGATGGTGAGATTATCATCAATGATAAGC
>CAZRLE010000163.1:0-4563 GCA_964600705.1 uncultured Lachnoclostridium sp. | reverse complement strand
ATGTAGGATAATCCCATCTGTTCAAAGTTAAAATGGCTTCTCTCATAGAAGCTGGCACCCAACGGCTTCAGCTCACCATCTACTATGGTATTATCCGTAAATACAACAACTGGAAGTGCCTCTGCTCCCGCTGTACTTTCTGCTTTCAGCATAGCATCCAGTGTAATTCTTATTTTATCCGGCAGCCATACATCATCATGGTCACAGAACATAATATAATCCTCTTTTGCTTCCATCACACCCGTAAGAAAGTTCTTTACAAGACCACCATTGGCTTCATTTCGAACAAGCTGTATCTGAACCGGATATTTTTCTTCATATTCCGTTACAATAGCTGGTGTATTATCCGTTGAGCCATCATCTCTGACATAAATATGAATATTCTGGTAGCTTCCAGAAAGGATGGAGTCTAATTGCTCGCCGATAAACCTTTCACTGTTATAGGCTGCCATAACAATTCCCACTGTAACAGGCTCTTTTAATTCTTCTTTTCTATCTGACATGGGCTATCTCCTTTCCAGCATTACCAAATTTTTAGTTATGTCTTCCTTATCCTTCCAGCACCAGATTTTTGATATAATCTGAAACGTTTTTTGTGCTATTTCCATGAAGGGCGTCTAAAAATTCCTCTTTAAACCACTGGTACTTATCCAAATATTCCTGACTGCCTTCTAAAGCTGCTTTCACCGCAGCTATCAATTCCTCTTCGGTCTTTGCCTGCGCTCCTGGCACAAAGGAATCAAAATCATAATAAATATCCCTGTTCTCCAGATATTCTTCCTTATCAAAGACATAGAATACCATTGGAATCTGCAGTAATGCTGCTTCGAATACCGATGAACTATAATCCGTCACCAGCACATCTGTCAGGAATAACAAATCATTGATATTATCTTTTCCTGTCAAATCAAGAACCCTGTCTGTCCATTTTTCTTCATAAGTAAACTTATTCTTAACAAATGGATGATTTTTGAGAATAACAAAATAGTCTTCCGAAACTACCTCAAAAAAACGATTCCAATTCACCTTATCTATTGGATAATATGCTGTTTTATTCCCTGCACCACGGAAGGTAGGGGCAAATAACACTATTTTTTTCCCTTTTAACTGTGGATATTTATGAAACAGCTTCTCTCTTACCGATTCCCTATAGCCTTGTTCAAAGAAAATATCTGTTCTTGGGACACCAAGGGCCTTTACATTCTGCTCCGGAATACCGAAAGCTTCACTGTAAATAGGCACCATCTTACTTCCACTTACCATCGCTACATCATAGTTTCTGTGGTTTCCAGAGTTTTCCTGCGGACCTCCGGGTTTTCCAAGTCTTGAGAATCCAAATGTCTTAAAAGAACCACAGGCATGCCATAGCTGAATTAGCTTCGTTTCTTTACGAATTGACAATCCATGAATCTGGGGATAGAAATCCTCTAAAACGATGCATTCGGCTTCTGCCATTTTCCTTGCAGATTCTTTAATCTGACTAAATTTCAATTTATTAATTGTTGTGGTATCTATAAATTCTGTTACTACAATCTGGCTGTCCTTTTCTATTTCTGCCTTCACAAGTGCCATATTGCTGTTTTCTTCCAGTAATCGCTCTGACAAAAAGAGAATGGTATTCTTCTTTACCGGTTTCTTTGCATAACCTTCATAGCAATGTTTCAAATACTTGGTCTTCACCTCACGAAGACTGTAGCTAAAGCCACAAAGTCGTTTTGTAATTACATTGGCATGAAGTAATACTCCTCTAAGACCTAATGACTTATTTTCACCTGTGTCCAGAGTTTTATAGCCTTTTACTGCAAAGCAGCCATCCATGATAAAAAATGGTAATAACAGCACACAAATTATGGCTGCCACAATACGATAGCAGCTAAATAAAAGACTTGTCTTTTTAGGTATTTTCAAAAACTGACTCCTTGGAATAGAAAGCCCTGTCTCCTTCAAAATCAATTTTTCTTCCCCATTAAAGGCTTCTATCTCTACCTTCGTATCTTCCCACGCAAGTTCTTCTCCTGCCCGTAATGCAAATACCTCGGTAAGAGTAATCACTCCTTTTCCCACAAAAAAGGAACCATTTTCTTCCTTGGAATAAAAGCAGTCTGCTTCCAATGGAAATCTTCTGTTCTGCTGTCCATTACGAAAAACGGAGGTAATGCGAATCTTTCCCGCTTTCCCGCAGGCAAGAAATCCACTTACCTTAATGTACAGTTTTCCTTTGTCCACATTGCTCTGTGCTATTTCTATCTTATTCTTCATCCTTAGCCTCCATGATGGGACTGTTCCCTTATTTCAGCACTCTGTCAACCACTCTCTTTGTTGCCTTGCCATCCATTGTATCATATTGAAGTGACAAAAAATGCTCTCTGTTTTCTTTTAAAAGAGCTTCCATTTTCTCTTTCTCCTGAGTACAGGAAGTATCACCACAAACTAGTTCCAATGTCTTCAGAAGCTCCTCTTCATCATGCACAATACATCCCGATGCATGTTCCTTATAATCTCTGTAAAAACCTCTATCGTATTTTTCCAAATCATAGGCAAATAAAATAATCGGCTTTCCAAGGAGAGCATATTCTACTACAGTGGATGAATAGTCATTCACCAGCACATCTGCAACAACATACAACTCCTTAATATCACTATAACCAGTTACATCATAACAGCCATCTTCTTTTATCGTAATCTGTTTGTGAATCTGTGGATGAAGACGTACTAAAACCGCCCATTCTTCTCCCAACTGCTCCTTAATCGCCTTTACATTAAAATGCTCCAGTAGTGCCAGATTTTCTTCGTTACTTTCACGGAAGGTTGGTGTATACAACAGCACCTTTTTACTACGAAGCTCTGGATATTTCTTGTAGAAATGTTCCCTTCCAGCCATCTTCTTTTCTTCATCAAAATAATAATCTGTCACCGGAATTCCATCTGCATAAATCTTATCTTCACTCATTCCCATAGCCTCTGCATAATAAGGAATTACCTGCTTTGAAGATACAAACAGATGGGTAACCCTTTCATTTCCCTTACTGGTACAGCTTCTTACTACCGGGTCTGTCTCTGTTGACAAACCAAAGCGCTTAAATGCCCCAACTCCATGCCACACCTGTACCACTTTTGTCTTCTTTGATACATTCATGTAAGCCAGAGGCTGGAAATTGTCATTTAAGAAAATATATCCCGCTGTTGCCAGATGGAAATTGAGCACTACATAAAAATAAAATACTCCTTTACACAAGGAAAGAAGCTTTGTAAATCCCTTTCCAGACGCAGAAAAAAGCTGTTTCTTAGATACTACCACAAATTCAAATTCCGAATCCCGCTTCTTCATCTCATCCTGAATGAATTTTAAGCTGCCTCTAAATTTAGAGTTGTGTATCATAAACAAAACAACTTTCTTCTTCCTGACCGGACAGATTCGGAATAAATGGAATAATAATCCATATAACCAATATGCCAATCGTTTCATTATAGCCTCCACTAGACGCCAGTCTTTTCCTCATAAAGCTTAGCAATCTCTTTTACCTTTCCAGCCGCAACAATCTTACCGCCTTCTAATAAAATAGCCTTATTACAGATTCGCTGCACCTGATTTAAGGAATGGGATACAAATAATACTGTAACCCCTTTATTAAACATGGAAAGAATCTTATCCTCGCTCTTCTTCTTAAACTTAGCATCTCCTACAGAAAGAACCTCATCTAAAATCAGAATATCCGGCTCTACTACGGTTGCAATGGAGAAACCAAGTCTTGCCTTCATACCGGAAGAATAATTCTTTACCGGACTGTCTATAAAGCTTCCAAGCTCAGAAAACTCTACAATTTCATCAAATTTCTCTTCAATAAACTTCTTACTGTAGCCTAACATTGCACCATAGAGATAAATATTCTCTCTTCCGGTATACTGTGGGTCAAAACCAGCTCCAAGCTCTAACATCGGTGCAATGCTTCCTTTGGTAATTACCTTTCCTTCCGTTGGCTTTAACACACCGGAAACCACCTTTAACAATGTACTCTTTCCTGCTCCGTTAAACCCGAGAATACCTACTCTGTCACCTTTTCTCACCTTAAAACTAACATCTTTCAGTGCCCAAAATTCATTATAATTCAGTTCACCTTTTATCATTTTAATAATATATTCTTTCAGGTTATCCACTTTTTCCTGACTAAGATTAAACTTCATACTCACATGGTCTACTTTAATCATAGTCTTTCTTCTTCGTTCACCCTTTTTATTCAGCTTTACAGGTTTCCCCTTCTTATTCAGCTGCACTGGCTTTTCCCCAGGAGTTACTTCTTTTTTCTGTTCGTCCATACTGTCCTCCAATTACATAAACCTAAATGTATTCCTTCACACTAGATATGTAATATAAAATCATCCTGCTTCTTAAAGAACACAAATACACCAATAAGCAGACTAGCAAAACTAAAGATAGTCGCAGGAATCAGGTGTTCCATACTAAGTGGCTGTCCAAATAATACGCATTCCCTAAAGTTTACAATAATCATATACAATGGATTTATCTTAAATAAGAATCCATAACCATTGTTGATTACTTTATCT
>CAZRLE010000162.1:3562-4577 GCA_964600705.1 uncultured Lachnoclostridium sp. | reverse complement strand
AAGGGTACGCCCGCGCATATAAGCAAGGGGTGCCACCTCAATCAGTCCCTTTTCTGCATTCCTAAGATAGCTTTCAGCTCCCATAATCTGATACATGGCATCATATAAAGGTCTAAGATAAGGGTCAACCTTACTCTGTAAATCCCCCGGAAGGAAACCAAGCTTTTCACCCGCTTCAATTGCAGGTCGTGTCAGAATAATCTTACTAACCTCATCATTCTTAAACGCATTGATTGCCATTGCCATAGCAAGATAAGTCTGACCGGTACCAGCCGGTCCAACACCAAATACAATCATCTTATCACGGATGTTCTTAATGTAATTCTTCTGCCCTAATGTCTTAGGCTTAATTGGCTTTCCCTGAATGGTATGACAGATTAAATCACCGTCAATCTCTACAATCGCCTCTTCCTTCCCTTCAAAGCAAAGGGAAATGGCATAATTCACATTCTGTTCTGTAATTGTATTCCCACGTTTGGAAAGCTCTGCAAGCTGCACAAATACACTTTTTGCCTTAGCCACTGCAACTGCATCTCCAATGGCTTTCAGTTCGCCATTACGGGATACAACCGTTACATTCAGGCTTCTTTCTATAATCTTTAAAAAGGCATCAAACTGCCCAAAAATATTCTTCTCATGTTCAACCGGAATTTCAATTGTTGCTTCCACTATACTCATCTGCTTCTATCGTCCTCCACTCATCATCCATCACTTTTTGGAACTTATCTGATTTTTCACAAATCCCAAAACTACCACATATAGTTCCTGAAAATTCACTTGTTACTATTCTAACACTATTTTCTCCAATAATCACCCCTTTTTCTGTTAATTTTTCAAGATAATGGTTGAATTTTTTCTCTAATATTGTTTCCATCTCTTTCTTCGTATATTCTTCCTGTTCTAATACATATTTTCGTTCCACTTTTCGCACTATGGTGATAGGAAGTTTCAAAGATTTATTAAAATAAAATTCTTTCTGCTCTATCAACAAATCCATTCCCTGCTCCTGTGTGGT
>CAZRLE010000162.1:0-3552 GCA_964600705.1 uncultured Lachnoclostridium sp. | reverse complement strand
CAGCAGCTCATTCCATAACTTCATTGGTCTCATACAATATGTTAATGCCTGTATTTCATAATTAACCCTTTCATTCATATAAGTCTTTTTGAAATACTTCTTAGACACCTCGTTGTAATAAGAAGTGTCTGACTGTATCATCACATCGCCATCTGCCCGGACTGCCTCCTTTTTAAGTACCTCTCCACTGTCCCCATAGATTGTCACTACACCAGAGATCAAAATATCTCCTTTCTCAACCACATCCCCTTTCTTCACAAGAGGAGTCCCGGTTCGTGTGATAATCGAATCTACAACCCCACTCCTTGCGGCAACTAAATGTCTTGGAGTTGTATCCGTTTCGTAAAGAGTCGGCATATTCGTTTCCTGAATCCTTACAAATAACTTACTTCCCCTTAATTCAGCCGAAACCCATCCAATATCCGTATACGTTTCCCGAATCGACGCCTCAATATCCGGACAGCTTATCTTTTTCCTCGGCATTCCCGCATAGACATCAATCTTCTCCAGATAATCAAGAAGTGCCTCTTCCGTATATGAATGCTGTCCTAAAACCTGAATTTCCCATACAAAAGAGGATAACATGTAAATCATTGCAAAAAATAAAAGACCACCCATCCACAAGCCTTTTCTTGGTTTTATCCGCTTAATGTGAAATGGAAAGCCTTTTCTTTTCATTATGTATGGTCTTGTCTTGGTTTTTCGCGCAATAGGCCGAATCCCCTTAAAATCCTGTATGCTGATTTTACACTGATACTCCTTTTCAGTTTTCATAACATCCCAGAGCATAATCTCTCTTGCATGACACAAATTCAAAAACCTTTCTGTTGATGACCCGTTAATGCCAATGATTAAATAGCCTAACAGCCATTTTACAAATCGTTCCAACAACTACATACACCTCAAATTATTTCTGTCTACTGATACTGAATCAAACTGATAACCCCGCTTACCTTCATGGCATCCTCTGAATAATTGCGAATTATCATATTTTTACCTTCTATATGTATTCTTCCCGTCTTTGTCTGTATGCGTAATAAATCTCCTGTATACTCAATAATCCCCTTGTAATTCTCTATAGAAAGTTCCGACTGACCTATTACAGTAATAATTGGAGCCCCTGCCAGAATATCTGAGGACAATTTGATCTTCTCTGAAACAGTTTCCATTCGCATATTCATTCTTGACTCTGCTTGTTTCTGTTTCATACTTAATGGTTCTCCTAGTAATATTATATATAATTATATTCATTTCATTTCCTTAATGTGAATACAATCAAAACACACAACGTAAAAAAAGGGAAGTGTCGAAACACTTCCCTTTTGCACAAAATATAATATTCAACGAAAATTAGAATTTACGTTTACGAGCAGCCTCTGATTTTTTCTTACGTCTTACGCTTGGCTTCTCATAATGTTCTCTCTTACGGATTTCCTGCTGGATACCTGCCTTCGCACAGTTTCTCTTGAATCTGCGAAGTGCGCTATCTAACGTTTCGTTTTCTTTTACGATAACATTTGACATAGTCTCACACCTTACCTCCCTCCAGTTGTGTATTGTGCTTATACAACTGTATGGGTATTTTTTAGCACTGTTCTAAGTATAGCATAGTTTTCTCATATGTCAACTACTTTTTTACTTTTTTTGAAATTTTTTACTAAATCTGGCTTTCAGCTACAGCTTTCGCTTTTGCCTTGTCCGAGCAAAGCCATTCTATTTGATCTGTTCTTTAGCTACATCCTTTGCTTTGGCAATCGCTTCATCAATGCCTTCTGGGTTCTTTCCACCAGCCTGAGCCATGTTTGGACGACCACCGCCGCCACCGCCTACTACGGAAGCGATTTCTTTAATTAAGTTACCAGCGTGAGCACCCTTAGCCATAGCTCCATCTGTAGCCATTGCAAGTAAGCTTACTTTACCATCTTTTGCAGATGCTAATACAACAACACCTTCACCTAATTTTTCTTTTAACTGGTCACCTAAAGTACGAAGTCCATTCATGTCTACGTCTGCAACTTTAGTTGCAAGAACTTTAACACCATTTACTTCTACTACCTGATCCATAACATCACCAAGAGCATCTTTTGCAGCTTTTGCTTTTAATTTTTCATTTTCAGAGTGAAGTGCTTTTAATTCTTCCTGCATAGCTTCAATCTTCTTAGCTAAGTTAGCAGGTTCTGCTTTTGCAGCCTTAGCCGCAGCAGCTAATTCAGCTTCTAAGTTAGCATAGTATTCCATTACGCCTGTGCCTGTTAAAGCTTCAATTCTTCTTACACCGGCTGCAATACCATTTTCACCGATAATCTTGAATACAGAAATTGTACTTGTGTTAGGAACATGAGTACCACCACAAAGTTCTGTACTGAAATCACCCATCTTAACAACACGAACAACATCACCGTATTTTTCACCGAATAATGCCATTGCGCCGCTCTTCTTAGCTTCTTCGATAGTCATTTCCTGAGTTACTACTTCTAAGCCCTTAGCGATTTCTGCATTTACCATATCTTCAACCTGTTTTAACTCTTCTGCTGTTAACGCCTGGAAATGAGAGAAGTCAAAACGAAGTCTGTCTGCCGCTACATAGGAACCAGACTGTTCTACATGGTTACCAAGAACAGTTCTAAGTGCCTTCTGTAAAAGGTGAGTTGCACTGTGGTTCTTACCAGTTGCAAGACGGTTTGCTTCACATACCTTTAATGTAACTGTATCGCCAACCTTGAACATACCTTTTACTACAGTTCCAACGTGGCCAACCTTGCCACCCTGTAACTTAATAGTATCTTCAACCTTAAATTCGTTGTCACCAAGTGTAATAACACCAATATCAGCCTGCTGACCACCCATTGTTGCATAGAAAGGTGTTTCATCAACGATGATTGTACCAATCTGTCCATCTGTTAAAGCAGATACTAATTCATCTTCTGTAGTCAAAACAGAAATCTTAGAATCATGTACAAGACGGTCATAACCTACGAATTCACTTGTAATAGCTGGATCGATAGACTGGTATACAGTAACGTCAGCACCCATGTAGTTTGTTGTCTTACGGGCAGCTTTTGCCATCTGACGCTGGTTTTCCATAGCTTTCTTGAAGCCTTCCATATCTAATGTAAGGTTCTTTTCCGCTAAAATTTCTTCTGTTAAATCAACAGGGAATCCATAAGTATCATAAAGCTTGAATACTTCTTCACCAGCAAGGCAAGTCTTGCCTTCTTTTTCCATAGCTTCTTCCATATCCTTCAGGATAGATAAGCCCTGGTCGATTGTCTTGTCAAATTTATTTTCTTCCTGTGTTAATACATTCAGGATAAATTCTTTCTTTTCTTCTAATTCCGGATAACCATCTTTACTTTCAGCAATAACAGTCTGGCTTAAATCAGCAAGGAACTTGCCTTCAATACCAAGAAGTCTTCCATGTCTTGCAGCACGACGGATTAAACGTCTAAGAACATATCCACGTCCTTCATTTGTAGGCATAACACCATCAGAAATTAAGAATGTTGAAGAACGGATATGGTCTGTAATCAAACGGATAGAAATATCCTTCTG
>CAZRLE010000161.1:0-4635 GCA_964600705.1 uncultured Lachnoclostridium sp. | reverse complement strand
GCCTCTTACGCACCCATTACTTCCAGAATTTATAAAAGTAGCAGGAGAGCGTGGATACAAATCAATTATTACCACGAACGGGACTCTTTTAAATAAGCGAGGAGAGGAACTTTTGGCTGCCGGAGTGCATAAAGTGAACATTTCCCTACACAGCTTTGAGGACAGAGTGGATGATGATTTTAACCGGTATGTATGCGAACTGGCGGAATTTGCCCAGAATGCTGCAAATCAGGGGACTATCGTGAATTTGCGCCTATGGAATAAGGGCTTTGACGATGGTAAAAATGAAAGGGCACTTAATCTCCTGAAAGAAAAGATAGCTGGTGATTGGGCGGAGAATGCCAAAGGCATCAGAATACGTGAGAAGCTTTATCTTGAATGGGGCGAGCGCTTTGAGTGGCCTGACAGTGATGCAGAAATTAAAGGGAATAAGTTCTTTTGCTATGGCCTTAAGGATCAATTTGGTATTCTTTCAGACGGAACAGTAGTGCCATGCTGTCTTGACAGTGACGGTGTTATTAATCTTGGTAACATATTTGGTGAAGACATTAAAGATATTCTTAATTCCCAAAGGGCTTTAGATATGGTGGAAGGGTTTAAGTGCGGCATGGCATCTGAGGACTTGTGTAAAAGATGTGGCTATGCAAAGAGATTTGTGTAAGATTATGGAATAGAAAATCGTTGCGTCTTTGCTTTAAATATGATAACATTTTTTTGTTAATTATTTAGTAGTGTAAAGGAACAAAGTGGATGGATTTAATATTCGATTATGAAAATGAGGAAGAATTAGAGCGCCGTGTTCAGGAGGAGAAGAAGATAGAGCGTGCCAAACGTCAGAAACGTTGGGAAAAGGAGCGCAGACGAAGAAGAAACCGTAACATAGGGATAGGAATAGCAGGACTAGTGCTGATACTTTTTGTTGCCATTAGAAGCATTAGTGGAGATGATGCCATCGAGGAAATGGTGAATAGACAAAAAGAAGAGGTATTAGAAATTGGAGTTGGAAAAGCAGCGGAGGGTTTGGCAGAGAGGATTGGACAGTCGATGAAAGCCTACAGCTTCCGTGAAACCAGTGAAACAGTAGGAATATATAGCGAAGAGGTTGTCAGCACCAATGCAGTTCTCGTGAATGCAAGTACAGATACCATTATAGCCAAAAAGGAAGCTAAGACAAGAATCTCCCCGGCTTCCATGACAAAGGTTTTAACAGTTCTTGTAGCTGCGGAAGCCATCACAGAGGAACAGTTAGATGATAAGATGACGATTACCTTAGAGATGACAGATTATGCCTATATCAATGACTGTAGCACAGTAGGATTCCTGGATGGAGAAACAGTAACCGTTCGTGATTTGTTCTACGGAACGATTTTGCCATCTGGTGGAGATGCAGCCCTAGGGCTTGCAATTTATGTAGCAGGGTCCCATGAAGCATTTGTTGAGAAAATGAACAAAAAACTGGAGGTACTTGGTTTAGCAGACAGCAGTCATTTTACAAATTCAGTTGGACTCTATGATGAAGACCATTATTCTACCGTTTATGATATGGCAGTTATTATGAAAGCTGCGTTAGAAAATGAACTGTGTAAAGAAGTATTAACAAGTCGTACATACACAACCTCCTCCACAGCGGAACATCCGGATGGAATTACTATTTCCAACTGGTTTATCCGAAGAATCGAAGATAAGGATAATGAGTCTGGTGGAGAGGTACTTGGAGCTAAGACAGGATTTGTAGTACAATCAAGAAACTGCGCCGTAAGCTATGGAATCTTTGGAGAAGAAGATACACCATATATCTGTGTAACGGCAGGAGCGACCAGCAGCTGGAGATGTATTTATGACCATGTAGAAATTTATACAAGATATACAAAATAATAACATAAAAAGTTTCAATGAAACGAAAAGTATCTCGTACCATATATTATTAGATATAGGAAAAGGGTGAATATTATGAACGAATTAGTAAAAGAAATCAGCATAAAAGAGATAGAAGGTGTGTCTATTGGACATGCCCAGAATGAGGAAGCCCAAACAGGAGTCAGTGTGCTTTATTTTGAAAAAGGTGCTCAGGCAGGTTGTGATATCAGTGGTGGAGGTCCGGCTTCCCGTGAGACTCCTTTGACAGACCCAATGACGGCAGATAATCCGCTGAATGCAGTGGTATTATCCGGTGGAAGTGCCTATGGGCTCGCTGCCAGTGATGGGGTTATGAGATGCTTAGAAGAAAATGGAATTGGCTACAATACAGGGTATGCCCTTGTGCCGTTAGTGTGTCAGTCCTGTATCTATGATTTGGGATATGGCTCTAATCAGGTAAGACCAGATGCGGCTATGGGTTATGAAGCATGCAAAAATGCTATGGAAGCTTGTAGTGAAGCGATGGGTAATGTTGGCGCCGGAACTGGTGCCAGTGTAGGTAAGCTTTGTGGCATGAAGCAGGCAATGAAAGCCGGGCTTGGAATCCATGCCATTCAGGCAGGGGAATTAAAGATTGCCGCAGTTGTAGTGGTAAATGCCTTTGGAGATATATTTAATCCCGAAACCGGGCAGAAAATAGCTGGTCTTATGAATCCGGAGCGAAATGAATTTTTAGATTTAGAACAGGTATTTTTAAGTTTTATGAGCGCACCAAAGGATATGTTTAATTCCAATACAACCATTGGGTGTATTATCACTAACGCCAAATTTGATAAAACTAAATTAAATAAAATAGCAGCCATGACACGAAATGCTTATGGAAGATGTATCAATCCGGTTGGAACGATGGCAGATGGAGACAGCATTTATGTCTGCAGCGTAGGAGAAGTAGTCAGTGATGTGAATCTTGTGGGTACATTAAGTGCGAAAGTAATGCAAAAGGCAATTATGAAAGCTGTTGAATCTGCAAAAATGGACGAGGAAGAGTATTTAAAAAACTGCTTGTAGTTTTCGTATATAGAAAATATATAATAAAATTTTGGGGTTGTGAAAAGAACAGAAATGTGCCGTGGAATCGCCTGAAAATTGGGCTTCTACGGCACATTTTATATAGTTTGCTATTATAAATATTTTTTTAAATCAGTACACAATTGCTCTTCAATGTCAATCAGCTTATTGCAAAGGTCAATGGCTTTTTTGTCAGCAGCGGGATATTGATTCAGATACTTGTGGAGGGACTTGATTCCCATATGGCAGCCGTCTGTCAGTAAATCTGCAATAGTAGAGCTGTCATTATTCATGGTAAGCTTCCAGTTGGTTTTCAGCCAGGACATACCTTTAGCCATCGGATTGGGGTCCTTTTCGTCACTGTGGTAGGTGATGAGGAGAGAATGAATATCATTTCCTAATTTTTCATGGTGTTCTCTGCTTTTTACGAGAAGGTTTCGAAGAGCATCATCATCTACACTGTCTAATACATCATCAATGGAAGCTACCGCCATCTTGCTGCCGGCATCACATTCCTTTAATAAAAGGATAGTATCTGAGTTTTCATTACACTCGCAGTTGTTTTTACATCCACAGTTGTTTTTATTTTCTGTATTTTCCATAATACACTCCATTCTGCCCTTTAGGGCGTATAATAATAAACTTTATTTGTAGTGTGCCCCAAAAAGGCAAGGATATTACATCTTTTTTCTGCATATTTTATAGAGAGAATGAATAGCCGGATTATAACGGAAAAGGAGACTCAAATGAAAATGAATAAAGGATTGTTAGCAAAATGTATAGCGCTCCCTTTGTTAGTGGGAGGAGTGGCGGCATTTATAACAGGTGGCGGGATGGAAATGTTCAGGAGGATAAATAAACCGCCTCTTTCCCCACCAAGCTGGTTATTTCCCGTTGTGTGGACTGTTTTGTATACCTTGATGGGAATAGCATCCTACCTGGTGATTACATCTGAAGCAGAACAAGAGAAAATCACAAGAGCAATCAGAACCTATATTTATCAGTTAGTAGTAAATTTTTTGTGGCCGACCTTCTTTTTTAACTTTGGATGGTATTTCTTCTCATTCATATGGATTCTTCTATTATGGGTACTGATATTAATTATGCTAAGGCAGTTTTATGAAATTTCGGAATTGGCGGCTTATCTGATAATCCCTTATTTCGTGTGGGTTACCTTTGCAGCGTATCTGAATCTGGGAATCTGGTGGCTGAATTAAAAGAACTGGGAAAAGGCGAATTTTGTCGAAAAAATAGACTTGCAATATTTTTGAAAAAGTCGTATGATTTTTGGAATGTATAAAGTAAAAAACAGAGGAAAAATGGAAATGACAAATACAAATGAAGAGATAAAAATAGCGCAATACAGCGAGCTTTTGCAGAAGATTATGCAGGAAGCTTTTCAGATGGATGTGGTACATCTTACCTATCCGTATGAGAATTTTAACATAATTGACCACGGAATACGTAATCTTATGTGGTCAGATTTTTTGAGAACAGACATTAACTTTTTGTCGATGTTTAGCGATCCGGATAAGCGCCTGTTTGTCATAAAAAGTAAGCTGGGTTTTTATAATCTGCTGATAATTTTAGGGAAAAGCGAAAGGCCGCATTTGATTTTTGTTGGTCCGTTCCGTGCAGAAGAGTTTTCAACACGCTTTTTCTCCAATGTATTAAAAAAACTTTCATCATAATTTTCAAGCAAATTTATAT
>CAZRLE010000160.1:0-4661 GCA_964600705.1 uncultured Lachnoclostridium sp. | reverse complement strand
TTAAAACAGGAACACCTGCCAGAATTGACAAGCGTTCCATTGATTTTAGCAAGATGGAAGAACAGAAGGGGGATGAAAAATTAGTTCCATTTTCATTTACCAATACACCAGAAGATATTGAAAGAGAACAGATTTCATGCTGGTTAACTTATACTAATGAGGAAACACATAAGATTATTCGTGATAATTTGGACCGTTCTCCATTGTATTCTGGTTATATTGAAGGAACTGGTCCAAGATATTGTCCATCCATCGAAGATAAAGTTGTGCGATTTGCAGATAAGGACAGACATCAGGTATTTATTGAGCCGGAAGGTAATTATACCAATGAAATGTATATCGGTGGAATGTCAAGTTCTCTTCCGGAAGATGTTCAGTGGAAGATGTATCGTAGCGTTCCCGGGCTTGAAAATGCTAAGATTGTAAGAAACGCTTATGCCATTGAATATGACTGCATTAATCCAATGCAATTAAAGTCTTCTTTGGAATTTAAAGCGATTGAAGGTTTATTCAGTGGTGGTCAGTTTAATGGAAGCTCCGGTTATGAAGAAGCAGCTGCACAGGGACTAATTGCAGGAATTAATGCAGCTAGAAAATTGTCAGGAAAAGAGCCTGTTATTATTGACCGTTCAGAAGGATATATTGGTGTGTTGATTGATGATCTTGTTACAAAGGAAAATCATGAACCATATCGTATGATGACTTCCAGAGCAGAATATCGTTTGATTTTAAGACAGGATAATGCAGACTTACGACTTACAAAAATAGGTTATGAAATTGGTCTGATTGATGAAGAAAGATATCAGAGACTTTTAAAGAAGGAAGCAGATATTCAAAGTGAAATTGAACGTTTGGAAAAGACAAATGTAGGAGCGTCTAAGGAAGTGCAGGAGGTATTAACTGCATGTGGCAGTACACCTCTTAATTCAGGAACAAGCCTTGCAGAGCTTATCAAACGTCCGGAATTGTCGTATGAAATGCTTGCGCCAATTGATAAGAAAAGAGAATATTATCCTGATGATGTAATTGAACAGGTTAACATTAACTTAAAGTATGATGGTTACATTAAGCGTCAGATGCATCAGGTAGAACAGTTTAAAAAATTAGAAGGTAAAAAAATTCCAAAATCCATCAATTATGATGAAATTCACAGCCTTCGAATTGAAGCAAAACAGAAATTAAATCAGATCAGACCTGTTTCAGTAGGTCAGGCATCCAGAATTTCGGGAGTTTCACCAGCTGATATTTCTGTGTTACTGGTATATTTAGAACAGTTAAGAAGATAAGGTTAGATTGTTATATAAGGTTGAAAAAGTTATGAATAAAATAGAAAAATTAAAATATAGTTTTGGAAAGTTAGGTATTTCTTTAACTGACAGACAGTATGAGCAGTTTGTAGAATATTATGAACTTCTGGTAGAGTGGAATAAGGTAATGAATCTGACAGGGATTACTGAATTTGATGAGGTAGTTATGAAGCATTTTGTGGATAGTTTATCCTTAGTATATGCTATCCCTGAGGATAAGCCTTATAAATTATTGGATATGGGAACAGGTGCCGGTTTTCCTGGGATTCCATTAAAGATTGCTTTTCCTGAAATGGAAATGGTTTTACTTGACTCTTTAAATAAGCGAATTAAGTTTTTAAATGAGGTAATCAATCAGTTAGGATTGGAAAATATCACTGCAATTCATGGAAGAGCAGAAGAATTTGCCAGAAAAGAAGAATATAGAGAGCAGTTTGATTTGTGTGTTTCCAGAGCGGTAGCCAATCTTGCAACACTTTCCGAATACTGTCTTCCTTATGTAAAAAAAGGCGGTAAGTTTATACCATATAAGTCTGGTGCAATCGAAGAAGAAATTGAAACATCAAAAAAGGCAGTGTCTGTGCTTGGTGGTAAAATGAAAGAGGTTAAAACATTTGAGTTACCAGATTCTGATATCTCAAGATCTTTGGTCGTAATTCAGAAAGAAAAAGAAACACCTAAGAAATATCCTAGAAGTGGTGGTAAACCGACAAAAGAACCTATTAGTTAGGACTTTTGGCGGTTTTACAAAATGAATTTATTATTATATAATGGACGTATTATGGATGTTTTTTATGGGGTAGTTTATGAATAATGGTCTGCTTAACAAACAGGAACTTCTTGATTTTTTATCAGAGATGCTTTCCGAAATTTTTGAGGAGCAGGGAAAAATAAGAGCTCAGATTCAAGAGTACAATGAGAAAATAAAGCAAATTAATCAGAGAATAGCGGAGTTACCGGTTTGTTCCAATGAAGGTGACAAGTTATTCTCGCCTTTTGTTGCGAAAGAAGAAAATCAGAGAAACGAATATCTGCATCAGATTCATGAGATGCAGAATCACATCTTTGATTTGCAGGATAGAATGGTACATATTCAGGATAGAATTGAAAAGATTAAAAGTCTTGGTATGATAGTAGATGAGCAATTAGAAGGAAAAGCAAGAAAAGAAGAAAGTACTTTTGAAAAAATCAGAAGTTTGGAAATTCAGGAAGAAGAAAGAAAGCGTATTTCCAGAGAAATTCATGATACTACGGTACAGAATCTGACTACTCTGGTTCATAAGACAGAATTTTGTTCAAAGCTTGTGGATAGAGATGTTGTTCGTGCAAAGCAGGAATTGGAATTAGTGAGGGAAACTTTAAGAAAAATTATTGATGAGTTGCGCGGTATTATCTATCAGCTTAGACCAATGTCTATTGATGATATTGGGTTGGTAGCAACTTTACAAAGAGTGGCGAAACAGAATAATAATTCTGAAGGCAATGTTTTAAAAATTAGAGTTAATGTAAAAAATAATGAAGTACAAACGATGTCTGTTGTTAATATTACTTTATTTCGTGTTATTCAGGAAGCTTATTTGAATACAAAGAAGTATGCTAATGCAACAGAATTTAATATAACTATTATCTATGAAGAAGATACAATGTGTATTATTCTTAAGGATAATGGAATTGGATTTAATATGGATGAGTTAGATGCAAAGAAGAAAAAGCATTTTGGATTATCTATTATGAAGGAAAGAATAGAGTCCTTATCTGGTTCGTTGCATATCAAATCAATGAAGAATAAAGGAACTGAAATACAAATTCAAGTGCCTATTTTATAGGAGTAACATGGAGGCTTAAAAATGACAGTAGTTAATATAGTAATAGCAGATGACCATTCTATGATTCGAGAAGGTTTAAAACAATTACTGGAATTGGAAGGTGACATTAAGGTTATCGGTGAGGCAGGAGATGGAAAGCAGTGTCTGGAGGTTGTACGAAAAGTAAAGCCGGATGTACTGTTGCTTGATATTAATATGCCAGAGATGAATGGACTTCAGGTATTGGAAGAATTAAAATATCAGAAGTCAGATGTTAAGGTGTTAATACTTACTATTCATAATGAAGTTGAATATTTATTAAGAGCTGTTGATATAGGTGTAAATGGATATGTTTTAAAAGATTCAGATTCATCCCTTTTAAAAAGAGCAATCTTTGATGTAGCAAAGGGCGATATGTTTATTCAGCCATCACTTACTCCATTATTAAGACAGAGTTTGTTAGATGCAAAAAATAAAGAAAAAGATGAGAATGCATTAACAAAAAGAGAAGTACAGGTTCTCAAACTTTTATCAGAAGGAATGTATAACAGGGAGATTGGAGAAAAGCTGTTTATTAGTGAGAAGACAGTAAAAAATCATGTATCCAGTATCTTTAAAAAAATAGGAGTTACAGATAGAACACAGGCGGCTGTGTATGCAATTAAAAATAATATAGTAGAGATATAACTATTGAGTGACGATAGTTTGCAGAAGGGAATGTTTCACGTGAAACATTCCCTTCTTTAAATTTAGGTTTGTGGGGCTGACTAACGGACGGACATCTTGGGCAATTCGGTAAACTATGAATTTGATTTTATTTCATGTATAAAAAAAGAGAAGGCTCCCCTGTATTTCTCTTGCAACTTTACGCCAATAAGTAAACCTAATGTTCTCGCTTGTTTTTGCCTTTATTCAGTGGCATTCCCGCCGACAGGCTTACGCTCCCATGCCACTTATCGCAAAAACAAGCTTCAAACAAGGTTTTCTAATTGGCTATGTTGTCAGGCGAGAAAATACAGGGGAACCTTCTCTTTTAATTCCACACAGCGAAAAATCAAATATGAAAGTTTGCAAAATTGCCCAAGAGCCCTGTGGGAATATTTTTCTGGCAACATTACAACTCTGAGAAAGTCTATGTTCTTGCTTTTTTGCTTTTATTGCGAGGCTCTTTCATCGACAAGCTTGCATTTTCGAGCCTCGCGTAGCAAAAAATCTTCGACCATGACTTTCTAACAGAATTGTACGTTGTCAGGCGAAAAATATTCCCACAGGGTTCTGTCCTTTTTTAGGTTTGCTGTCTAAAAGTAGGCGTTTACCCCACTTAATTAAAGAACGTGTCCTAAAAGTAGGGTACTTTAAAACGATATATCCCCACTTGTAGCAACAAAACAGGATTAGGTGGGATACTACCGGATATCTGTCAAAAGCCTCGCTTCAACTTGTAAAAAGCAATTGTTCCTTTCACAGTCAGGATTTTCTGCGGTGGGCAATTACCTAAATACTTTGATTACGGCAATAATGTATAATAAAAAGAACAAATGTGGATATA
>CAZRLE010000159.1:0-4673 GCA_964600705.1 uncultured Lachnoclostridium sp. | reverse complement strand
CATGTAAATAGCTTCAATCATCTTATCTTCTGGAATTTCGTTAGCACCAGCTTCAATCATGATAACCTTTTCACTTGTAGAAGCTACTGTTAAGTTAAGGTCACCCATCTTCCACTGTTCCTGGGATGGGTTAACAATAAATTCACCATCAATCATACCAACCTGTGTTGTAGCACATGGTCCATCAAATGGAATGTCAGAAATAGATGTTGCAATTGCGGAACCAAGCATAGCAACTAATTCCGGACGACATTCAGGGTCAACACTCATTACCATATTGTTAAGAGTTACATCATTTCTGTAATCCTTAGGGAATAATGGTCTCATTGGACGGTCGATAACACGGGATGTAAGGATTGCATTTTCAGATGCCTTTCCTTCTCTCTTATTAAATCCACCTGGAATTTTACCTACAGCATATAATTTTTCTTCGTATTCTACGCTTAATGGGAAGAAATCAATTCCTTCTCTTGGCTTTTCGGAAGCTGTTGCAGTACATAATACAGTTGTTTCGCCATAGTGCATAAATGCTGCACCATTAGCCTGTGCTGCCACTCTGCCTACGTCTACAGTAAGTGTTCTGCCTGCAAGTTCCATTGTAAAACTCTTGTACATAGTTCGTTCTCCTTTTCATAATAAACTAAATTGATTTATAATATTGGGAGATGCCGAAACAACTGAACAAAATACTTCAGCCTGTCCAAAGTATTCTCTTCAGAAGTCTCGGGGTACATCTCCCACTGCATTAACTCTTTAATTATACCATTACGTTTTCAAAAAGACAAGCAAAAACATGCGGAGAAATCCCAAAAGTTAGAATCTACTTTCTGGAATTCCCCGCATGTTTCTATTTTACTTATCCCAAAATCGTTTTCTTTTTCCAATTACCACGTTTATAAGTAATTGCTGTAATCACTGCACCTAATACCCATGATGTTAATAAGGAAATAAAGATACATTCACTTCTTCCATTTGGAAATTCTGCACTTTTTGTTAAGAACGCAATTCCGTAAGCAAGTGGTACACGAATAAGTACAGTTGTAATTAAAGAAATCCACATTGGTGTCATAGTATCACCGGCACCACGCATTACACCTGAAAGACTCTGTGTTACTGCCATTGCAATATATCCTACTGCCAAAATACGCATCATACGCATACTTAAATCTACTAATTCTGCAGTTTCAGTAAAGATACCCATTAAATATTTACCAAAAATAAGAATAATTAATGTGATGATTGCAGAGGTTGCTACTGCAATAAAAGTTCCTGCCTTTGCTCCCTGGTCAACACGTTCATTTTTACCTGCTCCTACATTCTGCCCTGTGTAGGTTGTCATAGCTGTACCAAAGGAGAAGTTTGGCATCATGGCAAAACCGTCTACACGCATAATGATTACGTTTGCCGCAATAAACATTTCTCCAAAGCTATTTGTTAATGCCTGCACTACAATCATTGCCATAGAGAAGATTGCCTGTGTAACACCGGAAGGAAGTCCTAACTTAATTACTCCCATTGCATACTTCTTAACTGGCTTCAGATAGAAGAAATTCATATCAAATACATCTCTCATCTTCATCAGCTTCAAGAAACATAAAATTGCTGAAACTGCCTGTGCAATGGCAGTTGCCAAAGATACACCTGCTACTCCCATATTGCAATATGCTACAAAGAAAACATCTAATACAATATTAATCACTGTTGAAACCAACAAGTAAAGTAATGCAGATAAAGAATCTCCAAGACCACGTAAAACACCGCTTAAAATGTTGTAATAAGCCATACCTGCCATACCAACAAATAATATAATTAAATAATCAGCACACCACTGTAAAATGCTTTCTGGTGTTTCTAATAATCGTAATAATGGTTTCGTAACTATTGGTCCTACTACCATAATAATTAACGATGCCAGCATAGTCAGTGTAATAGTACATCCGATGGTATGAGACAGCTTATCTCTTTCTTTCGCTCCAAAATACTGGGATACCATAATACCAGAACCCGTTGATACACCAATAAATAATACCAATAATAAGTTAAGAATTGGTGATGCACTTCCTACGGCTGCCAAAGCATTATCACCTACATACTTCCCTACTACAATACTGTCAACTGTATTGTAAAGCTGCTGAGCCACGTTACCAATCAACATTGGAATGGCAAACTCAATAATTCTTCTTGCAGGAGACCCTGTTGTCATATCCGTAGGCGCAAAAAGTTTTGATAAAATACTCATTTGTAACCTCCTATTATTTTTATACGCTCTCGTTCCTTTGCAACTATTGTTAATACCTTCATTGCACTACTTTTCATTATACAATATTTTTTACTAATAATGCTACCCCTAATATAAAAAACGTTAATTCAACTATAAACTGTCATAATCTGACAAAAAAAATAGGTGAAGTTGCACACTCCACCTATTCTTTCCCATCATAATTTACATTACACTTTCTTAAATCTGGACACTTCTTCCTGTAACCCTTTTGAAATCTCTGTATTATTGCCTGCTTCCTGTAGAATAGAAGAAATTGCCGCAACTAATTCGGAAGTATCTTCTGCAACAGAGGTAATACCTTGTGCACTGTCATCCATTGCTGTAGTAATATCATTAAGACCTTCGCACATCGTTTCCATCGTTTTATTGATGTGTACAGCATTTGTGGAAAACTCTGTCAGAATATTACTCATATACTCAGCATCGCTCTGGTACTGTTCCGCAATAGACACAAACTTATCATAATCCTCTGCTACTGATGTATTCATCACTTCTAACATCTTAGAGGCACTGTCAGAAAGTCTCTGTACTGCTGTTGTTACGAGTTCATTAATCTGCTGAATATTATTTGCGGTATTTTTACTATTTTCTGCTAATTCACGAATCTGGTCTGCAACAACGGCAAATCCACGCCCTGCTTCACCTGCTCTGGCCGCTTCAATACTCGCATTTAACGCTAACAAGTTTGTCTGACTGGAAATAGATAAAATCTGGTTGGTAAGTGCATTAATCTGTTCAATACTCTTACTGTCTTCCATCGCAGACTTAAGAGATACGCTGATTTCACTAATGATTGCTTCGGAATTCTGTCTGCTTTCTAATGTTTCCACCTTTAAGGATGCAGCCTTATCTTTAATTGTATGTACATTATCAGCACCTTCTACTGCATGCTCAGTAATAGCTTTTACCTGATTCATAATATCATTGCTTCCACCTGCAATCTGTTCCAAAGTTGCAGTTGTTTCTTCTACACTGGCAGATAACTGTTCTGTTACCGCTGATACATTTAAAGCACTCTTATTCGAATCATCTACCCTACTTGTAATTGTATCTGCCGATTCACTGATAAGATTTGAATCTTTCTGAATTTCACTAATGATACCCTGTAACTGTTCAATGAACTTATTGATACCATCAACCATCTGACCAATTTCATCTACATTCTTAGTTACAATTCGTTCAGTCAAGTCACCTTCATTATGTTCAATCTTGTCTATAATCACATTCAGTCGCTTATTCGCATCCACAATTGGCTTTACAATTGTTCTATGGCTGACTACCATAATAATCACACCAACAATAAGTAAAACCACAATCAAAATCTGGTCAAATATAACCGTTCCATCCACTTTGATATTGCTGTGCTCAAGGATATACGCCATATCCGCCTTCACAGCCTCTACCTGTTCCAGGTCACCACTTACTAAAACCTCTTCATACACTCCAATCTGCTGCGCAATCTGATTATTCCAATCCAGAATAACCTCCAACGCATTCATGTTCAACCAACTGATAAGGATTGACATAAAAGATAAGATAACCAATATCATCATAATCTTTCTATTGATACTTCCATTTATCAAATTTTTCTTTTTATTCATAACAGACTCCCCCTTCTTTTTTCTCTACCATTTCACACTGAATAGGAAATTATATATACAGTATACATGATTTCTTATCCGACAAATAGCATTCTTTTAATCTATATATGTATTTTTTTAATCTATATATGTATTTTTTCACATTTTATACAATTTTATTTTTTGTCTCACTTTTTGTACCAACCACAAATCCCCTTTTCAATTACACTATCCCTTCTTTTGTATACGCCTCTGAAAAATACTTTACTTTTTTTAAATTAACTCTTTACATCTCAATAAAAATATGCTAATATACTTAAGTTATCAGAAATAGCCAGTACTCAGTAGTTGGACACTCCGACCTATTACTTAGTACATGGTGTTTAAAAAACAGGAGGAAATCACAATGATTAACAAAGAAAAGAAACAGGAAATTATTGCTGCTTACGGAAGAACAGCTAATGACACAGGTTCACCTGAAGTTCAGATCGCACTTTTAACAGCAAGAATCAACGAATTAACTGATCACTTAAAAGTAAACCAGAAGGATCACCACTCCAGACGTGGTCTTCTTAAAATGGTAGGTCAGAGAAGAAACTTACTTGCTTACTTAAAGAAGACAGATCTTGAAGGTTACCGTACATTAATCGAAAGATTAGGTTTAAGAAAATAGTTTATTTACAAACTTTATTTCCATCATCAAACACACAAACAACAAAGAACGTGTTGACTTCACACAACACGTTCTTTTTTTGCATAAATAATCGTAAATATCTTTACAACTAATCTTTCCATATTTAGAGTAAAGTATA
>CAZRLE010000158.1:0-4685 GCA_964600705.1 uncultured Lachnoclostridium sp. | reverse complement strand
GCAGGAAAGCCATCTGCTGCGGTTGCAACCTGCTGGCGTTCCGGAGCAAGTGCAACCCTTGACAGACTTAACAAGTATTTTACATATTCTGAAATGCCAATCGTGAGTAGCACTTACTGGAATATTAAGCTTGAAGGAACCGATATTCATGGTCAAGAAACCTTACAGGTTCTAGGTAAAAATATGGCGGAGATGTTAGCAAAATAATCTTCGATGAAATTTTGAAAAACCCACTTGCAAGGAAAATGGATTTTGCCAAGTGCGTTGCGAAAGTGCAAGCTTGTCGACGAAAGCAACGCACAATAGGGGCAAAATTCAAGAGTATTACGCTTTACTTTAGTTCGAAAGGTTGCCAGTAAAATATACCAGTGCCTATTCCCTTTATAAAACCTTCCTCGAAAATCAAATTCACAGTCTCTAACCACAGCCGGCTGGGAAGTCTGTCCGTTTAAGCCACTTCCTACTCCACCATCTTCTCTATCTCCTCAATTGCTGCCTGCAACTGATTATCGTCTTCTTTCTCAATACTAAGCTGTGTGAGCAGTTCTTCATCTAATTCCACTTCCACATCTGGTGTAAGTCCGTCTCCATGGATGTTACGTCCCTTTGGTGTAAAGTATTCGGATGTTGTAAGCTTAATTGCGGAACCATCCTGTAAATCAAAAATGGTCTGTACAATTCCTTTTCCAAAGCTTGTAGTTCCTACTAAGATACCTGCTTCGTAGTCCTGAATGGCGCCTGCAAATACTTCGGATGCACTGGCACTATTGCCATTCATCAACACAACTAATGGTTTATCAAACTGTTCTTCATCTGTAGATTTGTAGGCTGCTCCTTTTCCTTCTCTTGTCTTGGTAGAAACGAGAACGCCTTCTGGTAACATTCGGTCTAACATATCCACTACGATATCTAATCTTCCGCCGCCATTGTCACGAAGGTCAATA
Organism: uncultured Lachnoclostridium sp.; assembly: GCA_964600705.1. Classification (GTDB taxonomy): domain Bacteria; phylum Bacillota; class Clostridia; order Lachnospirales; family Lachnospiraceae; genus CAYTGQ01. The sequence continues at coordinate 3,741 of CAZRLE010000158.1, read as the reverse complement.
ATTAAGCCTTTCTGTCCCTGTGCTTCTAAATCGTCTAATGCACTTCTAAACTGCTCTGCTGTTACACCATCAAAGCTGGTTACTTCAATGTAACCGATGGAATTATCTAACATTTCATAGTCAATAGTTTCAATTTCAATCTGGCGTCTTGTGATGGTAACATCGATGTACTTATTGGTACTGGAACGGAATACGGTAACGTCTACGTCCGTACCTTCTTCCCCTTTCATTTTGGCTACTACCTTTGTTAAATCTTCTCCGGTTACTTCTTCACCCTCCACTTTATAAATCATATCTCCCGGTAAAAGTCCTGCCTCTGCTGCCGGACTGCCTTCATACGGCTCTACAATTGTAATAATTCCTGTATCCATATTCTGGCTGACTACGGCACCAATTCCACAATAAGTACCTGTGGTTGTTTCTAACAAATCCTGATATTCTTTTTGGGTGTAGTAAACGGAATAAGGGTCCTCTAAACTATCCAGATACCCTTTGTAAATGCCTTCTGTCATCTGAAGTTCTTCTGTTCCATTTAGATAATATTTGTCGATATATTTATCCAACAGCGTAACTTTGCTTACTGTCTTTACAATTTCTTTTACTTCCGGATTTAAATTCAGTGCAATCAATACTCCAAGGATACAGCCCATAATTCCCGCCAATGCCCCTGTGATAAGTCCTGCCCAGTAACTCTTTTTCATGCTCAACTCTCCATTTCCTAAAATCCTTGTAACTATACAGATAATTCCCCGCATACACTTCTGTACCCGAGGAAATATCCTTCTTTAATTCTTATTTATTCTATTTGCCTTTTTACTGACTTACATAATTCAACGGATTTACATAACTTCCATTAATGGAAATTCCAAAGTGTAAATGCGGTCCTGTTGAATATCCTGTGGAACCAACCTCGGCAATGACCTCTCCTTGTTTTACCTGCTGTCCTACCTTTGTATATAATTTAGAACAATGCATATATACGGTATAGGTGCTGTTTCCATGATAAATCATAATATAGTTACCGGCAGATACGGAATATTTGGAAGTTACAACCTCTCCATCTGCTGCTGCATAAATTGGCGTTCCGGTTGGTGCAGCAATGTCAATTCCCTTATGATTGGTACTAGCTCCTGCAGTTGGCTGATCACGAAGTCCAAAGTAAGAGGAAATTCTTCCTGACACAGATAATGGCCAAATGTATCCGGTTGGTCCTGGTGTCTTATTCCCACTCTGTGCCTTTTCCGCCTCAATACGCTTTCGTTCTTCCTCTAAAAGCTGTTCAATTCGCTCTTCTTCTGCATCAATTTTCTTCTTATAAGCTGCCACCTGTGCATCTGCCTCATCGATATTTTCCTCGTATCGAGCAACCTGTGCCGACTTCTGGGAATGAATACGATTGATGGTTTCTTCTTCGTAAGCCAGCTCTTCCTGCAACGCATCTAATTCTGCCTTACGCTCTTCTAACTGCTTCTGGGTATCGATTACCTTCTGCTTTAACAGCTTATAATTCTCGTAGCTTTTCCTGTCATACTCTGAAATCTTTGCAATATATTCCGTACGATTTAAAAGGTCAGCAAAACTTTCTGCTTCCATGAGTAATTCAATGTAATCTGAATCACCATTTTCATACATATACTTTATGCGAAGCTTCATGGAGTTATACTGCTTTTCTTCCTGTGCAATGGCTTCCTCTAAGTCCTTTTCCGCCTGTACAAGCTTCTTATTTACCTTCTCAATCTTCTCATTCAGTTCTTCCATTTCAGTCTGAATCTGTTTTAACTGCTCATCCAGTTTCTCAATATAATTAAGCAGGTTATCTTTTTCCTTTTCCAATTCAGCCAATTTATTTTCCATGGCTTTCTTCTTTTCTTCTAACTGCTTTTTATTCTGCTCTGCCTGATTGATACTATCAGTCAGGGAAGATGCCTGAACGAATGCAGACACATCATTCTTATTAAATGCTCTCACAAGTACGCCACAAAGCAATACTCCCACTAATAAATACGCCAGCTTCTTTTTGTAATTGTTCTCTTTGTAAAGCTTCATGGTTTCCTCCTTTATACCTTATTCAAATGCTTTCTTACGGTCAGATAACTTCCCACAAAACCAATTCCAATACCTAAAAGCAAAGATACCGGAATCAGAGTTTTAAATACTTCCCCCGCACTTAAGAAGGTCAGAAGATTACTTAAAATACTAAACTTGGATATAATATAATCAATTACCTGATTGTAAATCACAAACAATACACCTAATGGAATTACTGCTCCAATAATTCCAATGACAATCCCTTCCACGATAAATGGAGAACGAATCATAAAATCAGTCGCTCCAATCAGACGCATAATGGAAATCTCATCTTTACGCACGGAAATTCCCATGGCAACTGTGGTACTGATTAAGAATACCGCTACTGCCAGTAAAATAATAATAATTGCCGCAGAAATATACGCCACCAAGGCATTAAAGCTTGTAAGACTGCTGGCTGTAGTATCAGAACTGTTTACCTGACGCACACCATCTAACTGCTCCAGATAAGTCACCAACTTTACCTGCTTGGAAATATCATTAAGATATATCTCATAAGATGCCGAATCCTCTAATGGATTATCATCTCCAAAGGATTCTTCCAAATCGGTCTGTCCCTTAAATACTTCTTCCTTAAAGCTTTCCCATGCCTCTTCTGCAGAAATAAATCGATAGCTTGCAACCTCTTCTCTTTCACCAATCTGTTCTCCGATTGCTTCTATCTGGTATGAAGAGATTCCTTCTTCAAAAAATACCGTTACTGCAACAGAAGATTCTGCATTATGAATCATAAACTGAAAGTTACTTAAAATAAAATAAAAAATACCAAACATAAACAAACAGGCCGTAATAGTTCCAATGGAAGCCATTGAAAACATCCTGTTGTGATATATATTTTTCAAGCCCTGCTTGATACTATACCCAAGTGAACTAAAATTTTCCATATGCATAACCACCTTTTTGTTCGTCACTGATAATCAGACCGTTTCTCATTGTTATTACCCTTTTTTGCATAGCATCTACAATTTCACGGTTATGTGTAACTACAACAACGGTAGTTCCATTTTTATTGATTTCATCCAGAAGTGCCATGATTTCCCATGAGTTCTTAGGGTCCAGATTACCGGTTGGCTCATCGGCTAAAAGAATTCCCGGCTTATTTACCAAAGCTCTCGCAATGGCAACTCGCTGCTGTTCTCCACCAGATAACTGTCCCGGAAATGCCATCAGTTTTTCTGACAATCCCATTAAAGACAGCATGGCTGGCACCTGTCTTCTGATAACATAATTACTCTTTCCTATTACTCGCTGTGCAAATGCAACGTTCTCAAATACATTGCGGTCTTTTAACAGACGGAAGTCCTGAAATACTACACCAAGTCCTCTGCGATACTTCGCCACCTGTTTTCTCTTCATTCGATTCAAATCCTGTCCATTAACACGAATGGTTCCAGAAGTCGGATCCAGCTCCTTTAAAAGTAGCTTAATCAGAGTAGACTTACCAGAACCACTGTTACCTACAATAAATACAAATTCGCCCTTTTCAATTTGCAAAGACACACCCTGCAGGGCTGGAACCCCTGCAGAGTATGTCTTTGTTACGTTGTCTAATGTTATAATCGCATTTCTATCCATAGACTGTTATTATTTCCCTCTTTCTCTTCCTCTTAGTACTCCAATGTTTCCATATATTTCATGTATTTTACAACCATT